>ONJR01000020.1 GCA_900318195.1 uncultured Planctomycetota bacterium
CCGGGCGTGAACCATCCGAATTTCGAGCGCGCGACCGACGTGGCGCGCATGGTGTGCCTCTACGACAACGCGGGCGAAAGCTACCTGCCGACCGCGAGCGCCGATACGACGACGAACCCAGTTACGCGCCACCTTGCGCACAGCGGCTGCATCTTCTTTCTATTCGACCCGATCCAGGACCCGCGCTTTCGCCTGGAATGCCAGCGTGTCTCGAACGACCCTCAGTTGGGCGCGGAGGGCGCGGCGTACTTTCGCACGTCGTCGACGTTGCGTCAGGAGACGATCTTCGGCGAAATGGTCAAGCGCGTGCGCGCGTATCGTCATATGAGCACGAGCGAACGTTACGAGAATCCGGTCGTCGTGATCGTGTCGAAGGTCGACGTCTGGCGCGGGGTCGCGCCGCGCATGAATTTGGACGACGCGCCGATTAAACCGTTGAAATATCGGGACTTTAATATTATGTCGTTGCGCACGGACTATATCCAGGAGGCGAGCGACGCGGTGCGCAGAATGCTGCAGAGTTATACGCCGGAATTCGTTATGGCGGTCGAGAGCTTTGCGAAGGACGTCGTTTACATTCCGGTGAGCGCGACGGGCACGTCGCCGGAGATCGACCCGGTAACGCGCGCGTCCGGGTTCCGCGCGGCTAATATGAAGCCGATTTGGATCGAAGTTCCTATGCTGTACGCGCTTTCGCGTATGACGAAGGGGCTCGTTGTCGCGCAGTCGAGCGATCGTAGCGTCGAGTAACGCGTTGGGATGGTAAGGGTCTAAGAGTCAAGAATAAGCGTAGGGTACAAGCATGGCACAGCAACTCGTCTACACGTCGTCTCCTAAGGGTCTGCAACCGGGCGCGTTTGGCTTCTGCGTCGTGGCGTCGACGCGCGGTATTCCGGACAGGGTCGCGAGCTTTCTCGCGTCGACGTCGGGCTATCGTCGCGTCTTCGCGCCGGAGACGGGTAAGGGCGCGCTCAATCCTGTCGCGTATACCCATATGCTCGTTGAGAGCGGCGCGCAGACGTTGCGCATCCTGAGCCGGGTCGCCGACGCCGGGCTCGACTACACGAACCGCACGAATAAGATCGCGAGCTTCCTACTACTCGATCGCGCGGAACAGCCGACCGCCGGACCCGCCGCGATACTCGACGACCGCGCTAGTCTCTTCTACGCAACTTGGAACCAGTCCCCGAAATGGCTCGAACCGATCGCGCTCCCGAACCTTATCGACGCGCCTACTGCGCTCTGCGAAGAATGGCGGCGCGCGACCGGCTCCTACGACTGGGGCGCCGCGCTCGCTGCGACCGTGTACTCCGGAACGCCCGTGACGATCGTCTACGCGCCCGATCAGAACGTTAATTCCTCCATGCGCATACTAAAGCTCTTCCAGGAGTCGATTCGACTACTCCCCCTTGCCATGCGCTGGAAGGCGACCTTCTCGACCTACTACATGAACGCGCCCCTCGGGTCGCAATGCCAATGGCGCGCCGTACTCGCTGGATCGCAAGAAGAAGCGAACCTGCGCGCTAACCCGCGCGCTCTGCTACTCGATCTGACCCGGTACGGCGCGAGCGCGCCCATTCCCGACACTATTTTGCGCGACGCAAATTTTGCCAATATGGTTCGCCAGGCGAGAGGTGAAGCGACTGCGCAAGCTACGCCGCCCGGGTTCCCGCCTGTTCCGCCGAGAAATGCCGCGGCGCTCGGCGCAGGCGTTCCGCTCTCGGCGTCTGCTAACGTGCCGCCGAGCGCTAACTCGGGTAGCGTGCCGCCGCCGCTCGCTAATAATGACGGATATGGCGTCGATGCGTCCGGAGTTTATCCGACTAGCGGGGGAATTGAGGTGCCGAATGGCGCTAAGCCGCTAAATTATGGGCGAGATTGGCAACAGCCCGGGCAAGAGGAGAGGGATCCGTTTGCTCGTCAGAGTAAACGCCGGGAGAATAAGTCTAGCGCTCTTAAGTGGTTCTTGGGAAGCGCTGCTGCACTTGCGTTCTCTGCGTCGCTTGCTATAGTGGCGATCTTTTTGATTCCTGGGGCGGGTGAAGGGCTAAAAGCGGTTATTAACCATAGCAAGGATATAAAGGAAGAGGCTGATCCGCAGAAAGGTAAAGAGCCTGCAAGCGTATCGAGTCCTGTAGAGGTTCCCAGCAAAACAGAAGAAACTTCCAGTGTATCCTCTGAATCGCAAACGGAAGGAAATTTGGAAAAAACACCTCAGGTGGGAGATCCTGATGAAGCTGACTCACCTGACGATGGTGGTAATCTAGCTGTTAACAACACAAATAAGACCAATAGTGAACCAGATTCTACGGAAACTTCTGATGTGGGGGCAAGCGCCTTAGCAGAGCAAGCTGACGCCCAAGCTCCACAGCCTGACGAGGAGGTTGTGTCTAGTTCAGAAAGTGAAGACGATCATGAAAATAGTTCACTACTTGACAAAGCAGCGACAGTGGAAGAGCCGGATTGGCGAGAATACGCCGAAAATTTCATCGATAATATTAAAGATGAAAATCTTCTACTTGAGGAATCAAAAGCTGGTGAACGTGCAGATTTTAAAGAATTAGACGATCACGTATGTCTTTGTGTTTACAAGGAAAATGGTCAAGACGATTCCTCAGGAAGTCCGCTAACTAAATTACTTGAATTGCAAAATAAAAATAATTCTCCTAAAATTGAAATTAGATTTATCGAGAAAATTAACAAGAACGGCTCGGAGAGAAGGAATCATATAGTCGCGCCGCAAAGTCAGTGGCAACTAATCGAGGAAAATCTAGATAATCATAATGTTTATTCTTCGCAAGTACGACTCGATGGAAATAAAAATTTCTCCTCATTTCCTCTAACAATTACTAAGAACGCTAGTAGAACGACAGAAAAAGGCGAAGCGACTGTTATTATCGAAAGCAATGGAACAATTGTTGTTGATTATGGTAGCGGGAGTGATCAAGTTGACAATAAAGATATGTTCGATATTCAAAAATATTTTTCTCAGGCTGTTCGCTTGCAATTAGTAATATCAGAGGGCGAGGATTGTTTTGAATCCGAATTGATTCCTCTCTTTCCTAGACTTGAAAGTATTGGCATATGTTCTATTGAAAACGATCGTGATGTTCCGCTAGGGAATTTATTTAGTGATCCTAAGCTTGACGTCTCAACCAGCAAGGAAAGTGTTGAAGCAGCGAAGAATCCCTGTCTTGTTATCTCAAATTGTCGAATTGTATCGCATGATCAATTATTAGAAAATGTGACTATTCGACATAATGAAAATGGTAACGATAATAAAGTTACCCAATTTATAAGAGATAAGAAACAGGTGATTTCATTAAATCTCAAATCGGAAAATAATCAAGAGTATAATATTGCGCTAGAGGGATCGTATAAAAAAAAGAGTGGGAATAATGGCGGCTACCAGTTGTTCTTTAAAATAAACCATGTACGGAATATGACTTCGACGTCAGTTGATCAAAGTGATCCTCCCCAAGTTGAACGTTTTTTCGAGTTTGATCTGCATTATTTAATGAGTCCAGATAATGAAATTGATAATTTCACCAAAATTGGAATCCTAAAAATACCTTGTAGGGAGTTTATGTCCATAAATAGCGTTTCAGAGAGTAGACTCAACGAGTGAGAATAACGCCGAATTTAAAGACTTCTTTTTAGATTATAATTTACACGTGGAATACCCCAGAGCGACCCATGACCTATTCCGAAATCGTATCAAAAATCAAGCGCGTGCTGGAAGACCCGGAGGGTTTTTCGGAGCCGGAGTTACAAGACTTATCGCAGACGTTTTCCCGCAGTTGCAAGATCGTGGACGCGGGCTTAGCGAGGGCGAACGTATGTTTACAGAGCGGTCAGTTGTGCGAGACGTACCGGCTCATGAAGGCGGAGCATTTCCTTGAGGACTCCATGACGCTCATGTTCGCGGAGTTCGACGAGTGGCAGGAGATCTGCCGCATTTTAGGGCTGGAGGCTCCGATACCGATCTCTCGCGAGGCGAGCGCGAATATCTTTGTCTTCGACTTGGAGTTCGAGAAGGTCAACGCGCAGTACGCGCGGTATCGTCGTCTGGAGCTCGAGCGCGCGTCGGCGACGAAGCGGCTCGACTCCATGTACCGAATTAAGGAAGGGCTCCCGAACTACTGCGAGTTTCTTCGGCGCGATATTACCATGCTGGAGAAGCAGTTCGAGGAGGAGGCGCGCGGGGTCTTATCGAAAATGACGCCGGAGCTTGCGCTCACAACGGATCTCGAACGCATTTTCTCGAATCTGACGTCCCCGCATCGTGAGACGCCGGCGCCGAACGATATGGTCGAGGCGGCGCGTCAGTGGCGCGAGTATGCGGCGAACGTAACGACGTTGCGTCAGCTCGAGGACTTCGTCGGACGCTGGCGGCGCGCGAGCTCGGACGAGGAGAGTATGCGCTATAACGCGGAGTTCGAGCGGTCGCGCGCGTACTATCAGGGCGCGCTGAGCATAGCGCCGGCGGACCTCACGCAGGAGATTTCGAGTCTTATTAGTCAGGCGCAGTTCATTGAGCACAGCGCGATCGCGAACAACGTCTTTCGTCAGAAGCTCGGCAAGCTGACGAGCGCGGCGTCGCGTCGCGCGGGCGTCGACGAGCTCGCGAACCTACTGGAAGAGGCGGAACTCGCCGCCGACGCCGCCGGGACCTCGATTCCGCCCGACGTGCGCGAGGAGGTCGAAGGGCGTATGCATTCGATCGTTGCGCAGAAGCGTCGGAAGCGGGTCGCGATCATTTCGGCGATCGTTCTGCTCGTCGGTTTCTTCTCGTTTTTAATCGTTAAGACGACGGCGAATAGCGCGCGCACGCGCGCGGCGGAGTCGGCGGCGGCTGAGATCGAGTCGGCGCTCGACGCGTTCGATCAGATCGAGACGAAGCCTAGCAATTACGACCAGCTCGCGCGCGCGCGCGATCTCATCGACCACAACGACGCGACCTGCGCTGGTATAAGCGCGTACGACCTTGCGGTCCAGCGTTACGAGCGTACGGTGGAGAAGGAGGAGCAGCGTCAGGCGGCGTTCGCGCGCGCGGTCGAGGAGATTGAGGAGCGGCATTCTCGAGGACAGTCGGCGTTCAGAATGCTCGGGAATCTCAAGAAGCAGATCCGAACCAACGCGGAGCAGACGCAGTACAACGAGCTGTACGATCGCGATCGTACGGTCGAGAGTCGCGGGCGCGCGCAACGTGAGCAGAGCTATACGACGGAGCTCAAGGCGCTCACGGACGAGTTCGACGCGATCGAGTCGAACGCGGAGGCGCCCCTAACGGAGAAGGCGCTGCAGCTCGACAAACTGCTCGATAAGATCGGGCGACTCGCGGAGAACGAGAAGATCGGGGACGGCGTCTCCGCGCCCTCGATTAATAGTCGCAAGGCGTTGGAAACGAAGGTAACGAAGACGCTCGAATCGACCCGAGACGCGGCGGCGGTCGACGAGCTCACGCGCGCGCTCGGCGCGAGCGTCGGCGATGCGGCGGCGTATCGCGCGGCGCTCGCGAGCGCTAAGGATAAGTTCGGGTCGGAGAGCGCGCTTGGGACAGCGCTCGCGGCGGCTCAGACGGACGTCGGGAACGTCGCGCGCGCCGACGAATGGAAGGCGTTCGTCGCCGCGCACGGTAACGCGAACACATGGGCGTGGGACAAGTCGACCTACGAGCGCGCGACCGAGCCGCTGACGGGAAAGAGCGCCGCGCTCTCCTTTGCGCCCGAGTTTATGAACGCGACCGAATACGCGAACCAGCTCAAGACTTTTGCGAACGCGGGCGGGTACGCCGGCGCGATTAAAGCGTTGCGCAACGCGTTCGCGGATTATTCGCGTCCGCTCTGGGTTCTGCATAGCGTCGACGGGGAATACTATTACGTAACGAGCGCGCCTCAAGACGGCAGCGTTAAGGGCTTAAAGTACCTCATGGAGCCGAAGGGTACGCCGAAGGATTTCAACGCGGTCGAGTTCAAGAGTAAGACGAACCCGATCCCGACGCTCGTCGCGCCGCAGTACGCGTTGCACGAGCTCGTTAAGGAACGGCTGCAGGACGACTACAAGTCGTTCGAGACGACGTTGGCCGCCGCGTTCAAGACGCTCGACGAGACTGACCCTGAGGCGTTGGATCCAGCGCTCAAGCTCGCGCTCGTCGGCAAGCTGTCGCAATGCGTTGCGAACTATCCGCCGCTCGCGTCCTTTGGCGAATGGCGACGGTCGGTCCAGGACAAGCCGGACGTACATTTCGAGCTGAACTTTATGCGGCCTGGCAAGGAGTTGCGCGCGTCCCGTAACGCGGCGATCACCGCGTTGCGCGAGGCGCCGTCGCTTGCTAGCGCCGGCTCGGATGCGCGCCGCGCTACGGAAGAGTGGGGCGCCGCGCTGAAGCGCGAATATCGCTGGGTCGGATTTATCGACGTTGTGAACGGCGCGCCTAGCGTCGTCTTTAAGGAGGGCGAGGAGTCGGCGAACGGTCGGCTTTACGTCGCGCGCGGCGAGGGCGCGGTCGCGGAAGAGTGCGGCGAGTCGAGTTCGGGCGTTGCGAAGCTCACGGTCGGGACCGACTGGACGAAAGCGCGCTGGACGCCGGTCTATTTGCGGGTCGACGTTCCGAAATAGGAGGCGATAATGAATCCTTACGGTCAGCCCGGTTACGAGGGCGCGGACGACTACGTTCTGCCGCCTGATTCTTCCGCGCCGGAGTTCGTTGAGTACGAGCGCCTTAAGGTTCGTTCGTCGAGCTTCTATCGCGTCGCGCAGGGTAGTCTTGCGGCGATCCCGTTGCTATTCTTCTTCGGGTTCTTTTTGATCATCCAGGACTACGTCGATTACGTCGACGCGCCGGAGCTTTGGTCGGGCGCGGCGTTCCGCGGCTGCATATTATTGAGCTTTTTCGGGACGCTCGGCGTGTTATGGACGTATCGTCGCGCGCTACCGGCGGAGTTTGGATCGCGTTCCCCTTGGCTTGCGGTCTTGCCCTTTTTCGTACCGGGCTTGAATTTATACTGGTATTACGCGGAGTTCGTTCGCGGCTTTCGTGACGGCATGCGCGCGTTGGAGGAGTTGGAGGGGAATCGTTTGAACGCGCGTTCGGGCGCGGTCTTTGGCTGCTTGGCGTTATCGTGCTTTTCCGGCGCGTTAATAGTCGGCGTCTGGTCGTTCCTTGTTACATTTGTAACGCGCGCGGACGAAGCGGCGCTCGATTTCCTGATCGGACGCGAGAACTTCTGGGGTAGCGACTGGGGCGTCGCGTGGGCGTGCGTTGCGACGTACGGGCTATTTTTCGGCGGGTTATCGTTTCATCTTGCGGCGCTTCGACGCATGACGGAGCTAACGCGCCGGATTTTGGAATTGCGCCAGTCGGTTGAGCCGCTTGCTACGGAAGCGGAGCGAATTGCGGCGCGCGCGCGGCTCGACGAGGTACTGTACGCGCCGCCGAGTCGGTAGCGCGTTGTTGGGGAACGATTGCATTATACAAAGAAATCCGCGCGGCGTTGCGTAGACGTCGGCGGAACTTTTAGACGGGGATAGGGTAGTTGCGAAATGACTTATTTTGTCGAGGTATCGGGTCGCGCATTTGGACCGTTTCCAGTTGCGACGATTAAGGGCTGGATCGATTCTGGTCGCGTAACGGCGGAGACGCGCGCGTCGACTAATAAACTTGAATGGAAGCGCGCGGACGAGTTTCCGGAACTAGCGCCGTTCTTCGGCGTGAGCGTCGGCGCGCCGGGTGGCGCCGCTGACGCGGACGCCGCCGTCTGGTTCCTGAGTATGGATCGTCAGACGGTCTTCGGACCGTATCGCGGTAGCGACGTTCTGCAGTGGATTCGGGACGGGCGCGTTAAGGGCGACACGCTCGTCTGGCGCGAGGGCGAGAATTCGCGCGAGATATCGACGGAGCCGTATTTCGCGCTGCAGTTCAACGCGCCGAGCGGCGGCGGCGGGGTCGGCGGGTTCGGCGCGAGCGGCGGCGGCGCGGATCAGGCTGCTGCTGCCGCCGTGCGACCGAGCGCGGAGCCGCAGGAGTGGTACTATAGCGTCGACGGTATTCAGGGCAGGGGACCGTACTCGATTACCGAGATTCTCGAGTTCGTCGAGCAGGGGCGCGCGAGCGTCGATTCCGTCGTATGGCGACAGGGCGAGAACGCGCGTAAAATGAGGTCTGAGCCCGCGTTCAAAGCGCGACTAGAACGCGTCAACGCCGGACTCAACCCGAATATGTACATGACCCCCGCTATGCAGCAGATGGCGGCGCTCGAAGCGATTGAATTGACCCCGTTGGCGCCTATGGAGAGGGTTAAGAGGAACGGGCAGTTACGGTTTCGATATAGGTGGATTTGGATTACGTCGATCGTTTCGATCATTGCGGCGGTGGCGCTTATTGCCGCTATTGCCGTCATTATTGTAAGAGAACTTGAACCAAGCGACGACATCTTTTTGGGGCTTCACGCGGTCAATGTGGTAGGATTTCTTTCATCCGTCAGTAGCATATTCAACACTGCTGCTTGGGTCTTTATTTGGATGTTCCTCTTTTCATTCTGGAAATCGATTCCTGACAATATTGCGCGAGTATCGCCCGGTTACGCAGTTGGATTCTTATTCATTCCGTTCTTCCAGTTATACTGGATCTTCATTGCGTTCATCGGCGGCGCGAACGATATGAACAAGGCGTTTAAACTTTATCAACGAGTAGGCGCGCAATTGGGTGAGAAGGCAAAGTTCGTGTCAAAAGGCGCGGCGATTATGCTCTCGTTGCTTCTTTTCCTGCTTCCTGCGTTTCTTCTCGTACTACCCATACTATTGAGACTATACGGCGTACCATCATTCATGCAAGGCGCCATTTACTTCACGATTGCGAGCTTGATTGGACCTGTCCTTTGCGTAACCACCATCCTATTCGCCGCATTCTTCACATCGTTCAAAAACGCGGCGATACAACTGAACAACTGGCGCGCCGGCAGTCTCGACGAGAACGATCGACGCATTGGCAATACGGTTACCCTAGACGACCTCGTGAATTCATAAACGACGCAACGATCTAGCGGCATAAATCACGTCGTCGTTACTTGTGCACGACGTTTACGGGTGGACGAAATTACATCCTCACCGAAGGTCAATCGGGCCCGGGCTTCGCCCGGGCGCATGGAATGTGCAACGCGTTAATGCTATATATAGGGCGCTATTGACTATGATTTCCGATCGCCCGGCAGTCCCGACGAACGGGTATGAATCATATGTCGATTATCAATAGAAAAATCGCCGAATTAAACGGCAGCCCCGACAAGCGGGGCTACTCGTTCAATTCGGCGGCATTGCTTTGCAATGCTGTGTGCGGCGCAAAGCGAAGCGTCGTTCCAGGCGCCCGGGCGAAGCCCGGGTCCGATTGACCTTCGGTGGGACGTCATTTAGTCGATACGTAGGCGTCGCGAACTGGTAATGCCGGCGTGATTGTCGCCGTCGTTACCTATGCTTCGGGTATTAATCCTCTTCGTCGGCGAACTCGTCGGGTGGTAGCGGGAATAGTTTGCATAGTAAGACGCCGCCGAAATAGAGTAGAATTAGGCAGGTCAGCATGAAGATCATGGACCATGGATCCGGGGGCGTAATGAGCATTGCCATAACCGCAATGCCAAAGATAGCGATTCGCCACTTCGACATGTACGTCTCGATTGTAAAGATGCGCAGGCGCTCCAGTACGAACATAACCAACGGCAATTGGAACGCGGCGCCAAACGCGATCGGGATCAATAACGCGAAATTCAACCACTCGCTAATGCGCGTGTCCGGCTCAATATTCATCCCCGCGTTGAAGCGGAATAAGAACTGCAACATCAGCTCAAAGACCACAAAGAACGCTAACGCAAACCCTGCGAGAAATAGACCAATACTCAATGGTAAGAATCGATAGACGTACTTCTTCTCCGACGGATACAGCCCGGCGCCAACGAATCGCCAGAAATACCAGAAGACCCCCGGACTCGCTAGAACAACCCCTAAAAATAACGAGGTCTTCAGAAAGATAAAGAACGACTCCTGCACCGACAGCGCGCGCGTCTTCGAGCGCGCGTCCTCGCCGATCTTCTCCCATAATAGAATCATCGTCGGCTCGTTCTTGCCAGACGCCGACGAAAGCGTCGTCTGCGTTATAAGCTCGTCTTTGTACGACCCGAAATTATCGACTAACGCTAACTTCGCGCGACGCGCGCGCTCCTCTTCCGGTAACGACGTCCCAACCGTCGCTTGTACGCCCGCGCTGCGCAATACGTCGAGGTCCTTCGGGAAAATATAGAACGGATGCGCTGTCATGTGCAACTTTGCGGGCGCGTCCGCGATGTCCGTGTCGTAGCCCAGTTCGCGCAACTCCGTTATCTTCTTCTGCAATTGCTTCTGCGATTGCATGATGTGATACGATTCCAGGGACTTCTTCAGAGGATGCTGAATGTAATCGACCGCCATCGTCGTGAGCGACGGCAACTTGCCGATCGGTATCATCGTGACAACGACCCCTACTGTAACGCATAATAACGAGCCAATGAGGCAGGCTCGCAACTCGTCGAGATGCTCTAAAAAGGACATCGAGGTCGACGACTGATTGAATAGGTCTTCGTCCCGTTTCGTTCGTGGCATTTTCCCGATCCTTCACGCTATCGTGAACTCAATATGTTATGCGCAACGCGCTTGTGTGCTCATTCGACGACTCAACGTCGATACCTTCGACGCAATCTGCGTCGCTTGTTAGTATAACCTGAATTAGCTAAATTGACAAGCCGAAAAGTTATAATCTTAGCTCAAACCAGACCCGCATAAACGTTATATTCGTATTCCAACAACGCAAAAACGCGTTATTGCGCGCGCGGCGCAATAACGCGTTCGACTAACTTGACCCACGACTCGCTATTCCGCGCTCTGCGCGCGCTGCGCGGCCCGGAGTTTCTCGAAATATTCGCGCGCGACCTTGCGCCGCTCCAGCGGAATATTGTCCGCGTCGAGCGCCGCCTCGATCTGCTTCGCGTACTCGCGCTCGTCCAGATCGCGCTCGCGACCCGCTGCGACCGCGACCGCTTCGCTCGACTCGATTCGCTCCGCGCTCGAGTCCCCCTCTTCGCTCTCGCGCCCCTCGACCTTCGTAAGATTGCGCGTCGAGTTCAACTGACTGTCCTTGCCCGCGAGCGGATCCGACGCAAGCGACGAACTCTCAAGCGATTGCGCGCCCGAGCCGCCCCCGCTCTGCTTCTGACCTGCGCCCGATTGCCCTGAACTCTGCTTGTCGCCGCTCGGCGCGCCCGAAGACGGGCAGTTCTGCTCGCACGTCGCGCACGCGCCAGCGCAGTTCGATTTACACAAGCCCAATCGCGCTAGCTGGCAGTCCAACTGCTTCGCCGTCTCCTTATTTTTCTTCTGCGCGCGAACCTTGCCCGCCAGCTTGCACGCCGTATTCTTGCACGACGCGCACTGACCAGCCTGCAACTCTTCCGCCAACTGCTCCGTTAGCTGCGCCGTCTGCTCCTCCTTACGACTCCGTATGATCTCGGCCGCCGCCTTGAGCTTCTCGGCGAGCGCCTGACGATCGCGCGCGGACATCTTCTCAAAGTCGAGCTTCTCCAGCTCGTCCGCCGCGAGGTCGTAGTCGCCGTTCGCGAACGCTTGCGCTATATTGCGGGTCGTCTCGATTCCCGTCATAGCGGCGCCGAGCTCCTTGAGCGCGGCGTCGGTCGTCTCGATTCCACTCGCCGCGATCGCCTTCTGAATCTCCTGCTCCATTTGCGCGACGAGCGCCGTTCCGCGTTTAGGATCGTCGTTGTAACGCTCGATTTCCGACGCGAGATTCTGCAACTTCGTATTCAGCTTTTGGAGATTCTCGTTTTCCGGATTCTCCGCGACGAGCTTCTCAATCTCTGGTAGGATATTCTCGTTGATCTCGCGCGTAACGTCGAGCACGGTCTCGTTCGGCGCGCTCGCGAGCGCCTGGTCCACGAACGGCTTCCATACGATCGCGACGAATAGGAGCGCGAGCGCGACAATGACCGCCGCGCGAACCTTAACGCGTTGCGGTCGTAGCGACACGACGTCCTGCGCGCGCGCCGTCTCGACTCGCGCGAAGCAGTCTTCCAGCTGCAGCGCCTCGATCGCGGTCGCGGCGCGCGTCTGCATACGCTCCAGTAGCTCCGACGCGGTAAGGCATCGGTCCTTAAGACGATATTTCGCGTCGATCGCCTTTTCCGACGCGAACCGCTCGCGTTCCGACGATAGAACCGAAGCAAGCGTCGCTGCGAGCGCGATCGCTACGGTTGCGAGCGTAAAGTTCGCCGGCGTCGTTGGGAACTTGCCAAGATATGAGGTCAGCGCGGCGAAGAGCAACGCGACAACGCCCGTCAAAATGAGATTCGTCGCGAACGCGTCGCACAGGTCGCGCGCTAGAATGCGGCGTCGCACCGCGCGCGTTAGCCGACGGTACGATTCGAGTCGAACGCTATATTCCGTGTCTTCCTTGGTCATCGTCTTCACCTTATCGTATGGGGGCTGCGAACGAACGGCGTCGCTGTCACGCCGTTCCAACGTTTCGCAGTTTCAATTCTAACTTTATTGTACACGCTATCGCTCCTTCGCAAAGACGCCGCGCCGCAAATAGACGTCGAGCACGTAGAGCGCGAGCGCGAGCAGTAGCAACGGGTTGCGCAACGGCGCGGCGCGGCGCGCGTCCGCGTCCATGTCCGCGCGACTTGCAGCGGTCGCGAGTTCGCGCGCGTCCGTCGCGTAGAGTCCGCGCGTCGAGTTCGCGAGCGCGCGCAGTAGTTTCTCGTTCGCCGGCTTAACGTCCGACTCGCGACTCTTCGGCGCGTAAATGATACGATTGAGCGCCACGACCGGCTCGCCGTTGCGCTCGATCGTCGCCTGCGCGCCGTATTTCGCGTCCGGATCGACCGCAAAGGACGCCTCGTAACGACCTGGACCGCTCTGCTCAAGCTCGTACGCGCGCTTGCGACCCTGCCGGTCGACGAGCGTAACGCGACCCGTCCCGCCGTTGAGACGCGCGCCCGAACGCGTGAGCGCGTTGACCGCGACCTGCGCGCGCGCGCCCTGTACGCTAATCGCGAGCTCCGAGCGCGCGTCCTGCGCGTCACGACCGGCGAACCGCAACGTTTGCGCCCAGAACGGACCGAAGTCCGACCAGTCGAGCCATTCCGCCGACCACCTGCCGTCGACGTCCGACGTGAACGCGACGACCCGCCCGAGTCCGAACCGCCAGAACGCGAGCAACGGCGCGCCCGATTCCGTAACGAGCGCGAGCGAACTGGTCGGCTTCGGCTCAACGACGACGTTGCCCAGTAGCGGGGGCGCGTATTCGAGCGAAATCGACGCGTACGCGTCCGCGTACGAGGTTCCTTCGACCGGTAGGAACGGGGTCTCGTTGAGCGTCGAGCGATCCGCGAG
>ONJR01000145.1 GCA_900318195.1 uncultured Planctomycetota bacterium
GCCGTTCATGCCGGTGCGCGTCGCGGGCTACAACGGCGCGACGTATCGCGATCAGCTCGACAACGAGTCGCTGAAAAAGCGGTATAACATAGGCGTCTCGCGCGTTGCGCCGGTCTTTACGACCGTGCTCCACTTCGGAGTCGACCAGTGGCGCGCGAATCTCAAACTATCCGATCGCGCGACTATGTCCGATCGAATGGCGCGCGTCATGGCGCCGCATTTCGACGATTACCAGATAAAAGTCGTTGATTTCGCTGGAATGACGGACGACGAACTGGTCGTGTTCCCGAACGAGATTCAGATCATTGCGCGATACTTTCGCGCAAAGCGACGGAAGATAGAATTTGTCATACCAGAACTCAAGATCGTACATGTTCGACAAATGTGCGATTTCATGACGTACGTCGCTAACGACGATCGGTATGACTATAACAATATTATGGAAGGTTACGAAAAGGAGCCGGAGAATATGTGCGAGATTATTGATCGGGCTGTTAATGCAAGGATTAGCAAGAGACTAGCAGATGAACGCCAGGAAGGGCGCAAGGAAGGACGCGAGGAAGGACGCGCTGAAACGCAAAAAGAAATGGCGGTGAAACAGCTAGCGAAACAAAAAACGATGGCGGCGAAACTGCGCAAGAAGGGGTGGAGCGACGAAGAGATCGCAGACTTCTTAGACGTGGAAGTCGTCGACGTTAGAATATGGCTTGATTCGGCGAGAGATTAACGCTCTGAAATGCGACGCGACACGCAAGGGATTAACGTATGCGACGCGCATGGAAGGTTACGAAAAGGAGCCGGAAAATATGTGCGAGGTTATTAATCGGGCTATTAATGACAGGATTAACAAGAAGGTTAACGAGAAACTAGCAGAAAGACGCGTGAAAGAACGCGAGAAAGAACGCGAGAAAGGTCGCGTGGAAGGACGCGTAGAAATACAGAAGGAAATGGCGGCGAAACTGCGCAAGAAGGGGTGGAACGACGAAGAGATCGCAGACTTCTTAGACGTGGAAGTCGTCGACGTTAGAATATGGCTAGATTCGGCAGAAGCGTAACTTTGCGCCCTAAAAAACCGGACGCCTCGACTAGCGAAGCGTCCGGTTCGCACACGGCTTGAGGCAAAGAGAGGTTAGTAATTAATCGAGGCGCCGGCGAAGAAGCCGTGGAAGAGGAGGTCGTCTCGCCTGCCGTTATGGTTCGTGCCGTTAAAGATCGTATTGAGCTCGTAGCCGCCGCGAACCTCAAGCATATCGAAGCGCCACGCTAGTCCTGCCGCCGCTTCCAAACCCGGTACGGCAAGCGTTTCTTTCACGTCGCGATTGAGAACCTGACCGTCCTGCTCGTTAATTTCAGTCGCTTTCGACTTCATTTCGCCAACGAGCACGGACGCCGCGCCGCGACCGTACGCGCGAAAGCCGCCAAAGAGATCGACGCTTGCCTCGGCGCCCATGCGGAGACCGTACCCCTTGAGGAGCGACGAACTCGTAAGGTCGCTCGACGCCAGTCTTGTCGGCAACCCCGTCGCTACGCCGTTCGGCGCGTACTGATAGCCGCCGCCCTGTTTCGCGTCGAGCTCCAGCCATCTGAAGCCGCCGAAGGGACGAAAGTCGAAATTACCGTACTGCAACTTGCGTCCTACTTCAAAGTCGAGCGCCTGCATTTCAAGTTTGTCTTGATAACTGACCGCCTGAGGTCCCTGAGCGTTTTGCGTCGCTAGATTGGCGCGACTGCGCGTCGCAACGAAAAGAGAGCTGGGGTCTGAATCAGAGCTCACGCCCCCGGAGTCGTCCGCCTTGAAATACGTGTAACCGACCGCGACGTCCCACATACTCGACGTTCGGTACCCGACCTTGCCGCGAACGCCGTTCCCTTTCTGCGCCGCGTCCTTCGTATAACGCTCCGTGAGCGTCCGCGGATTCAGCGCGACAGCATAATTCTGCGACCCGCCGTTCACCTGCCACGTTAGCCATTCCGCGCCGCCGAAGAAACCGGGCGCGGAACCCACGCCACATTCGTCGCCGCAGTCCAAGCCGTACCCGCCGACCTCGCACGTTCCGCCGTCGCAACTATCGCAACCTGCGCTCGGCATATACGACTGCTGGGACATGGCGCCCGTACCGCTACGAAAACCGCCGACGTCAAATGCGCCCGACCCGTGCAAGCCTGATTGTCCATATGCGACCCCCGCGCCGCAACTGGTCGCTACCGCTAGTAGCGCGACCTTTATCCAATCCTTCTTTTTCATCTGAGCTTCCTTACTCTTCTCCTGAATAAACGTTCGCTGTCAATGCGCGTCGTCGTCCGTCGACAACGCGATCCGGTCGCTACCTGTGCGGTTCGCAACCGATCGTCGACTATATCGGACGTCTCTCTACCGGCTCATTAGTTAAAATTGGCAAAATAGGAGTTTTCCACATCACGCCTGTTCACTCTTTCACGTTCGTTTCAGCGTCTCACTTGAACTGCGCAATGTACGGTTTCGCTCTCCTCGAGTCCTCTCAGATGGAACGACGCCGCTTTCACGTGTATCGGCAGAAAAAATCTGGTGCAAATAGTCATTTTTTTTTTTTTGATAAAATAGAGCAAACTGACGTTTTTTCCTTTCTTTTTTTGAGCGCGCGATGTATTATTGTCGTTAATAACGATATCGTCGACGTCGCGTCGGGTTCGAGCTCGACGCGCGTCTTAACCTACTTGACGTCGTGAATAGCATATAGCGCGCGCAAGATCAGTCGCGTCGCTCGGGAAGAATCGCCATGAAAAAAGAGCAGAAGAACGCCGTATCCGGAACCGCCAAAAAGATCAATCTTAAGAGCAAGACGCGCCCTCTCGCACTACGCCGGTCCGTATTTGAACAGCTCGAAAGTCGCGACAATATCGGTTCGCTACTACCGTTCTTTCCCGGCGGCGGACTCGCGCCCTCGGTCGCTAAGAGCCTCAATGCGAGTCTTAATCGCTCGATCGCTCGAATGAACGGCGTCGCGCGCGACCAGTTCGAGACCGCGCCAACTTCCGCGTTCATCGATCTTAGCCGGGCAAACCTCGAGTCAAACGACTGGCGCCCGGAATTCGACGCGCCTCAGAACGGACGTAGCGTAAGCGGCGGGATCGCGCCCGATAATAACAAGTACGCGTGGCGCGACGACGTTGCGTCTTCGAGCGCGAGCGAGTTGAACGTCGATCTTGCGGTCGAACTCGGCTCTGAGGCGCCTGAAGTCCCGAATGCGGGTCGTTTCAATTCGGACGCGACTTACGCCGGAGTATGGCGCAGCCCGAGCGCATTGGAGAATACGTTGGCGACGTCGAGCGCTATGTCGGTCGGTTCGGGCGTTTCCGGACTGTATTCTATAGTCGCGCTCGGCGAACGGGACGGTTTTAGCGTGTCGCCGCGTCCTTCGACGGATCCGTACGGCGATCTCGGGGGCGGCGCGGACGCGTCGAACGCGGTCGAAGACGCGACCGAGAGCGCGGAACCGGCGGTAGCGGAGTCAAACGTTGCGCCTACGAGCGGCGACGCGGGCGAATCGGAATCGCTTGGCGGGGACGAGTCTGGCGCAATCGGCGCGAACGCTGGGACTGGCGTCGTTAGTTCCGGCGTAACGCAGGTTGTGCGATTTGCCAATAATCTGTCGAACTGGTCGGTTACGGAGAACGGCGGAACCGAGTCTGGCGCGGGCGGCGCGACGGCGATTGAGAACGGCGCGCTTATGCGCGAGGGCGATTCCTTTGTCGTGGAGATGCGTCAGTCGTGGACGGTCACGTCGGCGACGCGCGCGCTTGCGTTCACGTACGAGACCGGTTTCGACTCGAGCGATACGACGTCGATTAACGACGCGTTCGAGGTTGCGTTCGTCGATTCCGACGGGTACTCGCTCGTTAAGACGTTCAGTAAGTCGCGCGATTCCTTCTTTAATATTACGGAAGGACTCGACTCGTCCGTTGGCGGTACGACGACGCTCGACGCCGAGTCGGGTCTAACGCGCGTAACGCTCGATCTATCGAATGTTCCGGAGGGCGCCGAGGGAACGCTTATTTTCAGGTTGGTGAATAACGACGGCGATAGCGGCAGTTGGGTGCGTATCTATTCGGCGACGCCAACCGGAGGCGGGTCGACGCCGACGATAACGTCGTTCGAATTCGACGTTCCCGAGGGCGGGGTCGTCGAAGGTTCGCCGGTTGCGCTCGCGGTCGAGTTCGCGGACGCGGACGTCGGGGACGTTCATAGCGCGGTCGTCGACTGGGGAGACGGAACGATTGAAACGGTCGAAGTTGCGCCGACCGGCGCCGGGGGCGCGATCTCTACCGGGCACGTCTATGCTGATAACGGCGAGTATACGGCTACGGTTACGGTTACGGACGCGCAGGGCGTTTCGACGTCGGCGTCGGGCGCGGTTACGGTCGCGAACGTGGCGCCGAGTATGTCGGAACTTGCGGTCGCGGTCGACGGTAAGGTCGCGAAGGACGGGACGGTCGAGCGGTACGTCGTCGTCTCGGGCGAATTTAGCGATCCCGGGTTCACGTATCCGCTCGCTGGTACGGCAGAGACGTTTGTCGTTTCTGTCGATTGGGGAGACGGAACGGTTGAGGAGTCTGTTCCGACGGTCGTTCAGGGCGGGGTCGGCGTTCTCACGCAGGGCGCGTTCACATTGCGGCATAGTTACGCAGAAGGCGGAATCTACACGGTTCGCGTTACCGTTACGGACGACGACGGCGGCGCCGACGCGAAGGAAACTCGATTCGGATACGGCGAGATTTATATTGGATTGCCGATGAATCGTCCTATTACCGGCGATTATAACATTCTTCATCCGGTATACCCGGTTCAGCGGCACGCGGAGATTCCCGTCGTCGTTCGGAGCGTTGGTAATTTGGACGCGACGGCGCTCGACGTCGCGACGGTACGCTTCTATCCCGGCGAAGCGGCGGACTCGAACGGCGGTCTGAACGCGTTCGACGTCGAGCCCTATGCGGACGGCGTTCGGGACGCGATCTTTCATTTCAGCTCGTACGACGCGGTTGTGCGACCGGTCGATAAACTCTGGTATCTTACCGGCGCTTTTGCGGACGGCACGCCTTTCTTTGGCGTCGATACGATTAAAGGGACGCCGATTTCGAGCGTCATTTCGGATCAAGCGGATCCTCGAGTCGCGGCGGACTCCAATACGAAGTTCTTCGTCGTCGACGCTAGCGCGAACTCGGTCTTTCGCTATACGTCGGAGGGCGAAGAGAACGGCGATTTCTTTTTAACGACCTCGCCCGGCGTGCGCGATATTACCGCGAACGTCGACGGTAGTAAGTTGTGGATCGTCGATAGTATCGCGCGCACGGTAGAGACGCGCAGTCCAGACGGCTGGAAGCTCGGCGCGTGGCGGGCGCTCGATATGCAGGATCCGCAAGGAATTGCTACCAATGGGGCTGATATATGGCTCGTCGACGGCATGACACGCGAAATTCTCAAGTACTCCGACGCCGCCGCGCACACGCAAGGCGCCTTTACCGCCGACGCGTCCTTTAAACTCGATCCGAATAACGAATATCCGACAAGCCTTGCAACCGACGGCGCAACCCTATGGGTTACCGACGATCGACTCAACTCCGTCTTTCTATACGACGCCGCGACCGGCGCAACCCTAGGGTCATGGACCCTCGATCCCGAAAACGCCGATCCCATTGGAATTACGAACGATCCGACCGGCGCCAGCGACTCCATCTGGATTCTCGATTACGCCGATAAACTCGTATACGAATACGAGCGCGCCGCTAACCTTACGACCGGTGAAGCGACGCTCGTTGGAACATTTGCGCTCGCGGAAGGGAACCAGAGACCGATGGGGATCGTCGACCCGGCGGTTCTAACTGTTGCTACGCCAGCGCAGGACGACGTTTATCAAGTTGATTCGACCATTGTGCTAAACGGCGTCGCAACGACGGACGGCGACGGCGAAACGATTGTCGCGACCTATGTGAACGGAAAGCCGGTCGACGCGATCGATCTCTCGGGCAACTTCTTCGTTAAGACGCAAGTTGAACCTGGTAATAATCTTTACGAAATTACCGCCTTCGACTCGAACGGAGGCGTCGCTACGGAAACCGTTGCCGTATATGGTCGTACAGAGTCGGAAAAGTTAGAAGATATGCAATTCGACGTCTCGCCGAGCTTTAAGCCGTCCTACGCGCGCACGAGCTTCGACGAGCGCGCCGATATCCTCTACGCGGAACTGGCGATCGAGAACGTTGGTCAGTACGCGGCGGACGCGCCCTTCTACGTCGGCGTCCGCAATATAAGCGACTTGAACGTAACGCCCCTCGATCCCGTCGGCGTTACGAAGGAGGGAATTCCATATTACGACGTCTCATCGGCTATCGAAGGGGGCGCGCTCAATCCGAACGAGAAGACGCTATGGACCGATATCGCGTTCCTCAATCCCGGGCATAATCGCTTTACGTACGAACTCGTTTACGTCTATAAGACCAATCAGCCGCCGGTCTTCGTTACCGTTCCTGGAGTCGAAGCGTATCCCGATAAAGACTACTCCTACCCCGCGCGCGCGACGGATCCGAATAACGACGTACTCGCCTACTCCCTCGACGTCGCGCCAGACGGTATGACAATCAACCCGAAAACCGGCGACCTCGCGTGGTCGCCCTCCGAACTTGGCGCCTATAGCGTTACGATACGCGTCGAGGACGGACGCGGAGTAGCGCTACGCAAACTTATACGATTAACGTTACTGAACAGCCGGAGAATAGAGCGCCGGTGATTGTTTCTACACCCGTAACGGAAGTTTACCTTACCGATGAAGGACCTGTTTCGGAGACTGTTACAACAGATCAAGGCACGATTACACTAAATGCTACTATACGAGACTTTCACTTCAGTCATCCAGACTTTGAATCTCCTAACGGCAGTGGTATAGACTGGGCTTCGCAGGGTATGGTTCAAAATACAATCGGAACCGATAGAAAACCACAACTCTCGCCTAACGTTGAATTTAACACTCGTGGTTCTCTTCTGACCAGCAAAGACGCTTTTAACCAGTGGTATAACGACGTTGAAGGCGTCAACATATCAACGACATTGCCATTAACGTTGATGGAGACTTACGAGGGATCCGGAGTCTACGAATATGATAACGCGAGGTTCTTTCCTATCGACAACCAGTTATTTGGTAACGAAGGATATAGTCATAATTATCACTTTACACTTGAATGTCATTCATTCTTTACGTATCTAGGTGGTGAAACCTTTTCATTTAGCGGGGACGACGACGTCTGGGTCTTTATTAACGACCAGCTCGTTGTCGATATCGGAGGTATTCATACTGAAGTAGCCGATTCTGTTAATCTGGACGACCTTGGATTGACGCCTGGCGGCACGTATTCATTTGACTTTTTCTTTGCCGAACGTCATACAACTGATTCTCATTTCAGAATTCAAACGTCGATCGAATTAACTCGCTCCGCAAATTATTCTTATGACGTTGACGCAATCGATCCAGATGGCGACAACGTTGTCTATTCACTCGCTCTTGCGCCCGATGGCATGAAAATTAATCCATCAACAGGCGTTATTACATGGAATCCAACAGCTGATCAAATTGGAGAAAACGTCGTTACAGTCATCGCTACTGACACTCAAGGCGCGTTAGATTCTCAAACCTTTTCAGTTATGGTTTACGCTAATCCGAAGAATCACCCGCCGATTATTATTAGCGAACCGGTTACGACCGTTATTGCTTCTGATCAAGCGACTATTTGTGATCTTTCCAATTGGCAACGAATCGAATTTCCAATAAAAGACAACGGTTCAGTAGACCCTAATTGGGTATTAGACCCTAATTGGGTATTGTCCAATAACAATACGGTAGCCGTACAGACGAACAACGCACGTCCATCCATACTATTAAGCGATTTCAAGGTTCTCAATCAAGAGATATCCGGCAATTGGCTGACGACTGATAGCGACGACGACTTCATGGGTTTCGTCTTCGGCTATCAAGATACGGGACATTTCTACATTTTCGATTGGAAGAGTCGTTCACAAAGTTGGAGTGATTGGGGAGTCGCTCCACAAGGGATGACAGTTAAACTTGTCAACGCTGACGAACAAATTACGGAAAAGGAACTATGGAATTCTGATAATAACACCGCCGTTACTAATCTTTATCATAATTCTATCGGTTGGGAACGGAATGTTAAATACACCTTTAACCTCGTTTTCAAAGACAATGAGTTTATTATCACAGTCTCACAAGGAGACGTTATACTCGACGTTATCGTCCTTAGAGACGATACGTACAAGGACGGCTACTTCGGTTTCTATAACTGCTCGCAAGGAGACGTCCATTATAATGGATTTTACCAGAAAGATCTTGACTACAATTACACCGTTACCGCCGTCGATCCCGACGAAGACGACGTAACCTACGCGTTACTCAACGGTCCAGAAAACGCGACCATTAACCCGCAGACCGGCGAACTCACATGGATTACCGAACTCGGTCAGTACAACTTCACCGTCCTCGCCTCCGACGGGCACGGAGGAACCGATATTCAGAGCTTTGTGGTGAATGTGGTGGGACCGGGAACCTCTGAAATAACGGGGACGGTCTACGAAGACGTCAATCGAAACGGTCGGCGCGACACAACGCTCGTGCCTGGGGACGATCCGCTCGTGGTCTTTGTGGTGGATCGGTCAGGTTCGATGAATGGTAGTTATACGGGCGATAAGGTTGGCGATTTGAACGGCGATCGTAGAGACGACCGTATGGACGCTGTAATTTACGCATTAACACAATATCAACAGCAACTGGTTGATCTGGGTTTAGGCAATAGCGCCGATCTTGCGTTGATTAGCTTTAGTAGCTCGACAATTCATGACCTTAATCCTGTCGAATCTGGGCGCCAAACATTTATTAAGGCTGGCGCCGACGCTAATAGCAACGGCATATCAGACTTTGTTGAAGTTGCGCGTTCAATCAGACCTAACGGAGGAACAAACTTTGGTCAAGCATTAGACACAGCAATTACTATTATTAACGAAAAAGCTGAACAGAATAGAGAAACGATCGTAATATTCATAACTGACGGAGAAAATAATAGCGGCAGTTCTCAAGCGCAAACCTTACGCGACATGGGCGTTACAATTAATGTCTTTGGGGTTGGCGATAGTAGTCATCTCAAGAGCATTCAGGCGATCGATCCGAAAGCTATCTGGCTCGACAACATGAACGACCTCTACAACCTCTTCTCAGGCATGGACGGCGAATACGTGCAATTCAGCGAGAACGGAATCGCGGGTCTAACGGCGTACGTCGACTTGAATAATAACGGACGCTACGACGCCAACGAGCCGAGCGGGATTACGGACGAGAATGGCAAATATGCGATTACGAAACTTCCAGCGGGCGAGTTTACGGTTCGCGTTGACATATCGACAACAGGCGTTCAAACGCAACCCGCAGTCGGCGCGGGCTATAGAGTAACGCTTGATGAAGCGCAATCTCTAGCGGTCGACGATTTTGGACTCTATTACCTCGGGGACGGCGATACCGGGGCGCTTTCGATCGTCTCGACTCCTCCGACCACCGCGACGGTCAACGAAGTCTATCGCTACGACGTCGTTACGGTCAATCCAAGCGGAACCGAGCTCGACTTCACGCTCCTTTCAGCGCCGAGCGGTATGGGAATACATCACGAATTGGGTACGATCGTGTGGCGTCCGACGAACGCGGACGTCGGGGAGTATCAGGCGGTCGTTAAAGTGCGTAACGCGAAGGGCGAGGTGTCGACTCAGGCGTTTACGATTACGGTCGAAGCGGCGAATCACGCGCCGGTCATAACGACGGAATCGCTGCCGAGCCCGGTTCTTGCGGCGAGTCCGTATCGCGCCTATATCTACGCGCAGGACGCCGATAACGACGCGCTGACCTACTCGCTCGCCAACGCGCCGAACGGTATGACGATCGATCCAACGACCGGCGTTCTCGACTGGACGCCCGACGCCGCGCTCATTGGAACCGTCGCGACCGTCTCCGTCGTCGTTACCGACGCGCGCGGGAAGAGCGCCTCGAAGTCCTACGCGCTCAACGTTGTCGCGACCCTGGAGAACGACGCCCCGATTATTACCTCCGCGCCGCGTACCCGCACGCGTATGGAGCTACCCTACGTCTATCTCGTTCAAGCGCACGACCCGAACGGCGATCGCCTAACCTTCGCCGCGTCCGGAACGCTCGCCGACGGTTCCGCTATTACCGGTATCGCTTGCGATCCCGACACAGGACTCCTTCAGTGGACGCCGACCGCCGCCGAGCAGGGAACCGCGTCCATCACCGTAACCGTATCCGACGGGCGCGGCGGCGTCGCGAGCCAGACCTACGCGCTCGACGTCATTACGCTCGCGGAAAATACCGCGCCTAAAATTATTTCGACCCCGGCGCGCACCGGAATCGTCGGAAAGACATGGCGCTACCAAGCGGAAGCGATCGATCCCGACGGCGATCTTGTATACTGGTCCCTCAAGGACGCGCCCGACGGCGCCTCGATTAATCCTGCAACCGGCGAAATCGTCTGGGTTCCGACCTATAAGCAGCTCGCCGGTAATCTCGTAACCGTCGTCTGTACCGATCTCTACGGCGCCTCGACGGAACAGACCTTTACCGTAACGATTCGCGGCGTGAACCGTCCGCCGGTCATTCTATCCGCGCCGAACGCAAAAGCCGCGACTGAAATGAAATACGTCTACGCGCTACGCGCTAACGACCCCGACGGCGATACGCTAACCTACTCGCTCACCGAAGGCGCCGCTCCCAACGGAATGACAATCGATCCGCAACTGGGTCTCATTACCTGGACGCCAACCGCCGACGACGCAGGACTACAGACCGTTTCCGTGCGCGTCGACGACGGAAACGGCGGAGTCGATACACAAATTTATACGATTAACGTTATTGATTCCGCGCTCAACGAGTCGCCTGTCATCGTTTCGACTCCGAGCGTCGCGACCTCTGTCGGCGCGCAGTATGACTACCGCGTTGTCGCCAAAGACCCGGAAGGGGACGCTATTACCTATTCCTACGAAGAAGGACCATCCGACGCGACCTTCGACGCTACGACAGGACAGTTCAGCTGGTCCCCGAGCGAAAGCGATATTGGAGAGGCGCGCGTCGTCTTCGCCGCGATCGACGCCTACGGTAAACGGGGCGTGCAAAGCTATACGCTTACCGTCGGACGCAATCAGGCGCCGACGATTACCTCGACCCCGGGCGAGTACGCTACTCCAATGGCGTTATACTCCTACGACGTGCAGGCGACTGATCCGGAAGGGGACGCGATTCGCTACTCGCTCGAACGCGCGCCCGAGGGCATGACGATCGACGAATACGGGCGACTCCGCTGGACGCCCGGGCTCGACTTTATGGGCGCGTTCGCGTCAGTCGTTGTTGTTGCGACCGATAGCTACGGTAACGTTGCGCGTCAAGAGTTCAATCTCGGCGTGCGCTCGGACGACGAGGCGCCGACCGTAAAGCTCGTATTCGCGACGAACGTCTACAATATGGGCGATACCGCGCGCATTTCCGTTCAGGCGCTCGATAACGTTGGCGTGGATAAGGTTACGCTATTAGTCGGCGGGGTCGAGCAGGCGCTGCGCTGGGACGCTAGCTCGCAACTGTATACGGCGAACGTGCTATTTGAAACCTCGGGCGGCTACGAGGTCTACGCGACTGCGATCGACTACGCCGGAAACGTCGGTAAGAGCGAGACCTATACGTTCTACGCCGCCGATCCAAACGATTCGACCGCGCCGACGATTACCTTCCATGCGCTCTATCCGCAAGTCTATAACGACGCGCAGGGTAAACTCGTCAACGATACGCCTATTACCGGCGACGATCTCTATCGCGGCGCTTCCATGCTCTCCTATCTGACCGATCTCGATCTCTCGATCGAAGACGACAATATGGCGAACTGGACGATCGAGCTCGCCTCGACCTCCGCCGTTAATCTCAATAAACTCTCGGAAAAATCCGACGCATATCGCACGCTTGAAACCGGTTACGGCGAACTCAATCATCATCGCGTGCGCATCGATCCCACTATTCTCGCAAACGACGCCTACGTTCTGCGCGTAACTGCATACGATGCGAACGGGCAAGGACGTATCGACGCGTTCACCTTTGGCGTCGAGGGAGGCGCGAAGCTCGGGCAGTTCGCGTTCACTACGACCGATATGTACGTCTCGCGCAACGGCGTCTCGCTCGCTATTCAGCGCACCTACGATACCGCGACCTCGAGTCAGTCCGCCGATTTCGGGTACGGATGGACGCTCGCTATCGCCGATCCCAAGATCTCTGAAACAACTCAGCCGCAAAATGAAATGGTCGAAGGAGATAGAGTCTATATTACCACGCCGGATGGGGATAGGGTTGGGTTTACGTATAAGCCGTCGAATCAGTCATGGGGCGGATTCCTTGGAATGGGCATTACTGATACGACCGCCTATTTTGAGCCCGATCCGGGCGTCGAATGGTCGTTAACCTGCCTCGAGACGCCGCCGAGTCGCGGGTTTGGATTATTTGCCGCGTTCGACGCTATTGGCAATATTTACGGCGACAACTACTTCAATCCCATGAATTACGTCCTAACCTCGAAGGACGGCACGTCGTACTACTACAAGCAGAAAAACGGCGAGCATTATTCGCTCATAAATACCATCATGGACGAGTTTTATCGTGCCCTCGATCTTGAGCCTCCGAAGAAGGAAGACGACTCCGGACTCTATAAGATCGTCGATCCAAACGGAATCGAGCTCACGGTAACGAAGGACGGCATAACGCACTCGGCGGGCGGGTTCTTAACGATCGATCGTGACGCGCGCGGGCGAATTACGTCGGTTACGGACCATACGGGCGCGACGGTTGCGTACACGTACAACGCGTCGGGCGATCTCGTTGCGTTCTCGAACCAGATCGATTCGCCGACAGGCGCTGCGTCGATCTCGTACTCCTATTTAAAGAACCCGGCGCACTTCCTCGATAAGGCGTACGATAAGAACGGCGACGTCGTCTTCCAGGCGGAATTCGACGAAGCCGGACGACTCGTCGGTATGACCGACGCGCTCGGGAACGTCGTTCAGCAGGAGTTCGATCCCGGCGCTATGAACGGTACGATTCGCGACGCTAACGGCAACGTGACCAACGTATGGTACGACGAACGCGGCAACGTTACGCTCGAAGAGAAGCCCGTCGTGAACGTACTCACCGGCGAAACGACCGTCTATACCAAGACCTACGACTACGGCGACGAACGGTTCCCCGATAAGGAGACGCGCGTTGTCGATTATAACGGGACTGTTACCGAGTACGTCTACGACGACGCAGGGAACCAGGCGAAGATTTCGATTGTCTCGCCCGACGGGTCGACTTCCGTGTACTCCGATAAGACGTACGACTCTAAGGGGAATGTTACGAGCGAAACGCTGCCAGGCTCGCAGACGCTCGCGTACGCGTACGACGACGCCGGTAATACGACCGCCATGTCGATCGGCGCGTCCGTTGTCAATAGCACGTACAACAGCGACGGAAAAGAAACCTCCGCAACCGACGCAAACGGAAACGTTACGCGCATGGAATATCCCGAAGTCTGCCCTTGCAACGCGCCGCGTAAGATCATCTGGGGCGACGGAACCTATGAAATGCGATATTGGAATCGACACGGCGCTATTACGCGCGTCGAATACTATAACGCCGACGGGACGCTCGCGAAATACGTCGAAACGACTTACGACGATCTCGATCGAAAAGAGACCGAAATTACCGGTAAGAAGACCGAAAACGGCGACGATCGTTACGCCGTCGCCTACGAATACGACGGCGACTCTGATCGCGTTACCGTCGAACTCGTCTATAATATCGACGATCCCAATAACAGCGACTATACCTACTCCTACTACGACAAAGGCGGCAATCTCATTCGCAAAGTCGAGCCGGGTATGAATCGTACGGATCCGAACGCCGGTATCTTCTATAAGTACGACGGAAACGGCAATCTCGTCTGGCAACGGGACGCGATCGGCAACGTTACAACGTGGATTTACGACGCAATGAATCGTGTTGTCGAGGAGCGCGACTCCCTCTACTGGGCGGAAAAGAACGTCGATTGGTCCGCCATGACCGATAAGGAAATCCTCGCGTTCATCTCGACCCCGACCGCGCCCGCAACGAACGGCGTCTACGACCCGTCGCATATTATTCGCTACGCCTACGACGCGGCGGATAATATGACTGAGAAGGTCGATCAGAATGGGCGGCGCGTCTCCTATAGCTACGACTATCTCGGGAACAAGACGAACGAGACGTGGTACGACGAGGCGGACGATAAGACGCCAATCTACGTAATAACTTACGGCTATAACGCGAACGGTCAGATGACCTCCGCCGTCTCGCCGGACGCGGAATATACGTTGACCTATAACGACGTCGGCTATCTCAAGACGCTTTCCGTCGATTACCCGTGGTCGGCGAACTTCGAGACCTTTACCCTCACGTACGAATACGACGCCATGGGCAATACGACGTCGGTAACGGACAGTACCGGACTCACAGTGCATAGCGAGTACAACGGTCGCAATATGCTGGCGTCCCGCTGGTGGTCTGGCGCCGGCGTCGACGAGGCGCGCGCGGACTTTACGTACAACGTGCTCGGCAATCTGACGTCGGTTACGCGCTGGGCGGATACGGAGCGCACGGTGAAAGTCGGAACGAGCGAGTATACGTACGACCTCGTGGGTCGCGCGACCGATATTATTCACAAAGACGCGCTCGATCAGGTTCTCGCCGATTACGATTACGACTACGATTTCGCCGGTCGGCTCGTTGCGGAATCGCTCGTAAGCGCCGTCGATGGCGCCTCGCGCAACGCGTTCTACGACTACGACGAACTCGGGCAGATTATCTCCGCTATGTACGATAACGGTCAAGCGAACGAAACCTTCGCTTGGGACGCAAACGGCAATAGCGCGCTACCCGGCGCGAAGATCGGCGCGGGTAATCGGCTACTATCCGACGGAACCTTTAACTACGAGTACGACAATGCGGGCAATATGATCGCGAAATCGCGTATTCACGCCGTCGCCGGGGAAGCGAACTATACCGAATACGAGTACGACTATAATAACCGTCTCGTCGCGGTAAACGAATACAGCTCCAAGGGCGGAATTATGCTCCATTCGGAAACGTATCGGCACGATATGTTCGGACGGCGCGTGCAGACCGTCTCCGACGGGGTCGAAACGATCTCGACCTTTAACGGAATCGGCGAGCTCGCGAACGAATGGGCGCGCTTCGACGCCGACGGTAAGATTACCGAACGATTCCTATTCGGCGCAAACGTCGATCAGCTCGTCGCACAGTGGTCGCTCGAACAGGGACTGCTCTGGGCGCTCACCGATCGACTCGGCTCTATTCGCGATCTCATGAATAACGCCGGTAAAATCCTACAGCACATGAACTATACCGCATTCGGCGCCCCCATATTCATTACCCCTGCAGGCGGACTCTCTAATCATGCCGCGACCCACCCGTACGCCTTTACCGGACGCGTCTGGGATTCGCTTGCTAATATGAATTACTTCCGCGCCCGTACCTTTGATCCCGCTACCGGTCGCTTCACCTCCGCTGATCCGCTACGTTTTGACGCGGGCGATATGAATCTTTATCGGTACTTGAATAATTCGGTCTTTAATGGGACGGATCCTAGTGGGAAGATGTTTGCATACTTTCTTTCTGCAGCTTTTATTACCGCATTATATGCACCCATAGTACTTTTCCTAGACTCGTATGACTGTCTTTACGAATTAAAAGTCAAAGGAGAAAAAGCTAGCTATAAAACTGCTGCAAAGGTGTTTGCATTAGCAATTCTAATGGTCTTTTCCGTCGTAGCTATTGTACTGGCTTTAACAGGACCTTGGGGATGGGCTGCCGCATTAGGAGCATTAGGAGTTGCAGGAGTCGTTGGAGATATAACAGTTAGGCTTATATGTTAAAAACGATATACTACCATTCATTTTAGACCTTACCTTCTCCTCTCATAAGAGAGGAGAAGGTAGGATACTTTTATCACTTGACTTGTTTGCAGATATAGTCGATACCTTTTATAACAACATCTTTCACACCTGGAACCCCAAACCATGCCCCCGAGACTCCAAGTATGAATTCTGCATATACAGACATTTTAGCTAGCGCTTCTATTATGGCTGCAGCCATTAACAACCATGGAATAACTAATATACCCCAAATGCCTCCTAAAATGATTCCCGTCGAGTACCAAGCAACTCCTTCTAATGTTGTTATACTGTAGCCACATTCGTAGATGGTCATGGCGCCTGCAATCATTCCAACAGTCATTGCAATTAGAGCCGTTGTTAATGTCATCGAAATCATAAACTTCCCACTAGGATCCGTCCCCTTAAACGGGCTATTTATCAAGTACCGATAAAGATTCATATCGCAAGCAACGCTTATTCGACGAAAGTAATTGATCGTCACATCGTAACCGAAGATCAAGTAGGCACAGGCTTTGCCCATACGCCAACGGGACAGTAAGAAGTCAATTATGGAGCTCGGGTAACGCCGAATTCGCGATGATATAGAACCCGTGTCCCCTTCCGCGACGCAGGCGCTCCATTGGAGCCCCACCATTTTATGTGGCGGGGGAGACGCCGCTCAACTGCGCCGCGTCGCGATAATCACGGAACTTTCCCCTTACGGTTGCCAGATCCGTTCCCGCCTTGACAATCTGAAACGTTTGACATATTTATCCAAGACGCCGGGCAGTAGCTTCTGGATGAACAGTGCGAAGAACTAGCTTGGCGCGTCGCGTTTGCCTAGCGCAACGCTTTTCCGTCATGTTATGGCGCGCTTCTCTACCGGAGTCGCCAATTCCACTTATTGCGCCTTCTGATTTCATTGGTCTCGGGTAGAGCCGAATCCGCGTTAATCAGGCTCCCGCAGTCCTATATCAACGCGTCGTAGTTGCGCCACGTTCCCCCCGCCATAAAATGGCTCGCTTTTCTACAGAACCGCTTGGAACGTATAAATGAATTGCTCAGCTAGAGCTACCAATTCGCGTTAATATAGTAACCCGCGTTCCCTTTCCGCACCGTTCGGTTCCCGCTCCCGTTGGTCGCTCGCCTGGATAGGAATGAACTCCATACAATCCCGAGCGCGCAGCGCTCCTACTCCTAGCGCGAAGCGCTTGCCGCAGGCAAAACCCCGGACGCATCGCGATGATTTCAGTTCACGCCCAGTCGTCCGGGGTTAGAGAATAACTAACCAGCGTCGGGGAAATAACGCGCGTTCCCCTTCCGCGCTGCAATAGTCCCGGTTCATCCCGGGGTTCTCCTCCATTGGAGCCCCGCTGCTTTGTGGCGGGGGAAGCGTTGCGCGACCAGTCCGCGCCGCGTTAATTGTAATCTCCGCTCCGTTCTCGCAACAACCCGCGCC
>ONJR01000032.1 GCA_900318195.1 uncultured Planctomycetota bacterium
CATTGAATTAGGAAGCCGCCGTTCGTGTGTTCGGAAAGATTGAACTCGAAAGAGCAGACAAACGCGGAGTACTTCTCTTTCGTCCAGATAACCGCGTCTTTATTGGCGCAGAGTACCTTGTCGTCGTTGAAATACCAAACGCCTTCCGGGAAGTCGCCCTTTTCTAGATTTTCGCCGAATAGCGGCTCTTCTTGAGCGTCTCGTAGCAAAGCGCCTACGGCGAATCCGCCCATACCGGCGCCCATGCCGCCGCGCATACCGGCGCGTTGACCGTTCGGACCGGGTTGAGCGACGCAGACGGCGGAAGTTAGAAGAAGCGCGATCATTGCGCACGTGGAATAGAATTTCATCATTTTACCCTTTGAGTAATTGATTGGTAACGTTACGACGCGACTCCGTTGACAGAGTCGCTACTTTCGTTAAGTTATACACTCTTGACGAATGAAAATCAAAGGGTGTTAGGTTAGAAAAGATAAAAAAGAGTCGCTTTTTCAATCTTTCTCGCTCATAACGCCCGCGCGCGTCATAAGACGGCGCAACGGATGAACGAGCAGCGCGATCAAATAGAAGAGCGCGACGACAAGCGTGATCGTCGGTCCCGTGGAAATATTGAGCTCGTAACTCAGCTTGATTCCCAATAGCGAGCCGAAGAGACACAGGACGATCGACGCGACGATCGTCGAGCCGAGACGCTTCGTAAAACGACACGCCGTCGCCGCTGGCAACGTCAGTAGCGAAACGATCAGCGCCATGCCCGTTACGCGCATGAGCAAGACGACCGTAACCGACGTCAGAAGGAGTAGCAGACGGTTCTGACGCGCGACGTTCACGCCGCGAAGCTCAGCAAACTCCTCGTCGAAACAGACCGCTTCCAAGCGTTTGAAGTTCCAAATGGTAAGCGAAAGAATCACGACGCTCAAAACTGCGGAAAACCAAACGTCGGCGCGCGAGACGAGGAGAACGTCGCCGAAAAGGTACGCGTTTACCGAAGCGTAACCGTCGACCTTCTCGATACAAATAAGCCCGACTCCAACCCCCAGCGCCCAGAGCGCGCCTAAAAGCGTCTCTTCGCGTTCGTTCGCTCGACGACGGATAAGATCGACTAGCAACGCCGAAAGCGCCGCAAAGACCAAAGCGCAAGGAACCGGACGAATGCAAGCGGCAAGACGCGCGCACAACGCGGAACCGCCGGCTGCGCTACCGCTGAGCAGACGCGAAAGCGCGCCGAAACCGAGCGCGCCGGCGCCAACCGTCTGACTTAGCCATAAACCGACTCCGACCCCGCCAAACGCGCTGTGCGCTATCGCGCCCGTAAGATAACCTATACGCCGCGCAACGACAAAGGAGCCGACGACGCCAAAGGTTACGCTCGTAAGCGTCGTTAAGAGGTACGCGTTATGGAGAAGCTCGAATTCGGTCGACATGAACGCCTCCGAGGAAAGAATCAGACGATCGGCAAGAAGTGATAAAAAAGGGAGCCTTCCTAACCCGTCGGGTTAAAAGACTCCCATACGCGACTACGCGTCGTATGCGACGACGCGCAAGTTGGGATTCAATTACATGTTGCCCATGCGATAGATGAGGTCGGCGGCGCGGCAGCTGTAACCCATTTCGTTGTCGTACCAAGAGAGAATCTTGACCATGTTGTCGCCGATGACCATGGTCCATTCGGGCACGAAGATGGAGCTGTAGGTTTGACCAACGACGTCGGCGAGGACGATCGGGTCTTCGCAGTAGTCGAGGATGCCCTTCATCTTGTCGGATTCGGACGCCTTCTTAACGGCGGCGTTGACGGCTTCGACGGTAACCGGCTTGGCGACTTCGCAGACGAGGTCGACGATGGAGCCGGTCGGGGTCGGTACGCGTAGCGAGATACCGGTCAGCTTGCCGTTGACGGACGGAATGACGAGTCCGACGGCCTTGGCGGCGCCAGTCGTGGTCGGGATGATGTTGACGCCAGCGGCGCGACCGCGATAGATGTTCTTGTAGGGCTTGTCCAAGGTAACTTGGTCGTTCGTGTAGGAGTGAACGGTCGTCATGAGACCCTTGACAATGCCGAATTCGTCGTTGAGGACCTTGGCGACCGGCGCGAGGCAGTTGGTCGTGCAGGACGCGTTGGAG
>ONJR01000070.1 GCA_900318195.1 uncultured Planctomycetota bacterium
CGCGCTTTCTTCGCGCTCTCGCGCGCTTCGGCGGCTACGATCGACTTCTGAACGATCGTCTTGGCGGTCGCAGGGTTCTCTTCCAGGTATTTTGACAGCGCGCTTGAGAAGATCGTGCTCACGATACCTTCGACCTCGGTGTTGCCGAGCTTCGTCTTGGTCTGACCTTGGAAGAGCGGGGTCGGCACGCGCACGGAAACGACGGCGGTCAGTCCTTCGCGGAAGTCTTCGCCGGTCGGAACGAGATTCTTAAAAAGATTCTGCTGCTGACCGTATTTGCCGAGCACGGTCGTGAGCGAGCGTCTGAACCCGGAAAGGTGCGTGCCGCCTTCGATCGTATGAACGTTATTGACGTACGTGCGCACGGTTTCCGCGTATTCCGAAGAATACTGCAACGCGATATCGACCTGAACGCCGTCAAGCGCGCCGTGAACGGCTATGACGTCCTCGTGCGCCGGCTCGACCCCGCGATTGAGGTTCTTAACGAAATCGACGAGTCCATGCTCGTAGTGAAAATCATCGCCGCGTCCGTCGCGTAGATCCTTGAAGCGGATATGAATGCGCGGATTGAGGAACGCGAGATCCTGCAGACGATGATACAGCACGCTGTAATCGTATTTGACGTCGGTAAAGATGAGCGAATCTGGCTTGAACGTCGTCTTCGTGCCGTGTTTTTTCGTCTGCGTGCCGCGTTTGACTTCGCAGGTCGGAACGCCGCGCTCGTATTCCTGATAGAAGGAGTAGCCGTCGCGGCACACTTCAACGTTGCACCATTCAGAGAGGAAATTCACGACGGTAACGCCGACGCCGTGCAGACCGCCGGACGTCTGGTACGCGCCTTTCGTGAACTTGCCGCCGAATTTCAGAACGGTCATAACGCCTTCGAGCGTTGAAATCTGCAACTCGGGGTGAACGTCGACTGGAATTCCGCGTCCGTTGTCCTCGACGGTAACGGAGCCGTCTTGATTGACGGTAACGGAGATTTCGGTCGCGTAGCCGGCGAGCGCTTCGTCGAGCGAGTTGTCGACGACCTCGTTGACAAGATGGTGTAGACCCTGGGTCGAGACGTCGCCGATATACATCGAAGGTCGCGTACGAACGTGTTCGAGGTCGCTGAGATGTTGCATATCGTCGGCGGTGTACGACTCGTTAGCGCGCGGCGCCTCGTCGTCGTGAAATTCCGCAGACAACGCGGCGTCGGTCGCGTTCGTTTCGAGCTCGCGTTCCGGCCCGGCTTCGTGTTCGTTCTTATGCGTGTCGCTCATGGTGTTCTACTTCTTCTATATAAATGAGCGCGACTAGCGCGCAATCACAGCGGCGAACGGCCTGGACGGCGTTACCGCACGACTATTTTAATCTGCTTAATATTCTCGTTTGGCAGCCGCGCGCGCATTGCGCGGAGAAGGTCGGCTAGTTGGAACTGAAGCTCCTGATAAAGCAAGTTCGAAGCGACCTCGACTCGCAACACGCCGCCGCGAAAGGTCAGCAGGCGCGTGTGGCGCGTAAAGAGCGCGTACTGATCGCCGCCGTCGACCTCGTGGTCCTGCGAGCGCGACGCGCCAAAGACCTCGGCGAGCGACTCGTGCCACGCGGTTTGAAATCGTTCAACGCCAAGCTTGCGACCGAGACCGTATTTCGCGATCACCGAGGGCAAAATAGCCGCGAACGTCGTCGCGCGAATGGGGCGTCCTTCGGGTATGTAGTTGTACCCTAGCGGATGCGGCGGCGTGGCGAAGGGCGACTTTTTACTCGCGGGTCGCTTTTTCGCGCCGGTTTGAGCGGCGGTAGTGGACGATTTGCTTTTCTTCATTATACTTTACCGGTATTGCGACGCGACGCGGCAACGAGCCCGCGCGTCTGACAATATACTAAAGTGCGCGTCTCAATATTATAGCGCCGATCAGTGGAATCGACAAGCGGACGAACGCGTTTTAAGCCCTTTTTTATTGCGGCGCGCATAAGTTAAACTCATCCGACCGGAGGTATTTCGTGGAAACGTCAGAGACGCTTCAGGAACGAGCCGACGCGCGGTTCGAGCGCGCGTTATTCCTAACCGGCGCGACCGCGAGCGGCAAGACGGCGTTGGGAGTCGAACTCGCGCAAGCGCTCGACGCCGAGATTATATCAATGGACTCCATGGCTATATATCGCGGCATGGACGTCGGCGCCGCCAAGCCGACCCTGGAGGAACGGCGCGGGATCGCGCATCATATGCTCGACGTCGCGCAACCGTGGCAGGAATATTCGGCGATCGACTATCTACGCGAGTCGAAGCGCGCGCTAGACGACGTTCTCGCGCGCGGTAAAACCGCGCTCTTCGTAGGCGGAACGCCGCTCTATCTGAAGACGTTGCTCTTCGGCGCTTTCGACGGACCGGGCGCCGATCCTGAATATCGCGACGCGCTACGACGCCGCGCGGCGAGCGAAGGGGTCGACTCGCTCTGGCGCGAACTCGACGCGTGCGATCACGCGACAGCGCTGCGCCTGCATCCGAACGACGTCAAGCGCGTCGTTCGTGCGCTGGAAGTCTATCGTCTGACCGGTAAGCCGATCTCAGAACGTCAGCGTGAATTTAGCGCGCCGCCCCTTGTCTCGCCGGGTCGCGTCTTCATTTTGACGTGGCGTCGCGAGTCGTTGTACGCGCGTATCGAACGTCGAGTCGACCTCATGATGGCGTCGGGCTTTCTCGCGGAGGTCGAACGTCTTACGGCGCTGGAGCGTCCTATGAGCGCGACGTCGAGTCAGGCGGTCGGCTATCGCGAGCTGGCGGAGGTTCTGCGCGGCGAAACGACGTTAGAGGACGCGGTCGTCAAGATCAAGCAGCACACGCGAAATTTAGCGAAACGGCAAGAGACGTGGTTCCGCTCCCTCGAGCGCGACGGCGCGCGACGCGTCGACGCCGACGGTAAGACGCTCGACGAGTTGCGCGACGAGATACTAGAACTCGTCGCGCGCGAAAAAATGCTGCCGCGCGAGACGAACACTTAACGCGGCGCGCAAGAAATAGAACAAGGGGAAACGAACTCGTCGCTTCCCCTTGTCGCGTTATATTAAGCGCGCGGTCGTAATCAGGAATTGATTTCCTTGATCTCGACGAACGTGTACTGCTGACGGTGCCCGTTCTTACGACGGCTGTTCTTACGACGACGGAACCAGCGCACGACGAGTTTCGGACCCTTCGCTTCGCCGATAACCGTCGCGACGACCTTCGCGCCGGACACGGTCGGCTGACCGACGACGACTTCGTCGTCTTTCGCTACGAGTAGAACTTCGTCAAAAACAATCTCGTCGCCTTCGGCAACGTCGCGCAACTCGACGTACATTTTACGACCGACTTCCGCTTTGTACTGATGACCGCCGTCTTTGAAAATTGCGTACATTTTACACTATCCTTTGCTGGGTTTAACGAACGAATCGCATATCCGCGCCTCGCGCGCCGCAGTAGCCGCGCAACGAAGCTGTTCGCGCCTGTCTCGTTTTCTTCCCAAATAAAGGCGCTATCACAACGCGCTCGACGATTCGCGAGCGCCGCGTCTAAGAACGCGCTCCGCGTTCCGACGCGTTTCAGGGAACCCCAGAGCCGCGCCGAATAAGGCGAGCGCAAGGGAACGACAAAAAACTAACGGCGCCATTATAACGCGGACGCCTTAATTGTGAAGCGCTCCTTCTTTAGAAAAAGGGATTTTTTTACCGGACTCGTCGAAAATCTCAACCTCAATATGTTCCGGCCACGCGCATGGAACCGTCTTCAGAAGGATCGAAGCCTTCGAATCCTTTTCGATCTGAGCCAACTGGAAACGCTTGCGATTATTCATAAAGACCGCAACTTCCTCGGCGACCCCGACTACGATCTGACTCGCGCGAGGCTCTTGGCTAGCGAGCGTGAGAATGCGCACAATGTCGAGCGCCATGCTCTCGACCGACTTGATCGCGCCGCCGCCGCGACAGCACGGGCATTCGCGATAGCCCGCGCGACGAACGCCGGGGCGAATACGCTGCCGCGTCATTTCAATGAGTCCGAAAGGACTCGTCTTGAGAATCTTCGTCTTGGAGCGGTCGCGTTTCACGGCGTCGCGCAACGTGCGTTCGACCGCGCGACGGTGCGCTTCGTTCGTCATATCGATAAAGTCGTTCACGATAACGCCGCCGAGGTCGCGCAGACGAATCTGGCGCGCGATCTCTTTCGCCGCGCGAAGATTCAGCTGGAACGCCGTCTCTTCGGGGGAGTCGTTCGTACGGAAACTACCGCTGTTCACGTCGATCGCAACGAGCGCTTCGGTCTGGTCGATTACAATCGAGCCGCCGTCCTTGAGCGCTACTTTGCGACTATTGATCTTCGCTATTTCGCGATCGACCCCGTATTTGGTAAAGAGCGGCTCGCGATCGCTGTAATAACGAATGCGATCGGCGTAACGCGGCATAATCGTCTTCAAGAACTCGGAAACCCGATCGTACGTGTCTTTCTCGTCAACGACGATCTCTTCAACGCTCGACGTAAAGACGTCGCGCACCGTGCGGATCGTTATGTCGCTCTCTTCGTACACGCCGACCGGACCGGGGAGATTCTTAACGCGACGAACGATCGATTTCCAAAGACGCATAAGGTACGCAAGATCGAGCGCAAGTTCCTTACGCGTGCGATCGGAGCCCGCAGTGCGCACGATAAAACCGAGACCCTTCGGAGGATTGAGTTCCAGCATGAGCGAGCGCAACTTGCGACGAACGCCCTCGTCCTCGATTTTACGAGAGACCCCGACTCGACCGAGATTCGGCATGAGAACAAGGTAACGACCGGGAATGCTAATGTACGTCGAGAGCGTCGGACCTTTCGTGCCAATTCCCTCTTTAATGACCTGAACGAGCACCTCGTCGCCCTTCTGGAAAACCTCCTGAATCGGAGGCTTGAACTTCGGACGACCGAAATCGGCGTAATCGTCGTCGTGATCCGCGCGCCGACGTCCGTTCGCGCCGCGACGCTCTTCCTCGCGAGGCGTAAAATTAGACGCTTGCTTAAAGTAATGCGGCTCGACGTCGCTGATATGCAAAAAACCGTTGTGCCCCACCCCAAAATCGACAAAGACTGCTTGCAAACTTTGCTCGATATTGACAACGACTCCTTTGTAGATATTGCCGACGTAGTTGTCGTTCGTGGTGCGTTCGACGTAAAGGTCTTCCAGCACGTCGTTCTCGACGAGCGCGATGCGGCATTCTTCCGACTGACGCGCGTTAATGAGCATTTTCAAGGACATGAATAAAACGCTTTCTGTAAATGGCGAAAGGCTAACTAACGCAACGCGCGACTATTCGTCCCGAATCGTCGACTTACTGCGATTAGGAAAGATCGAACGGTAAAGCTCGGCGCCCAATCCGAGACAGGTAAGGATCTCGCGCGCGCCAACTTCTGGTCCAGATTGCGCCGCGAGCGTGAATTCCAAGGAATCGCCCTGCAACGTCATCGCGAGAACCGGCGCGCGCGCGTCGACAAACTTACCGTTGCTCTTCTCGACTTCAAAGCTCTCGCGTCCTAAAAATTCCACGATACGCTCGCGAACGCTCGGTACGAGACCTTCAGGAATACGCATTTCGTAGGAAAAGGACGAAGCCTGCTGTTTCGGCGTCTTATCGTCGAGAACGATCGCGGAGAGAAAATCGAGCCCAACGACGCTCGAGCTGTTGAGACGCGCGAGCAACTCGTCGGGAGAAAGTTCCTCCTCTAAGATGAGCTCCATAGCTTCGTCGTCGCTTGAAAACCCGAGCGGCAACGCGGAAAGATAACTCACGCGCGGCTTAGGATGGAATCCTTGCGACATAGCGACCGGCAATCTAGCGCGGCGCAAGACGCGTTCGACCGCGCGCAATAGGTCGCGATGACCTATAAACCGCAAATTACCACGCTTGCTAAAGCGTAGCCGATAGCGACGACGTGCCATAGTTCGACCGTTTCCACACAAGCGTGAGAAACGCCTTTCTTATCGTTGACTAAATCTCGCCAGACGCGCGCGCTCTTCCTTTCAGTCGGCGGCGAACCGACGACCTGTTTTCCACGCTTACGCGCGGGCGAAGTTAACGAACGTCTGGAGACCGAAAATATGCTTATGCGCGTCGTCTCGCGAAGCGATTCAACGCGCCTATAATCTACGGTAGCGCGCGCTAGGCGCGGCTTTGACCTATTTTAACGCAAGAGCGCGCCGCGTCAATCGTATGCGAAATTACTAACCTTCTTTTTGAGCTCGTTATTGAGAAAAATCCGCACGTCGTCCGCCGTCTCCATGAGCCACGCCTGCTTGGCGATCTCTTCGCACTCTTGAATCGTAAAGGTCTCGCAAATTTCTTTTGTCTGGAGTATCATACCAGGCGCGACGCTCAGCGCGCGCAGTCCCAGTCCTAGCAGTAGCGGCACGTTCGCCGGCACGCTCGCCATTTGTCCGCAAATTGCGAGCGGCTTGCCGTAGAGATTCGAGACGTCGACGACGCGCTTAATGAGGCGCATGAGCGCGGGCGACTCTTGCGCGTAGAGCGCGTTCACTTCTTTATTACTACGATCGACCGCCTGCGCGTACTGCAGCAGGTCGTTCGTTCCAAGACTAAAGAAATCGACTTCGATCGCGAACTGATCAAGCATGATCACAGTCGCCGGCGTTTCGACCATGATTCCGAGCGCGATATCGTGATCGTAGGGCTCTCCACGCTCGTTAAACTCTTCGCAGACGTCGTGGAAGATCATCTTCGCCTGTCGCCATTCTCGAATCGTGGTAACAAGCGGAAACATGACGGCGGCTTTGCCGTAGACGCTCGCGCGTAAAATAGCGCGTAGTTGCGTGCGAAACATATCGGTGTAGCGCAGCGACAGTCGCACGCTGCGCAATCCCATAAAGGGGTTCGGCTCGCGTTCTCGCGCAAAATTACGACCTTCCGGCGTCTTATCGGCGCCGAGATCGAAGGTGCGTATGACCGTCGTGCGATCTTGACCCATCGTGGCGAGCGCCTCTTTGTACGCTTGGAAGTGCGCTTCTTCGTCGGGCATAACGCCGTCCTTTTCGGCGAGATAAAGAAATTCGGTGCGATAGAGTCCTATTCCCGTAGCGCCGCATTCGAGGCACGTCTTCGCTTCGTAGGGAAATTCGATATTAGCTTCCACGGCGACTTTGACGCCGTCCGGCGTGGTCGCGTAATTCTTACTGCGCTTCTCTTCGAGACGACGCTGATGCTCGTGTTGACGTTCGAGTTTCTGTTCGTATTGATCGACGACTTCCGGGGTCGGATCGAGAATAAGCTGTCCTCTATCGCCGTCGACGATCGCAAGACACGCGCCGTACACGTCGGAGAGGAACGAACCTAACCCGACGACGGTTGGAACGCCCAGCGCGGACGCGACGATCGAGGTGTGGCTGCCTCTACCGCCTTGTTCGGTTACGATACCGAGCGTCATTGCCGGCTCAAGTTTCGCGGCTTCGCTCGGCGCGAGAAAGGACGCGGCGACAATAACGGGGTATCGTTCGTCGACCACGCTCCCCTGTTTAACGGCGAGCAGTTCGCGCAGCACGATATTTTTGACGTCGTTGATATCGTTCGCGCGCTCGGCGTAGGTCGCGTCCTGAAGTTTGCGCAACTGCGCGGCGTAGAAATCGAACGCCTGCGCGACCGCGAACTCGACGGAGACTAAGTCGTCCTGAATCGCCGTCTCGACGCGCGCGCGTAAGTTCGGATCCATGAGAAAGAGGAGGTGCGCTTCAAAGATCTGCGCGTACTGACCGCCCAATTCTTCCTGCGCCTTGTCTCGACATTGCGAGACGGCGGTCTGAGCGCGCTCGAACGCGGCTTCGAGCCGCCGCAATTCGTCGTCGACTTGGTTCGCGTCGATCGCGCGTCGCGGGATAAAGAGCTGATTATTCGCAACAACCGACAGAAGACCGATTGCAACGCCGGGCGCAACGGCTATTCCATGATAGTATTTCATTGTCTCGACCTCTCCTTACGCGCAACCTCTCGACGCGCGACGCTAACGCTAGGAACGCTGAGGCGCAGCGGACGCGAACTCGTCTTCGTAGAATTTCACGTTAAACAGCTTGACGATCTCGTTCGTCGCCGCTTCTTCGTCGGCGCCGTCTGCCGTCAGGACAAGTTGCGTGCCCTGCGGCGCCATAAGGGACAGTAGATCGAGGCAACTCTTGCAGTCGGCGACCGCGCCGCCCTTGCGCAGTCGAATTTCACTACTGTACTTCATTGCGGTTTTGCAAACTAAGGACGCGTCGCGCACGTGGAAACCGGCGCTGTTTTGCACGGTTACTTCGGTTTGTATCACGGTATCTCTCGAGGCGGAAGCTCGCTCCAAGCGGGAAGGCTATTGATTCAAACGCGGCTGAATTGCCGCAAGGTGGAACTGCGTTCAATCGGCGGCGCCGACGAACAACGGCAGTATAGAGTATTTCGAAGGACGGCGTAACGGCAATTTTTACCGCCGCGCGCAAGCGCAAAAAAAAGCGCGCTAACGAACGCCGAACGTTCGCAACGCGCTAGTTGCGTATGCTACAAGAAGCGCGAAGCCGCGCGTTCTTAGTTGGCGCTCTCGTCTTGAGCGTCGGCTTCTTCGAGCAACGACAGCACGTCCTCGCGAGACTTCGCTTGCTTCAGGAAGCGAAGGAACTGGTCGTCCTTGAGCTTGTGCGTTACGTGCTCGAGAGCGCGGAGGTGATCGCCAGGTAGATCGGGAGGCGAAACGAGCAAGAAGAAGAGGTTGACGTTTTCGCAGTCGAGGCTGTCGAAATTGACGCCGTCGTCTGGACTAATCGCAACGGTGCCGACGAGTCGATCCGTGCTCGCGTGCTTCGCATGAGGCACCGCGACCCCGCGTCCAATACCTGTCGAGCCAAGCTCTTCGCGGTCGCGCACTACCTTCACGACCTCTTCCATGTCTTCTTCCGGAATACCATGCGCGTCGACCAACGCTTGAACCATTTCACGGATGACGCCTTCCTTAGTCGTCGATTTCAAATCCGTAATAATCGAATCTTTCAGTATAAACTCGCTGAATTTCATTCGTGACTCTCCCTTAAAACTAATCTCTCACGTATCGCCTTCGCGAGGATCGTCATCCGAGGCGACGACGCTGTAAGCCGACTTTCGAACGCCGTCTTACTAAATTGCTTGCGTCCGTCAACCGCGCGCAATACGATCAAAAGTCACACTACATTGTACTCAAGTTTGATCGTTTGTACATACACGAAAAGCCGTCGAAACCGTAAAGAATCAAAATTTGATAAAATTTCCGGCAAAGTCGTTCTATTCGGGAAAACACGCCTACAGTTGCGAAACAAGGTTCGCAACTGTGGCGTGTTCCTCGATTTTTCACAACGCTAAACGCGCGGCTAACGCGGAGTGAAAATTATGACGCGCTAACTGCGCTCTCGTCGGGATCTGAGAGCTCGAACAGCTCGCAAACGTCATCTTCGCAACGACACTGGCGCACAAGACGCGCGCCGCCGCAAGCGCGCGAGAGCGCCAGACATTGCGAGATGAGCGCGCGCTCGGAATCGACGTCCGGCGCGACTATTATATAAAATACGTCGACCGGACCGCCGTCCAAACTGCCGCAATCGAGTCCGCGCTCGTTCACGGCGACCAAGCACGTCGCGCGATTCGCGCTCTTAACTAGCGCGCGAGGAGTCGCTACCCCGCCGCCGATCGCAGAAGAAGCGGTCTCTTCACGAGACGTCATTCGCGCTTCGGTCGTCTCGTAGTCGGACTCGGAAATTACGCCGTATTCGACGAGCGTGCGAACGCCGGAAGCAAGGACTTGAGCGCGCGTCGTTGCGTCGAGACGCTTAAAGTGGAATTCGTATGATCCGCGAGGAGTCGATAAGATTTTCATGACAATACCTCATAATGGTGAAAAAGAAGTCGTACCGGAAGAGCGCACAATACGCTCGAAAGGAACGAATCTTGAAGCGTGAGAAAAAATTTAACAAAGAGAAACGAGCCAAAGAAAACTCGTCAGAATTTGCGCCCCTAAAAAGAAATGAGGCAAAGAATAGAACGCTGGGTTTTACGGTACCCAAACCTACGCGCGATGAAGTCTTGTCAGGACTCAAACGCGACGCCCTTTCGCCGAACGAAAACAAATTCAACCAGAGCCTTATCGCCATAACCCTGGCATAGTTGACCACGCGCTTTATGAAGAAGCCCGGACAAACTAAAAATACGGCGAAAAACGCCGCGCGCACGCTTCGGAAAAACGTGGCGCTACTATCAGTCATAGAACCTCCAGTTCCGCCCTACGCGCGTCGTGAAAGCGAGCGGACTCCGTCGACCGTCGGCTAAACGCGAACTTCACGCTTCGAGCTACTGTTTGGACGCGCGCGGTCGCCAATAAGTTCCTACGTCGCGAGATTTTTATTGATTTTCAATTCGAATCGCGCAACGTCGCGTTTTTCACCGACGCAAAACAAAAGAACCGCGTCCTTCACACAGAAGGGCGCGGCGTTAGGCGGAGTTCGGCGCGCAAGTTTAGAGACGCGCTTCGTTCTGCGAAATCTTCGTGGAGTCAGAGGCAGTCGCCTGCGCCTCTTCGCGTTCAAACTTCTCAAGCGCCTGGAACTGAGCGTCGGAAATCTGAGACGCGAGTTCCGCATTCTTGCGAACGGCGTCGGCGATCGCCTTCTGCAACGCATTGATCGAATTGTGCGCGTCGTCGAGCAGTCGTTTCACGAGATCGCGACCATTCTCCATTGTCGCAAGCTCTTTCTGACGCGCCGCGATTTCGTCGGTAAGCGTCGCCGACTTTAAGCGTCCCTTCGCCGCGGCGTACGTCTCGTCCCAACCTTCGTCCGACGCGAGCGCGGACGTGTCGACGTCGCCGCCCATCATAACGTACTGATCCGCGATCAAGCTCGTCAAGACTTTCAGCGCAACCTCAGCCTTCGCTTTGTAAACGTTCGCGGCGTCGCGACCACACCACAGGCGCTCGAAACGACCCTGGAAATCGACTGGATAACGCATCTCGGAATCCGTTGTGAGCTCCGGCAACTCGACCGGCGCGACCGCGACTTCAGAAGCCTCGTCCTCAGACGCCCCGTCCTCAACCTCGCTCGAGACCGCCGCAGAAGATTCTACGTGCGACAATTCGAACGTTTTGCTCATAAACACGCGATTCTCGTCGGAAAAGCCGAGCGCGATATCCGTGTACTGCTCCGTAAAACGCGCGACGTCCTTAGGAGAGTCGATCGGAAGATTGTCGACGTAAACGACCCAAGAGTCGCCCGAACGCTTCGACGCCGTGATAAGATCAAGCTCAGACGACGTCGACACGCCGATCGAATCCAACTTCACCTGACGCTCCGCAACGCCAGAGACGCGATACGCGCCCAAAAAGACGAAAGGCTTAACGCTAGCGGCAACCTCGCCTGATTCGTCTGCGGTCTCGACCTCCGCAGACGCGACCTCGCTCTCGTCCCCATCGCTCTCGCCGGACTCGCTAGATTCGCCCGTCGAGACGAAAGGCTTGCCAGAATCGAATACGTAGACCATCGCGCCCGTGCGGAAAGACGACGTCTGATACTGTTCGTCAACGACGAACGAAAGAGACGAAGAGCCCTCGTCCGACTGAACGCGCGCTTCTACCGGCTGGCAGTTAATAAAGGTTTCGCCGCGCTGAAGGGAACGCACGTACTTCAATTGCTCGTCCAAACCGTAGTCGATCCAATCGCCGACTTTCTTCTCCATTGAGCCGCCGTAGATCTCAAACTTGAGAGTTTCAAGCTCCGCAAGAGCCTGAGCAAGACGCTTCTGACTCTCTTCAATCTTCGTTTCCTCGCTCTTCGTCATTGTGTACTTTTTAGCCGCGAATATCCCGAAGACTACGCAGATTACCGCGATTAACGATATTAATACTCTATTCCAAACGTTCATGGTTCCGCCTCTCCGCCTGAGTCGAGGGTTAGGTTGCGCGTCGCAAGCGTTCGCCGAGAACGCGCGACTAGTATCTATATCGACCGCGCGCGTTCGAGCATTAGCTATTTTTGGTATTTTACCCACTTTAAACCGCGTAGGTAAAACACAGCGATTCGACGCTAAAAGTTTTCCCCTTTGATGGTATCGTCAAAATCGAATTTTGTCAAGTTTTTTCCGTCCCTTATCAGAAAAAAAGAGCTTATCTTTTTTATTTCGCCTTCCCGATCGGAATATTTCAACCATTCCGCAACTCCCGCACAATAAAACAGCCCCGTTTAAACTGTCTCGACAAGCTTGCAATCTCGGCGTCCCCCTCACAAAAGCTACAAACAGTATTTTAAGCAAAAAACAAAAAAGAGTCTTATTTCATTCAACCCAAGTTAGAGGAATTACCGATACAAGCATAGCCAATCCTATGCATTCGGCTCCTGTCGGGGCTCGAGAGCTGGGATGGCGCTCATGTCAAGTTTCTCCTAGCGGCGCGGCTTTCGGGTCGCGTCGCGCTAGGAGCGTTCAACGCCATGGCAAGGCGTTTGTAGGATCCGAGAGTTATCGGCGCGCGAGCATGGAGGCTTATTCGTCGATCAACGCCGAACGGCGCTCTCGATCGCGCAAAGACAGACAGTATGGAAGCAGCGCGCGCGATTCCTCGACATATGAAACTTGACGTTGTACCGGCTCGGCGCGACGATCATGGCGAGATCGCGCGCCGGAGAGCCGTTAATTGAAGTTTTTACGGACGACGCGATCAGCGGCGCGCTAGGGAATGGGCGCGCGCGTGCGACGCGTCGGCAAGGGCACATGGTATTACAATGAACAAGCAACCGAATCGACACACCGCCGACCGCGTTTCGGCGCGCGCAACGTCTCGGCGGCGATTTCTGACCGCGTTCGCGCATACGCGCGGCAAGCGTCTCGCCGTTATGATGCTCTGCGCGACTGTCCTCACCGCTTCCTTCGGATGCACGCGTAGTAAGTATCGTAGCGACGCCGACTCCGACGTCTATCGACTGCTCAACACCGTCGATAAGAGCGACTCGGAGAAATACTGGGAATTGAACGGCTTCACGTTGCAGGAATCGAGTTGCTCGCGCTACGCGAACTGCTACGATCTCGACGCGCAACCTTCCCCAATCGACGACTGCACTGCGGGACGACTACTCAACGACGTCGAAGGCCCCAAAGGTCAAAAGAAATGGTCGAAGAACGGCTTCACGGCTTCGATCGAGAACCAGAACTGGCGCAATACGCTGCCGGCGCCAAACGAAAACGGCGAGATTATACTCGACCAAAAGGCGGCGTTCGACCTAGCGCTACTTCACTCGCCGCAATATCGTTCCGCGCTCGAGAACGTCTATCTCGCCGCGCTAAGCGTTACGGCGGAGCGCTACGCGTTCGACACGAAATTCTACGGTGGAAGCTCGCTATTCTATCGCAATAACGGCGGCTTCAAGGACGGTACGAACTCGCTTAACCTAACGACGATCAGCGGCGGCGCGACCAAAAGGCTAGCGACCGGCGCAACGATTGTAACGGAACTCGCTAACTCAATGGTCTGGACCATGAGTCCGGGTCAGCAGACGACGGCGCACACGAACCTAAGCTATTCGATTACGCAGCCGTTCTTGCGCGGCGCAGGACGCGCTATCGTACTCGAGAACCTAACGCGCAGCGAACGCCGTCTACTCGCGAACGTGCGCCAACTCGCGTTCTATCAGCAGGGATTTTACGTCGGCGTTCTGACAGGCTCGTCCCCGGTTTCGGCGCCTTCTTCGGGCGGCTACCCCGGCAGCGGGGTCGGCGGCGCGCAAGTCGGCGGGTTCTACGGTCTCCTTTCGAGCCAAATCCAAATCCTGAACCAAGAGTCTAACGTCGCGTCCTCGGCGGACAACTACCAACGTTACGAAGAATACTTCGCCACGAGCCGCATCACCGACCGTACCGACGTCGACCGTATGCGTCAGAACTGGCTAAGCTCGCAACGCAATCTTATCGAGCTCAAGGACTCCTACCGCAATTCCGTCGAATCGTACCTGATCGACCTAGGATTGCCGCCCGACGTCGAAAATATCGTCGTGCGCGACCCATTGCTTGACCAGTTCGTATTGATGCCGACTACCCTGGAAAAGTTCCAGAACGATATCACAACGCTACTAGGCTGGCTGCGCAATAAGGAGCACGAGATCGTCGGCAGCAGCGATCGCAGGTACGTCCATTCGATCGACGACCTGCGCGCGACCGACCCCGAAGTCTCCAGAATCTCCGTCGCAGATTTGCGCGCGCTGTTCGCCGACTTCGACGAACAATTTGCGTTAGGTCTACAAGAGACGAACAACGACGTCGTCAATCTAGAAGAGAACGTACGGCCGCGAAGGGAAGCGGCGCTTGAAACGATTCGCGCAAGATTTGAAGCGGAGAACCCTGAACTCGACAGCTCGTTCGCCGACTACAGACTATTCGACGACCGCGTCAATAATATCCGACTCGACCTCGATCGTCCGAAAGAAGAAGTCAACGAGTTCGGCGTCGTACTCAAAGCGCGCGGCGTTAAGTACGATATCGCTAAAATGTTCGAGCTCATCAATCAGACCGTGCTCTCGTATTCGCCCGACGATCTCGCGTCGCTAATACAACGCCGACGTGAAAACAACGACTCGACCGTATTCCCGTCGACCGTTCTTCAACTCGTCTCCGATCTGCACATGGAGTCGGAACTCAACGATCCGATTCAGTTCAACGCCGACGAAATTGAGCTCGAGCTCCAGCAGTTGGAGGAAATGAAGAGCAATCTCACGGAAGAGAACCGCGCGGAATTCCTCACGCGACGCGAAACGCTAGAGAAAGCGCTCGCCAATCTGCGAACCGGCTCTATGATGCGCGACGACGTCTACAGATTCTGGTTCAGCTCGTGCCTAACGAAATTATCGGAAGAACTCATGACCTTGCGCCTCATCCAGGCGCGAGCGCGACTCGAAACGATTGAACTCGCTATCGTCGACGTCGATTCGGAATACGCGTTCCAGGTGGCGCGCGAAAGACGACTCGACTGGATGAATATGCGCTCGAACCTCGTCGATCAGTGGCGCAATATAGAAATCGTCGCCGATCAATTGCGCGGCGACCTGAGCGTCAACGTTGGCGGCTCGATCGGCAACGTCGGCAGCAACCCCTTGGATCTGCGCGCGCGCAATTCGTCCTTCACGGCCGGCGTGCAATTCGACGCGCCGCTCGACCGGTTCCTCGAACGCAACAGCTATCGTCAGGCGCTCATCTCGTACGACCAAGCGCGTCGTAATTACTACGCCTACGTCGACGGCGTTCATCAGCAGATCCGTAGTTCCATCCGCGCCATTCAGCTCGCTCAAATTAGCTTTGAATTACAGCGCGACAGCGTCTTGACCTCAATCAAACGCGTGCACTCCGCGCAACTCAACCTAACGAAGCCGCCGACTGGCTCGTCCCGTATCGGCTCCGTGAACACGAACGCGGAAGCCTTGACCAACGCGCTAGAGTCGCTGCTCAATTCCCAGAATGAAATCATGCGCACGTGGCTACAATATCAATCGCGCCGTATGAACCTCATGTTAATGCTCGGCGTCTTTAATCTCGACTCGACGGGACGCTGGATCGATCCGGGCAATATCGACCGCAACCTGTTGTATTCCGTAATGCAGGACGTTGCGCAAAGTCAGGACGCGCTCACGGGCGTTTCCGAGTTGCCGACGGTCGAGGAGCTTTCGGGCGGTCGATCGATTGAGGCGGTGCGTCAGATGGGTTCAGAAGAGGGTCAAGGGGAAGCTGAAGCGAGCGAGCTGGCGGAAGAAGGTTCCGGCGAATATCAACGCGCTCACGTCAACGAGCAATACGCCTCCGACCACGTCGCGCCGTTCGCAGAATCGCTGCACGCGGCGCGCGACGAAGAAATCCTCAAGAAGCGCGCGGAAGCGGAACAGCGCCTCGCCGAAACGGAAGAGACGAACGAGTCAAACGAAGCTTCTAATAGAGGACTCGCACTATACGACCTCGACGACGAAGACCTGAATCCGAACGTCTCCATTATGGGCGTCGAATCGGATCGCGAGCGCTCAAACCAAAATTCACGGCGCGAATACCAGCCCGTCGCCGTTTCAACCGAGGAAAAACCTCGACGTTGAAAACCGAACGAAGAGAGGATAAGGAAATAGGAATTTAAAAAACTATCGCCCCAACCTCTCAACGTACGAGCCGGCTTCACGCCAACGAACCGGTTCAACCCGCGCTAAATGCGCGGACGCCATCGTCCTAGGACGTAAAAACATCAATCGCCATTGCGCGTCGACGATTTCATGCGTCGGCGCGCTTTTTTGTTCGCAAGAAGGAGATTCGCTTGCTCGAGCTATTCGTCTGAATTCCTCTGTTTGCTCTCGTCGCTCGCCGCGCTATGCTGTTCGGCTAGCTTTAACAAGTCGTTGAAATAATGAGATTCATTTTCGCACGACGCTTCTACGTCGGCATAGTATCTCAATAGCGATATAAACGATTCGCCAAGAATCTGAACGTCCTCCGGGCGTTGAGTATTTCTGCCGACCACGTCGACGCCGACAACGCTAAAATCTTCTGAGGCGCAAATTCTGCGTCGATTATTGGTTGTATGAACGTCGATTCTATACCGGAATCGTTAAAGTGAAATCGCTTGAACCTGCAAGTCTTACCAAGGTAGTTCGTTTCATAAAGTTCGCAAGTAGCGCGCAAGCGACAACGTTGTGTGGCGCGATGAAAAGCGGTCTCTGGATCGTCTGAGACGTCGAAAAAAGCGCCGCACAACGTTCGCACGCGCCAGCCTGCGCGAACAAGCGACACCAGTACCGCGCGCGTCGTTATCGCTGCGCCGCTCGAACCGTCGAGGTAATTGTGATACGAGGAAAATAGTAGCGTTGGAATGCTCGTCATAACTCGCTTGCGCCAATTTATAATTCGGATAAAGCAGGGTTCAGTAATGTGATCGTTATTCAGTAGTCGAAGGCGCCGAAACTTCATTTGCAGAAGTCGCGGCTGGTAAATCGCGCTCCATCAAATTATGATCGGGATAAACTTCCGGTAAAAGGCGACGAGTAATTGGACCTGCTTGCTCGCGTTCCCAATCGTCTTGAATTTCCTCAGGCGCGTCAAGCGAGACGCCGCGCTCGGAAAGAATTTTAACAACCCGTTCTAGCGCGGCGTTGTGCTCTGCGCGGTTAGGTGCGACATAGTTCGGAGAATGTTCCTTCATTTTGCCGAGATAGTAAAAGATCGCGCGTTGCGCCTCGCGTCCCGGAAACGTTGAAACGTCGAGCTTCGCGCCGTGCGTTAGAAGAGACTCAAGCGCGGTAAAGTCGAATTTAACCTATGCGGTCGAAACTGCGTTGTACTTGCCATTCTTGGTTGTAAAATCGACGTTGGCGCCACAGGCAATAAGTTTCTCAATAAAAGCGAGATCATACTCGGGGAAATATACGCCGTCAGGGTCGCGCAAACGAACGACAAGCAGGAGCGGAGACTCGTCGTTACGCTCGGTCGCGCGCGCGCCATGGTCTAGCAGGAGATTCGCGTAGCCATGGAACGGATTCGCTACAGGCTTACACAAAGAAGAAAGCGTTAACGTTGCGTAAAGCAACGTCGAGTCTTTAATCGAATACCTAGAATAAATTTGGTAGTCGTCCAGGAGGACAATATTGGGATCGGCGCCGTTCGCTAATAATGTTTCGACTACTTCGTATCCACGAAAATAAGACCAGAAGAGGATGGGCATACCTCGCGCGCCAACGGCGTTTGGATCGCAACCAGAGTTGATTGCTTTTACGATTTTAGCGCTGTTGCGGGTATTTATGGCTTCGCAGAGCTTTAACATACTGGGATCGTGAAACCAGAAGTCGCAACGCCATGGATCATAGTATATCGCTTCTAATGAAGTTGGAGGTAGCGTTTCAAATATCGGAGACCAGGTTCTATAAAGATCGATGAGACCGAAACCACGTCCAGCTTCAAGGTCTCTCTCAACTAGGGACGCGGATCTGTATAAATAGACTGAATCGTCATTACTTGCATTGCAAGAAGCGATAAACAGTAAAACCAATAGAAAGGTCGTTTTCGCATATTTATGCATTGTATTATTCCAAATCAATCGGACATTATATGGTTAGCATTTATAATAAAACGATATAATATAGCGTTAAATATTGCTTATCTACGCAACATATCAACAGGCATGTATGCCAAGGCATGACCGTCTGTACGTCTAGCGCTTGTCTTATCCTTGCGACCAATCAAACGCCACGATTTCACAAGGCGATCGACGAGTTTGGCAATATTTACAAAGTTACTCGTAACTACTATGGATTTATTCAAGGATAGCGTACTTATAATCATGTAAGAAGCCAACAGGTTTTCTTTCGACGTCGCGGTAATAAACCAGACCGCAGCACATAATCGCCGAGATTATCATCGGCTCGGCGCGTTTATTTTTTTCGATATCAGCAAAGCAATAGAACCCTCCTTCGCCATAACCAGGATCTGCTCCATATTTAAGCAATAACTCACGCAATCTATTAAAATACCGAGTTTTGGGAGCTTTATTTTCAACGTTACATAGCGTCGTAATCAGTGAAAAGAATGACGAGTTCATAAAAGACACGTTTACACAGGTCGATTCGTCAAAAGAACCTTTTGCATGATTCAGAACATTGTAATACGAAGTTGCCTTAAAATCTGGGTTAGAACCGTTAGCTAGTAGCCATTCAAAGGTTTCTTCTCCAAGAAGCGTCGCCCAATGCAAAAGGCGCATACCATTGCGCCCCTGCGCGTCGACAATATCTCTTCTAGATTCGACAATCGATTCAGCAGTCGTGTAATCTCGTTTTATGAGCGCGTTACAAAGCGTTACAACGTCGGGATCATTAAATATCGATTGAGGATTCCACAGCTTCGAATAAATAATGTCTCTGTGATAATTCCGTCGTGCTTCGGAACTAAAGGCAAAGGCTTTAAAAAGTATTTTAGACGTTCCCTGCTCAGCATTATCACGCACAGCGATTGCGTTCGCACGCATTCGCGAGCCAGAGGATTCGTCGAATATAACGCTCTCTTGTTCATCATGACTTTGCTTACCAAAGGCGTCGGCGTTTAATTTATTCGGTTCGCTATTCACTATGCAGAGAACTGCGCTAACAGCAATCAGAAGAAACACCATTGCTAAAATATATTTTCCATTCATGCGCCTCACTCTCCTTTCTTCGCATGGCGTAAATTCAATACGTTACGTCTGCGCTATAACCAAAAGGAAGCCCTGGGAACGTTATCAGAAGGTAATCGCAATCGCTGGGCGGAGTCGTGCCGCCTCCGGAGACGCCAACCCGGTGTTCAAGCAATAGATTATCAAAGCGATCGCCTAGCTCGCTAATGACGCTGGCATACGTCGTCGTTACCTCGACGTCCCAATCCTGCGAAGAGCCGCCTGAACCGCCTGAGCTACCAGTACCGCCTGAACCTCCGGAACTACCGGCTCCGCCTGAGTCGGGACTAGCAAGCCCACCGCCGACAATCGGTCCGCTCATCGGATGGAGCGACAGTTCCGTCTCCGTGTCGACCAACTCGCCGTCAGTAAAGGTCAATTGCCGCGTTCGCAACGTTTCAAAGGGTACGAAATGCACGCCGTTCCACGTAAACCCTTCCGTTTCCTCCTCCTCGACAACAGCGTTGGAGACGCCAACCAGTTGAAATTCGAGCCGTTCCGTTGCGCAGGGTTCGCGCTCGGCGTTCTCGGCGGCGCAGGCTTGAGCAAGTTCAGCCGCGAACTTTGTTAAGGAAATCGGTTCAAACTGCGTTACTCGTTCCGAAGACGCGCAATACCAGGAGGCGCCATCGTAAGGCGTCGGCGTACCCGACAACATTTCACGCTCCTCCAGCAGTTCAAGCGCCAAGCGACGAGTATGCGGCGCCGTCGCAATACTGGCGCTAACAACGCGCTTCGTCTCGAAAGAAAGGTACGAGCGGACAAGGCGTAGCATAATTCGTCTCCTTGTGAAGGGAGGTGCGTCGACGAGGAAGCGCTACGGCGCGCTACCTACTGAGAGCACAATATAATTAGGGATCCTACTGAAGTCAACTACTAAATAGGGATCATGGGCAAATTTTATCAAAAAAATCTCGCCGCCAATCCGTAGGAGAAAAGATGGTGGTTTTCTTTTCTCCTACGCGGCAAGGTCTGTCATTTTGTGCGCGAGCGACCGCGTCGTCGTCTCCAGTGCGCTCATTCAGAATTACGCAATTCAAGCGACGCTCGCGCGCAGATTGTTTGGCGGATCTCAGGGGCTTGAAATCACTCGACGCGTACGTTATACTTCAGTCGTCGACGTCGCGACTCGCGCGTTGCGGCGGTTCGTTGTGTTTTTATACAAATGGAGTACATGTTGTGAGTTTATTGCGCATACTATTTTTAACGTCGCTTACGACGCTCGGGCTGGCGTCCTCGCGTCTTTTTGCGGCGGAATCAGGTTTGACGAATCCTAATCTTGCGTACAAAGCGGAGGTTAGCGCGACGTCGGTCTACAGCGCGGACTACGACGTTCTCGGCGCGATCGACGGCGTCGTTCCCGACGCGCTTAGTCGTAACGACGCCGGGCGCGTCTGGTGCGTTCGCGGGGACGCGTGTCAAGGACGCGCGGATTTCACACTGGAATGGAGCGCGCCGCAGGAGGTCTCGACGGTCGTCTACTACGGTCGCACCGGCGCCGCAATGCTCGAGGAATGCTTCGAGAAGTACGAGCTCTATCTCGACGACGCGGAACAACCCGTTGCGACCGGGGTCTTTGAAATGAAGCACGGACCGCAATTCGTCGTCTTTCCGAAACAGTCGGCGACGAAAATCACAATTCGTTTTCTTTCAGGCTATCCCAAGGGTCTGAATTGGGGCGCGTCCGAAATAGCGGTCTTTGCCGATCAGCCGACGGTCGACGAACTTGCGCAACGCGTCTCGCGGGACGCGGCGGCCGACGGTAGCGATCTGACGGTCGAAGCGTTTCAAGAGGACGGTATGCCAGACGAGATCGTTTTCGCGCTCCGCAAACCGGCGACCGACCCGCACTGGTACGCTAATTTCGGCTACTACGCCGACAATGTGTGCCGCACGCCGTTTCCGCTCGGTTCCGGAGGCGGTCTCTATGCGTACAACGTCAAGACGCAGAAGGTGCGCGCGATTATCGAAGACGCGCGAGGTAACTTCAGAGATCCTATCGTGCATTACGACGGTAAGACGATCCTCTTCTCTTATCTTCCCGGCGGTAAAAGCCATTACAGTCTCTATACGATTCAGTCTGACGGAACGGGTCTAACGCGTCTTACGGGCGAGGGCGAGGACGAGCCGCTTACCCTTCCCCCTGGGGTCAAGCCTTCGACGTCGAACGAGTTCCGCACGTCTGCGGCGCCGCTCGGTCAAGCGCGCGACTTCGCGCCCCCCGGCTGGGACGACTACGAGCCGACCTGGTTGCCCGACGACTCGATCGTCTTCTGCTCGACGCGCGCCAAGCGTTACGTCGGATGCTGGCTAACGCAGGTCGGAACGCTATATAAGCGTTTTCCAGACGGCAAGTTGCGCGAACTTTCATGCAACGTCGAGCAAGACAATTCGCCGCGCGTGTTGGAGAACGGTCAGATCATCTATATGCGCTGGGAATACGTTGATCGCTCTCAGGTAGACTACCATCATCTATGGACGATGGGTCAAGACGGTACGCGTCAGATGGTATTCTACGGCAATATGCGTCCTAGCACGTGTATGCTGGAGCCCAAGCCAATTCCGAACGCCGAGGGCGGCAAGATCGTTTGCACATTCTCGCCAGGGCACGGGTATACGGAGCATTACGGTTACGTAACGGTAGTCGACCCGCGCTTGGGACCCGACGCGCCCGAAGCGGCGAAGCGTATCTCGAAAACGCGCCATTATTCCGATCCTTGGGCTTTTAGCGAAGAGCGCTTTATGGCGGCCTCGTACTCGCGCCTTGTTATCATGGACGAGCGCGGTCGCGAACGCACGCTCTTCGAGTTGCCTAAGGAGCAGAAGGACGCAGGCTTCTGGATCAACGAGCCGCAACCGCTCGCGCCGCGCGAACGCGAACCGATTCTCGTCGACTCGACGAACCCAGCCGACGAAATGGGCACAATCGCGCTCGCCAACGTGTATCACGGTCGCAAAATGGCGAACGTTAAGCCGGGCACGATTAAAAAGTTACTCGTCTACGAAACGCTTCCTAAGCCGATCCACTATTCCGGCGGCATGGACATGATGAGCTTCTACGGCACGTTTACGCTCGAGCGCTTGCTCGGCAGCGTTCCCGTAACGCCGGACGGATCCGCGTACTTCCGCGCGCCCGCCAATCGACCGATCTTCTTCCTCGCAATGGACGAAGACGGCAAGTGCGTTAAGAGAATGCACTCGTTTACGTCGGTCATGCCGGGCGAGAAACTCTCTTGCGTCGGGTGTCATGAGGAGCGCACGGAAACGGCTGGCGCGGACGAGAAGAATCGTCTGCTCAAACTCATGGAGAGCGAGCCGTGTGAAATCGAGCCTATTCCCGACGTTCCGGACGTTTTTAGTTTTACGCGCGATATTCAGCCGATTCTCGACAAGCATTGTCTCGAATGCCACAATCCTGATCGCGAAGAGGGGGGTTTTAATATTTCCGGACACTGGTCTCCGATGTACACGATCGGGTACGCGGAAATGTCGTGGCTACAGCTTTTCGGCGACAATCGTAATCGCGCGCGGAGCAATTTCGAGCCTTACGAGATCGGGTCCGGCTCGAGTCGCTTGCTGAAGCTAATCGACGAAGGGCACGGGGACGTTAAAATGTCGGAGCACGAGCGTCTCATGATAAGTCTGTGGATCGACGCGGGCGCGAACTATACTGGCACGTACGCCGGCGAATTTTCCGGCGGCGTAGGCTACTACTTAGAGAACACGCCGGTGCGCAACGAGAAAGATTGGCCCGAAACGAAGGCGATGCAGGAGACGATCACGCGCCGTTGCGACGTCTGCCACACGCCGGTCGATCCCTCGAAGGAATTCGGAACCTACACGATCTACCACGACAACTACAACCCGCGCAATCCGCGGGACGCCAAGGACACGTTCATACCGCACGATCTCTCTCAAGCGAACGGACGATTTAGTCGGTTCGAGATCTTCGATTTATCGTATCCCGAGGAGTCCAAGGTTCTGCGCGCGCCGCTCAGTCGCGCGGCGGGCGGTCTGGGAGTGTGCGAGTCGAAGTCTGGCAAGAGCGTCTTTACGAGTACGGACGATCCCGATTATCGCGCTATTCTCGCGGCGCTCGAGCGCGGGCGGCGGTATATTATCGAGGAGGACAATCGTCCTGAAATGCTCACGCCTAGTCCCAATAACGGTAAGGACTGTCCTCAACGTTACGTTCCGCGTTGGCCGTACCTTCGCGAGATGATACGTTATGGTCTGCTACCGGTCGACGCGGATCCTAGCGCGAGCTACGATCCTTACGAGCTTGATCGTCGATACTGGGAGTCGCTACACTACAAAGCGGAGCCGGCGAGTCCGTGAGGCGATTGATCGCGCGCAACTCGGTATGTATAATGTCGGCGTCGCGAGTCGCGGCGTCGACGTTCTTTAATAGCAAACTTTTAACTAGCGGAGAAAGAAAATATGTCGAAACCTAAGATTGTCGTGGTAGGCAGTTCGAATACGGATATGATCGTTAAATCGTCGCATATTCCGGCGCCAGGCGAGACCGTGCTGGGCGGCGTGTTCGCAACGGCGCCAGGCGGTAAGGGAGCCAACCAGGCGGTGGCGGCCGCGCGCGCAGGAGGCGACGTTACCTTTGTCGCGCGCGTAGGCGACGATATGTTCGGGGCGCAGGCGATCGCCGGTTTCGAGCGCGAGGGTATCGATTGCTCTAAGATCGTTCGCGATCCTCAGAACGCGTCCGGCGTCGCGCTCATTATGGTCGACGAACATGGCGAGAACTCGATTTCGGTCGCGCTCGGCGCGAACAACGCGCTTTCTCCCGAGGACGTGGACGCGGCGGCGGACGTCCTGGCGGCGGCGGATATGCTCGTCGTGCAGCTTGAAACGCCCCTTGAGACGGTCGAGCGCGCGGTGCAACTTGCCCGACGAGCCGGCGTTCGCGTATTACTCGACCCCGCGCCGGCGCCTTCTTCGCCGCTTCCTAGCGCCATTTTGGACTGCGTAACGATCATTAAGCCGAACGAGAGCGAAGCGGAACGCTTAACCGGCATGGCGGTCTCCGACGCGTCGAACGCGCAGTTAGCGGCGCGCGAGCTGCTCAACGGCGGGGTCGAAACGGTAATTATAACGCTCGGTCGCCAGGGCTCGGTCGTGGTTCCTCGCAACGGGGACTCTTTTGTCGTTAGTTCTCGCGAGGTCAAGGCGGTCGACGCTACGGCGGCGGGGGACGCGTATTCCGGCGCGCTCGCGGTCGCGCTGGCAAGCGGTATGTCGCTCGCGGACGCCGTGCAATTTGCGACGCGCGCGGCGGCGTTGAGCGTGCAGAAGCTCGGCGCGCAGCCGTCGCTCGCGACTCGCGCGGAGATAGACGCGTTTAATTGAACTTCGAGATTCCTTCGAAGGAATAGCTGAACGGCTTGAGCTTTATGTCGCACCTTGAAAAGTTTCCAAGATTCTCGCGCGTAGCGCCCGCTCCTTTCTGCTTATATAGCGCGCCGCGCGAGGAGTCCGAGGCGGTTAAAACGACAAGCTCCTTCGCGGCGGAGTACCTCAGACTGTCGCAGATCCCTTGGTATTCGTCGCGACGTATTGTAACGTTGCCTTGCGCGTTGACTTCGAAACTCGGCTCCTTTCGCGCGGTTGACGCGCCGGCGGCAAGTTCGAGCAGCTGAATCGTCGCCTTATCGCATTTTATCTTCGACGCGCCGTCCGCAAGCGGGGCGTCTGTAACTTTGACGACCGTCTTCGGATCGTCGACCTCGGCGACGACAAGTTGCACGAGATTTTCAACGACGAGGTTTCGACGCTCGAGATCTGCGTTGAGTTCGCCGACGAACGTCGTGTGCGCGCGTATCCACCCGCGCTTGCCAGACCGAGGCGCGGCATTCGACTGACCGAGCGACTCCGGCAGCACGTTGGGCGCGTTCTCCGATTGAATGGCGGCGAAGATCTCGCCTCCCTTCGGCGCGCGCGCGCGTTGCGTCTCCAAGTCGAAGAGAACGCTCGCAAAAAACGCCTCGTACAACTCGGAGACTTTGGAGCCCTCTACGCCCGTAATTCGCGCGTTCACTGGGTACTGTCCCGAACTTAAACATTCGATCTGCTTGACTTCTAACGCCGACTTGTCCTGCGAATTGAAGTCGAAGAGCGAGATCGGTCTCTTGAGCGTAACGCGCGCTTCTGCACAGGTTAACGTCTGCGCTATTTGCGCCTTGCCGCGCGTTTGACGTTGGATAAGCGCGACGCTTTCGCGTTCATTCGATTTGAAGATCAATTGCGTTCCGTTGAAGACCATGGAATCCGACCACTTAATATCGATCGGGTCGGGCGTAAAGAACCGGTTCAGCGTGGGCTTCGATTCTATTTTTTGTCTCGCGTCTATCGGTCGTATTGCGACGTTTCCTTCTCCCGAAACGGCGAACGTATTGGCGGCGCGATCGACGACAACGTTCCTACCGGAAAGCGTTAAGCTCTTCGTTTGAAATTTTGCGTCTCTTTGTTCGCCGCGTATCTCGATCCTCGCTAGCTCGTTATTGGGATTGTCGACGACGGCAAGATCGGCGTTGAGTTGCGCGATGATTTCGCCTGTATCCGCGTTCATTTCCGTTAGAGAGGCGTTCTGTACGAGTTGCATTCTGTACAGTTCAAACGCTCTTTTATCGTTTTCTTTCCCGACGCCGAGCAGTTTGCACCACAAGGTTAAACTCCCGCCGGCGAGAGTGAACGAGTTCTTTCTCTTTTGCGAACTCACGGCGCCGGCGAGCGCGCCGGTCGACCCGCGCGACGGGGTCGACCCCTGCGGTCGCGCGTCTTGTGGAAATGGATTCGGGTCGAATCTTACGGTAACCGCGTTCTGAATCTTCGCGGTTGCGCCCGGCGACCGGAACGCGACGTCCCCCGACATTCTCGCGGCGATTGGCGCGACGTTCTTATACGGCTTGACGGGGAACCCTTTGGGTTCCTTCTTCTTGGCTCTCGACGACGTGCGCGCGGCGTAGGTCTGAGCAAGCTCGGCGCGCGCGTACGACGCATGATGAAGCGTCGCGTCCAGATCGGCGTCGTTCGGCGCGCCCTTCTCGTCTTCGGAGAACTTGCACCAGAAATTAACCTCGTTCGCGTTGAAATTACCGAGATCCTGGATATTGAAATTCACGGAGCCAGACGCGACAAGATTGACGACCCCTTCGAGCTGCAACTCAGGGATCGCCTGCAAGCCGTCCTGCCAGCTTACTTGCGCGAGGCGCGTTTGACCCGAGCCGTCCTTTAGTTTGAGCACGATCGAGCCGTTGGAGGACGCGATTATACTGAGCAGTTCGTAGTTGCTGTTTAGTCGCGCTTGGATATTCGCGGCGGCGAAATCGACGCTCGGCTCGTCCGAGTCGGAGCGGCTCTCGTACTTCTGGATGCGAACCGGTTCCCTGCCGTTATACGCCGTGAGATCGACCACGCCGGTTTTGAGATTATACTGAAATTCGCCCGCGAGAATCTTCGTTTGCTGGTCGAAAACGTCAATAGCGGCGCGCTTCTCGTCGCTCCTTTGAGCGCGAACGACGGTGGGGACAAGATTCTGCAGTTTGCCGACCAGCTTCTTGCGCTTCACTTCATGCTGAGCCTCGGGATTGCCGGCGACGAACTTAGCGATCTCCTCGTCCTGAAGGTAGAGAAACAACCTGTCGCATTTCAGATTCGCTTTCTTTTCCTCACGTTGAAAGTAAATCAGATCGACGTCTTTACTGAACCTTGCGCACCATCCTCCTAATTCGTAGGGATTGGGCGCGAAGAGCACGTCTTTCTTGCACCGCACGGCAATATAGTCGTCGCTCTCCTCTTCTTCATTTCGCGCGCGTTGGAGACCGCTTCGTTCCTCCAGACTGGAAGAATTGAAGTAGAACCTCGCGTAATCGGTAATCTCGTCGATCTCGACCTGACGTAGCGAGAACCCGCCGCCTAAGTTTCCCTCGTCGACCATGAGATCGACCTGTTCCGCAATCGAGAGGTTCTTACGACCGCTTGCGGCGCCCTTCGACGCCAGTTCCGCATTCGCGGCGTCCTCCGACGCCGACGCCGCGCCGGGCTCGCTCTCCGTTTTACTGTGTCGCTGAAATTCGGACGGAATTTCAAGGTCGATCGTCATTCCTCTCCCGGCGCCGTAATTCTTACCGAATCTGAAGGAGACTTCATAACTTGTGCGAATCTGTTTGGTTGTAAAGACGACGTTGCGCGTTTGTAAGAAGAGATCGTCGTCGTGCGTCCTCGGGTCAAATTCCGACCGAATGACGACGGAGCCGTGAAATTGCCCGTTGATAAAAGACGAAATATTCAAGTCGAAGTTTTCCGAGCGAACGACCTCGAGCAGCGACTTCGAGAACTGCAGATCGACGCTGTCGGTCGATTCAAAGATAATCGCCGCGCGCGCCTGTTCCTCTTCGTCCTGATAGTCCGTTGCGGCGCCGTTTGGCATGAAGACGACGGTGCACGCGTCGAGCGTTATAACGTTTCCTTCGCGAGAAAAGGACGGCTGACCCTTGAAAATGAAGAACGCGTCGCGCTCAACCGTAGCGATCACGTTGCCGCTCGTTCGCCGCCAGTCGTTCGGTCCGGGAAAGAGCGCGAGCAGCTCCGGCGCCACTTTGGCAAGCGCGCCGTCCTTAATTTTCTCTTCCGTGTTCTCGCGCTGTTGCGGGAGAACGAAGCCTTTATCCTCTTGCGGTCCGACGCTCCCTTTGGAAAGATAGTAATTTACCACGATCAGGACGCTCAAGAGAGCGAGAGTTCCAAAGGTTATTATGAAATATCGCTTCATTGTAGAATCCCTCGTTTGTAGCCAATCTTACTTTTCGACCGCACGTCGCGCCGACGCTAGAGAATAACGCATTCGCGGCAGAAAATCAAGTGAGAAAGAGAACGATCTTAAGATTGCGCGCGGTCGCTGACTCGATGACGACGCATTCTCATTCGATTTGTCAGGACGGCGAAGCTTTCGGAGAGTTTAACGTTTTCGCAAACGACGTCGTCGGGCAGTTCCAGCTGGATCGGCGCGTAGTTCCATATTGCGCGCGCTCCCGCCTTGACGAGTAGATCGGCGACCGATTGCGCGGCGTGCGCCGGAGCGGTAATAACGCCCATATCGAGCGTTTTGCCCGTCTTTTCACGCAAAGTTTTCGCGCGTTCGGGTATATCCGCGACGGGTCGTATAACGCGCCCGTTGACGACGGTCCCTAGCAGTTTCGGATTAGCGTCGAAAACGTCGACAACGTTTAGTCCGTGAGATGCGAACCCTTCGTAATTCAAGATAGCGGAGCCCAAATTTCCGACGCCTACGAGAAAAGCGTGGGTCGTGACATTCCATCCTAAGAATTCTTCGATCGCTTCGACGAGATCGGCGATCTGATATCCGATCTTCGGTCGTCCGGTGATTCCGGTAATAGCGAGATCCTTGCGCACCTGCACGCTCGTTTGTCCGAATTCCTCGGCGATTCTTGTGCATGAGATAGCGGTCTCTCCACATTCGCGCACGCTTTTGATGAGTCTCAAATAGCTTGGCAAGCGTTGAACGCTCGGGGTTGGCAGATTGTGCGAGTGCTGGGCTTGCATGACGAGTTTGCGTGGGAGGTTAAGGTTTTTCGCGTCGCGCGGTCTGAGCGAACGTTCACACGAACGTCCATTGTTCTGCATTGTATCGCCGTTTGTGAAAAGCTCAAGCGGGGGCGCGGCTAGATTGGCGCGGTCGAAATTGTGAGAAAAGGGGACGCGTTTGGAAAAAGGCGCTTGTTAATTACGTATTCCGCGTTATAATATTGTCAGTTTCGGCGTGCGAGCGCCGTATGCGACGCGTCCGTGGTGTAGTGGTAACACGGTAGCTTCCCAAGCTCCAGTTGTGGGTTCGATTCCCATCGGACGCTCTTTCGACCGCGCTTCGTAGCGCGGTCTTTTCGTTTCTTGGCGTGTTTCAGAGCTAGTCTATCTTGACGACGAGATCTCCTAGATTCGCGTCGACCGCTTTCGCTATGAAGGGGCATTTCGCCTTGAAAAGGAACGCGATTTTCTTCGGCGCGATCGCGTTCTCTTGCGGAAACGCGAGCGTTTCGTAGTTGGCGAGTCCCTTAGCGATCACGAGATCGGCGCGCGCGAACTCGGCGTTGAACTCAGGCGAGGTCAGCGCGAAGATCGTGCCTAGTCCGTCGCCGCCGTTGTCGATGAGTTTCGCGACCTTGTCGATTCCGATTTCGATCGCGTCCTCGCGTAGCGCGTCGTTAATAATCGGCGCGCCGCGCGTCGCGACTGTTACGGATTTCTCGTATTGCGGACCGGCGAGCATTTCGACTAACGCCTTGTCGTAGACGATTTCGCCCGCGTTGTCCGTGAGGTACAGGATCGAGCGCGCGTTCTGAACGGCGTCGCGCAACGCTTGTAGCGACCCTCTCATCGGGGTCTGCAGCGCGCTCGAGAGCGCGACGCGTACTTTTTCTTCCGTTAGGGCTTCGAGCGCGTAATCGATCGAGTTTCCCGCGATCGCTAGTCGTACGGCGGTCTCGAACGGGTCGGTCGACGTATTAATAGAGCGTTTGATATCGTCCCATTTTGAGAACGCTTCGCGATTGAATTTTTCCTTCTCGCGCTTGTACGGATCCGGTTCGCCCGTAATCTCGCGCACGACGCGGTGCACGTAGGTTCCAACGATCGGCGGCGACGAGGTAATTCCGCGTTCGAGGAAGATTTGCATGACGCGTTCGAGTATTTTCGCGTGGGTTGCTTCGTCGTTTGAAGCGAACCTCGCCGCTTCGAGGGACTGGCGCATGAGACAGATAACGCAATCTAAAGTCGACCCCATATTCTTTCCTTCCTTATCTTGTAGTTTCATCGCGGTCGCGTCGCGCGTCGTGATTTCACGCGTGCGTCGCTTCCATCATTCTATCTCACGCGCGCGAGTTGACAAGTCGTTTCGCATAGTAGTCGCTACAAACGCTCACAAGATGAATTACTGCAAGATTGCCTCTTTTTGCACAATCGTCAAAATCTGCGTAATATTCGACAACACGTCTCTTTTAACTTTCTTTTCTCTCTTTTTTCTTTAATGTCTCTATTCTATTTTGTCAAGAAGGTTATAATTGTTGACGTCGAGGATACTCGACGCGCAGTTTTAGGGGTCGTACGGCATAGCGCTCATGCTTGCGACCTTGGCGTTTGCGAGAAATTCGCGGGTCGTCGCGCGCGTTCGACGCTTCTCGACGTCGTCCAGTTTGTCGCAGCGCGCGCGCCCTTTGCTATTTTAACAAGTTTTCCATAGCGTCGAAAATTTGCTGAAGAGTGAAGAGGGCGCTCGCCGATAATTGACGCAAAGTAGTTTTATCCCTCTCGCGAGCGAGAGCGAACGACGCGGTTTGCAACGATTATTCCGCGCGTTACGTTCAGAGTCGCGAGACAGGTTGCCTTTGACACAAAGCAAAGCCTACGGCGTCTCGTCGCGACGTTATAATAGACGCATTGCGTTTATCGTCGCGTCAATGAATCGTCGCGAAAAATCGAGGAACGCGTCTCGTCGTCGCCTTGAGACGGCGCGTCGCCTTCCAGTTGCGTTACACAGCGCCAGCGCGTTACGACAAGGATGGAGACGGTATCGTCCGTTAGAGTTTTGATGGAGGTTGAAATGAAAAGATTTATTGGAGCGGCTGTTTTAGCGGTTGCCGCGCTGGCAACGTTCTCGCTGGAGCAGGCGCAAGCGGCCTACTGCGGCGCGTGTTCCTATACCGCTTGCCGTCCGACCGCGTGTGAATTCACCGCGCAATGCAACACGGTCATGAAGACCTGCCGCCGCGTTGTTTTTGAAAAAGAACAGGTTGTTTGCTATCGCAATTGCATTCAGAAAGTGCCGGTTACGCGTCAGGTAACGTGCACGCGGTACGTACCTGAGCGTCAAGCGCGCCAGATTACCTATACGGTCAACCGCACCGTTTGGGAGAACGTGCCGAAGACGATTACGCGCACGGTCAATCGCGTCGTTTACGAGACCTGCCAGAAGGAAGTTCCGTACACGGTCATGGTACCGGTTACCGAGCAACGCACGCGCACCTACACGGTCAACAAGCGCGTCTGGACGACGGTTCCGCAGCAGGTGAACTACACCGTTATGAAGCCGGTCGTCGAGCAGCGTCAGCGCACCTACACGGTCATGCGCCGCGTCGTTGAACAATGCCAGAAGGAAGTTCCGTACACGGTCATGGTCCCGGTTACCGAGCAGCGCACGCGCACTTATACGGTCAATCGCGTCAATTGGTACACGGTTCCGCAGCAGGTGAACTACACGGTCATGGTGCCGGTTACGGAGCAGCGTCAGCGCACCTACACGGTCATGAAGCCGGTATATCGCACGTGCCAGAAGGAAGTCCCCTACACGGTCATGGTACCGGTTACGGAACAGCGCACGCGCACCTACACGGTCAATCGCGTCAACTGGGTTACCGTGCCGCAACAAGTGAACTACACGGTCATGGTACCGACGACGGAACAGCGTCAGCGCACCTACACGGTCATGCGTCCGTGCTACGAGACCGTCGAATGCCAGGTCCCCTGCACCGTCATGGTTCCGCAGACCTACACTCGCCAAGTCCCGTACGTTACCGGTTGCTGGCAAGATCAGTGCTACACCGTCCCCGGTCGCACCGTATATCGTCGCGTCGCGTGCTGCGACCCGTGCGATCCATGCGCCCGCCAGACCTTCAAGATCTGCGCCGTTCAGTGCCCGCCGACCACCTGCACGCGTAAAGTTTGGGTGCCCCAGACCTGCATGCGCGAAGTTACCTGCACTCGCATGGTGCCCCAAACGACCTGCCGTACCGTAACGCGTCAAGTATGCCGCATGGTTCCGGAAACGAAAGTCTGCACCTACAACGTTACCCGTTGCGTACCGCAGACCTGCACGCGCACCGTATACAAGAAGTGCTGCCAGATCGTGCCCGAAACC
>ONJR01000248.1 GCA_900318195.1 uncultured Planctomycetota bacterium
GCGTAGTCGATTGACCTCCGCTCTTAACACGTCGATCTGTTGTTTCGCGAGATAAAAGGCGCCTTCAAAATCCGGTTTCTTATCGTTCGTCTCTTCGTTGAGCTCTTCCAACTGTTCGGTTAGCTCTTCGTTTTTCTCTTCCAACTCTTCGATCCGCCCATTAGCGGCGTCAAGTTCTTCTTATAGGTCGCAAACGGTCTTTTACGCTTCGGTGAACGTCGAGTCTACGTTGACGAAAGGTCCGCAAGCGCGGTCATTACAAAATTGGCGAGCGGAGAAGTTCTACTTGTCGGCGAAAGTAAACATGGTCTTCGCCGATAAAAACGACAGAGTACAGAAATCGGGAAGTCAGGAGCTAAGTAGCAGACTATCTCAGAAAGAACATAACGGTATCGTCCCAACCAATTCTCATTAAAGTCCCTTAAATAAGATGGAAAAGATAAACGCTTGCGTTCCAGAAACGACATTCAGACACTGTATTTCCACGAGATTCAGCACAAGGAGTCGTTTTCAAGGCATTTTTCTCAGAAAGAATAAAAGAACAGTCGCGCAAATGCCAACGACTGTTCTTTCAAAAAAGGCGCGTAAGATTCGTTATTATCCTTCGTCGTCCAGCGCCGAGCGTAACGTCATATCAGAGACGTCGATCAGGCGCAGAGGATCGCCGTCAAGATCGTCTGAGAGCAACATTGCATATTTTCCCGAAAGGATTGAGTTCATAAAATCACCAAGGAACTCCGCGCGCCAGCCGGTAAAAAGTTTCGCTTTATCCTCGCCTTTTAACTTGCCGTCGTGGTGCGCGAGCGCCTTACGGATATCGGCAGAATGCGCGACTATTGAATTGGAGATCTCGTGCCGCTTGCAATATTGCGCTAGGAGTACAGAAACGAGCTGAATCGCGATTTCATAGGTAGGATACGTCGGCATATGCGAACGAGGCTTTTCCGACTCGGGTAGCCGCAATGCTCGATCAACAGCTTGTGCCGCTTCTTGCACAAGCGGCGCCTGAGGACGCATATTCACACCGCGGACGACGGCGATACGCTGCGGATCGGACGATTTACAACGCGCAACGTTCACAAGCGCGTCGTCGCGCATAATTCGACCGATCGGCGTGCCGTTCCTGGACGCGCGTTCGCGCCGCCATTCGTAAAGTTCGCGCACTATAGCAAGTTCCGTACGCGTGAGCCCTTTGACGCCGTGCAACTTGCGCCAGCCTTCATTGTCGTCTAGACTCGCCTTCAATTCTTGGCAATATTCGGCTGTTTCATCCTGGAACCAATCTAGCCGCCCTCGATCTACGAGCTGTCCGCGTAAATTCTCGTATATGCCATGGAGATGACAGACGTCGTGAATGGCGTAATCAAGTTGCGAAATGAGGAGAGGACGCTTTCGCCAATCAGTGAGTGTTTCAGACTTGGCAAGCTGAACCTTGACTGTCTGTTGCGCAAGCGTCTTGAGATTGAGAGGGTAACCAAGTCCGACGAACGCGGCGGCGAGCTGAACGTCGAAAAGTTCAGACGGAAATTTTTTGATCGCGCGATAGCAGAATTCCAATTCGCTACGACACGCGTGGACTATCGAAATAGAACGTCCGTCGCAGAGTCGTTCCCAAAACGGCGTTAGATCAGGAATAGATAAAGGATCGATCAAGTAGTTCCCGACTTCAGTCGCAACCTGCAACAGGCACAATTCAGGTAAATAACGTCCTTCGGAGATAAACTCAGTGTCGTACGCAATCCATTTCGCGTTTTCAATCTCGTCCAGAAAGAAATAAAATTTCGACGGCGTGGAAACGTATTTATAAGTTGGAGTCGACATGGATTTGTTAGGTCTCGTCATATATTAGCAGGCGTGGGGAACGGTGATTGATGGTTAGTCGTTAGAACGTCGCAAAAGTTCCCACGCGGCTTCCAGCGCTTGAGGAATCGCTTTCGTTGAACCGATCGTCGTCATGAAATTGGCGTCGCCGTTCCAACGAGGAACGATGTGCCAATGCAGATGTCCGGGCAGACCGGCGCCAGCCACGCGACCTAAATTAAGCCCAACATTGAACCCTTCTGCGTTCATAACTTTTTCTAGCGCGCTCGTCCAATATGTCAACTCCGTCATAACGTCGCTACGTTCAGCCGCTGTAAAGGCGTCGAGCCGCGCGACGTGTCGTTTCGGCGCCACAAGAAGATGTCCATTATTGTAAGGGTAGCGATTCAAAATAGCGATCGTAGTTTCCGTACGTCCGACGACGAGTCGCGCGCAATCATTGGCGACGTCGTCGGCGACCGCCTGACAAATAAAGCATTCGGGATCGCCGCCGTCCCTAACCTTAACGGGCGCCGGTTTCACTTCGTCCTCCGAGTGAATATACGCCATTCTCCAAGGAGCCCAAAGGAGATCAAGTCTCGATTCTTCTGCCATAATACCTTCCCTTCTTTGAAAACCGGCTATTGGGCGTTGCGATTCGTCTTCGCCTTTGCCGGAGTCGTTATAAAGGGCGAGACTTTTTTAATCGGATTAACTTTCGGGACGTTGTTCACCTTGGAATTGTCGTTAGGTTTAGCCGCAGTAGAAGTCGAGGTCGATTGCGCCTCGGGCTTCGCGAATTCTTCCGGATCAGTCAGATCGGCGACCTGCGTATGTGAAGGCGCAAGATTATATCTTTCATCGCTCAACGTCGACGACGCCGGAGCTTGTTCACGAAAGCGGAAGGTTCGTTCGCCAATCCATGAATTATCGCTCGCCGTTTCAGAAGACGAGGACGTCGGGGGCGCAATATCGTCAGGCTGGTCAAAACTGACGCGCGACCAAAGCGGCGTGTTTTTCGGCTCGGGAACGGTCAAGTCCGTATCTGACAATTCAGTCTGACTTGGCGGAAGCAATGGGTCGTTCTGGTTTGGTAGTTCACGAACGTCATGCGCAACGTTTGCAGATTGTTCTTCTTCCCTTTCCGTTGCGTCCGCCCCTTCCTCCGCCGCTTTCTCGCCGCCGAGAAAGAGCCCGCTATTGATCGCGACGACGCTCTCAGGCTCGACGAAGGCGGAAGAACCCGACGTCGGCATTGGAGCGGCGCTCGACTCATGTGAATTCGAAGCCGGCTCAATATTTCCGCCAATAATGAAATTCTCGTTAAGAGTTGGCGTTCCATTTGAGCGAGTCGTCTGCCATACGCTTCCATCGACATTTTGAGCAGGCGAGAAGAGCGCCGCGCCGGGCTGCGAGAAGAGTTCCATAGGAGTCTGTTCATCGTACCCGTTGCGTAGCGTTAGCTTCAGCTTGCCTTCTCCGTACGCCTTACGAATCGTCTCAACTTGCTCCGCCGTTAGTAATGCTGAAATGGAGGAATAACGCTCGGCGCCGTCTGAACCGAACCGTTTCTCGTCCAGTACGTCAAAAACGGCGACCTCTTGTGCAACCGTCTCAGTAACAAGTCGTCGCAAGCCGGTTGATTCGCGACTGCGATCTTCTTTGGCAACGCTAATATCGATCGCGTCCCCGGGCTTAACGATCTTATCGAGCTTCGTCGATTTCAGGTAATTCATGCTACCGGTTTCTTTGCTCACGGAACATATCTCGATCGGCACGACGACATATCCCGGCGGCACAAAGACGGCAGAACTTGCAGTTTCAGCGCGAGGTTCCTCGAGGTCGTATAGCGAAATCGGCTCGCCGTCCTTGAGGTCGCGCGTTACAATCCTACCTGGCACGCCGTTAAAAGAAACGATACCGTCGCGCGGCACGTCCTGTTCTGGCATGAGTACGAATCGCACGTTCTGCGCAGTAAGTTCCATTCCAGCGAGCACGTCGCCGTTAGCGACGAGCAATCTTTCACACGCTCCAGCTTGAGCGGGATCTAGCGCGATCGCATCGTTGTCTCGGGAGTCGAAAAAGATAGCCTTAACGCCGTAAGCGGCGCCGAACCCTAGCACGAGCGCCAACGCGAGCAAAGCCCAGGTCTTCCAATTCATATTATCTAATTCCTAAACGCGCGGTCGCGCGCTCGCACGTCGCGGCGTGCGAGCGCGCTATGCGCTACGCATGATTATAACAACGGCGCCCAACGCAGAGCGCTTGATAGCTAATCGGCAAAATGAGCCGGATTATTGAATAAAAGCGCCGACGATCAGGGTGCGCGCGTTACTCGGGAATAAAGGAAGTTTCGGGAGTGAGCGAGTCACAGTATCGCGCAATAAGCTCGGCGGCGGCGTCCATATCGTCCCAAGAGACGATCTCAACCGGCGTGTGCATATATCGGTTCGGAATTGAAATGAGCGCTGTCGGCACGCTCGAGCGAGTAACCTGAATCACGGCGGCGTCTGTGCCGGTAATTCTGTTCTCCGCGCACATCTGATACGCGATCCCCTTCTCCTCCGCCGTTGCAACGAGCGCGTCGACAAGCTTCATATTCATATTCGGACCTTTACCGATTGCGGCGCCTTTACCGAGCAAAATTTCGCCGCAGATCTTCTTTTCAATCGTCGGGGTATCCGTCGCGTGCGTTACGTCGACCGCAATCCCAACCTGAGGATCGATTCCAAACGCGCTCGTACGCGCGCCGCGCAAACCGACTTCCTCTTGTACCGTCGAGACGGCAAAGAGCCCCACGTCGGGATTAGAACCCGAAAAGCGACGCAACGCCTCCATAACGACCCAAACGCCAGCCTTATCGTCCGTCGCGGGCGCCGCTATTCGATTGTTGAGCAATTCGCGATAATCGAGCGGTATCGTAGCAGAATCGCCAACCCTAACAAGATCCTCAGCTTCTTGCTTGGAGCTCGCGCCAATATCGATCCAGAGATCCGTTACCTTAGGAACCTTCTTGCGCTCCTCTTCCGTCAGCAAGTGAATCGCCTTCCGACCAATCACGCCCTCGACTGGACCCTTACGTCCCCAGATCGTTACGCGAACGCCGACCAACGTCTGGGGATCCCACCCGCCAAGCGGCAACGCGTAGATAAAACCGTCTGCGTCGACGTAGTTCACGATCAAACCGATCTGATCGCAGTGCCCGGCTAGCATAATGCGGAAACGCGCGGTAGGGTTGCGCGACGCTATCAAATTTCCGTGCGAATCGACCTTAATCTCGTCGGCAAAAGACTCCGCATACTTGCGAACAACTCGCTGAATCTTTTCCTCGTAGCCCGTTGGACTGGGGGTCTTAATCAAATCGTAAAAGAACTGGCGTGATTTCTCTTCCATTGCTTACCTTTCTAAACGCTCGCCGCATACAACGCGTCCATAGCGCGAACGCGCCGAACTCCAACCGCGCGTCGTTGCGGCGAGCAATGCGACGCTCGGTTATATTACGCGAACGCTAGCGATCCGACGATGCTAACGAGCGGCGGAAGACAACGAGACATTGGTCGTCTGTTTGATGCGCGCCATCTGCAAAAGCGCGCATTGCGTCGACAAGACGCTTTCCGACGGTCTTCGCGTCGTCGCCCTTGGGATTGCGTAGCGCGTCCGCAACGCGTTCGTCTCCGAACGCGTTGTCGTTGACGCTCATTGCGTCCGGGAAACCGTCGCTCATAAGCGCGATCGTTTCACCTTCCTCCAAATGGTACATGAATTCGGGAAAGGTCGCGTCTTCCACAATTCCAAGCGGAAAACTATTGTAATTCTCGCCAACGCGCACCGCTTCGCCGGTTAATTTCGAAACAACGGGATACAGGTGCCCCGCGTTATATATTCGAACAATACCCAACGCCGGCTCTAAGACCGCCATGACGAGCGTAATGAAACGATCGCCCCAATGGTTCTCGGCGAAAATGCGATTCAAGCGTTGCATAGTTGCGCCGTAAGATTTCTCTAAGAGTAAACCATAGCGCATTTCTGAGGACAACTTCGCCATGAGTAAAGACGCGGAGATTCCCTTACCGGAAACGTCGCCGAGGATAATCGCTATCTCGCCGCTGGGGAGCGGAATGTAGTCAAAATAGTCGCCGCCAACGAACTTCGCGGGACGATAATAATCGAAAAATTCATAGCCTTCTATCTTAGGAGGCTCGAGGGGTAGAAATCCACGTTGCACCTGATTGGCTACCTGCATTTCACGCAACGCTAGCTTCTTTTCCAGCGCCTCGTCGCGTAAATGCTGATTCTCCCAATAGACGGCGATCTGATTCGCTACGGACACGAGCAAACGCAAATCGTCCTGGTTAAATCTTCTGCGCGCGCGCCGTGCGTCGATCTGAATCACGCCGATAAGTCGATCGTTCGGCGCGTCTATAATCGGCGCCGCCATAACGGAGCTTATCTTAGAGATAACAAGACTCTCAGACGGATCAAATCGCACGTCGTCGGGAGCGGAATCGGAAATAATCGCCGCGCGAGTCGCGACAACGTGCCGAATAATGGCGCGACTAACGCGATACTTCTCGTCGTCGCGTTCGTCGCGACGCGCGAAGTTCGCAACGTTCCAAATCGTTTTACCCTGCGCGTCTTGCTCAGGAGCAAGCACGCACGCGGAATCCGCTTGAGGGAAAAGCTGAAGCAGACTCTTTAAGAATCGCGGCTTGAGGTCGCGCACGTCTTCAGCTTTGCCGAGAATACGCGCAAACTCGAGGAGTACGCGCACGCGCTCCTCCAAATGGCGAATCTCACGCTGATAATCTTTAATCGAATTGAACTCGCGTTGCGAACCGTCGAGATTAACGGAGGAGCCGTTGACGCCGACGACAAATTGCGACTGAATCGCGCTCGGATCCAGCTCGTCCTCAATTGTGAAACGATCGACGTCCTCCTCTTGGGCGCGCGGAGAACCTGTGGGGCTCGAATCGCGCGTATGAAAGAAAATCGTCGTATCGCCGAGTAGTAGCACGTCGCCGTCGGTAAGTTGGGTCGGCTCGTAACTCAGGCGTTTACCATTGAGCCAGACGCCGTTACGACTCTGGAGGTCCTCGACGTACCATACGCCGTTCTTCTTCTCGAGTTTCGCGTGTTCACGACTAATCGCGTTGTTGTTCAAGACGAGATCGCAGTATGGTTGCCGACCGATCACGATCGAATCGCTCGTGAGCGCATACGTCTTGGGAATCGCGTCAGAACCGGTTACTATTTGCAAATGTTCCATAACCTAATTACGCTATACGCGTCCATGCTGATGATATTAGTCTTCTAATGTGCGTTCGTCGCGCGCGGAACCGCAAGTCGTCCGGTTCTCAGGGTAAACCACGTCGATCATATACAACCCGTGCGCAGGCGCGGTCGGTCCGGCTAGGCTGCGATCTGCGCGCTCGACGATCCGGCGCATGACCTCGGGCTCCTCAAAGCCCTTATGACGCTCGCCGAATAGTTTGAGCGTACCGACGATCGCGCGCACCATATTATAGAGGAATCCGTCCGCTTCAATCTCAACCAGAATGATATTCGGTTGCTCGGGTCGTCCCGCGCGCACGTCGTCGAGCCGCGTTTCGTATTCTTTCATTTTCGGGAATGCGAAAGCTTCGTCAATGGGTCTACGGGCGACGAGCACGTCGCCGACGGTTCGAACGGTCGTTTTCCGAGGGGAACCCTGAGTCTGAAACGCGGCGAAATCATGAGTTCCAAGTAGGAACTGCGCCGCCGCGCGCATGGCGTCAAGTTCAACGCGTTGCATAATCGTCCACGCGTTCTTTCGCAAAAAAGGATACGCTGGACGCGAGTCGCTCAATAGGTAGCGATAGCGTTTGCTAACGACGTCGCGTATCGGATGAAAGTCAAGCGCCACGTCAGAGGCGCGCCATACGCGAATATCAGGCGGAAGAAACGCATTGATCGCTTTAACAAGCGTAGCGTGCGGCAAGTTCGTGTCAGAATTGAAGGCGGCAACCTGGCACAAGGCGTGAACCCCGGAGTCGGTTCGACCGCTGCCAAGCAACTCGACGTCGGAACCGACGACTCGCGCTATTGCGCGCTGCAACTCGCCTTGAATCGTTTTGACTTGCGGCTGTTTCGGTTGAATTTGCCAGCCGGAATAATCGGCGCCGTCGTAACAGATTTCTAGTTTAATCCGTCGCATACGTGCTTAAAATAACCTCATTACTATATGCAAAACGAACGCCAACGGTCGCCGCCCTTAGCGTTCGCACTATAATTCGCGCGGATTACCGAGTTGACTTCGCTACTTTATTCCGCTGTCTGACCGCCGAATTTCTCGTGGCAAGTGGAACTACAAGTTTCTTCCACGGCTTTATGCGCCGCTTTCATATCGTCGAAAGAGCCTTTGCCAGCGGCGACAGCCGTCGCATGCTCATTAAATTCGAGCGCCGCGTTCGCTAGTCGTTCGCAATAGTCTCGCCAGACCTCGTCCTCGTCGGGAGCGAGCGTCTCGTCAACATTCTCGCGAGCGCCAAGCGCAATTGCGACCATCGTCGTGGACGCGTTGATTACCTTCTTCGTATTCGCTTTGCGCAGGAACGTCTTCTCATTGCGCGCAAGACGTTTGATCTCCGTGGAAAGGGACGGTAGCGCGTACTTCATGAGAGGCTTCAGAGTCGCGACCTTCTCCCACTCGAGTCTCACCCCGTCTTGAGCGGCGCGCGCTTTGACAAGCGACGCATAGGCGCTCTTAACTTCCGCAACCGACTTTGCGCTTTCGAGCTTCTGGGCCGCCGCGACAAGCGCGGAAGCGCTAGCCTTACGCGTTGAATCGACGTCCGAAGCGCCTAGGACGAGAGCGACGGTCGCTAGCGCGTTCGCGTCGCGTCGGACGGCTAGAACGCCGTCCTCGAAATCGGGAATCATTTCGAGATCGTCGCAGTCGCGCGCAAGCGCGTCAATTAATGAATCGAGCGCGTCTTCGAGATTGGCGCCTGTCGGCGTAGGAACTTCTTGCTCAGCTGCATACGCGTCGGTTAGCTCAGCAAAAAAAAAACGGTTGTGCGACGCGTCGGTCGCGGCAAAAGAGTTTGCCGCTTTCGTCGCCGCGTCCTTCTTGGCGGCCGCGTCTTCTGCCGCCGCCTTAGCCGCTTTTGACGCCTTACTCGCAGCGTCGCGCGCGACCGTCGCGCTTGTTACGGCGTCCGCCGCTTTCTGACGCGCTGCTTGTGCGGACTCGAGCGCCGCAGTCGCGTCCGTCAGCGCTTTACGCGCGTCTTCTAGTTTCGTCGCCGCGCCCTCGCGCGCCTCTGTGGTCGATTGCACGTCGGCCGCGCGCTGAGTCGCGTCGCCCTGTCGATCCGCGAGAACCTTATCGAGTTCGGCAACCTTTTTATTCGCCGCGTCAAGCGCGCTTACTTTGGCGTTGAGAGCGTCGGTCGCCGTTTGAACTGATTTTGCCGCGTTTTCAACTTCTAACCGCGCGGCGCCGAGTCGAGCGGTCGCGTCGGTCGCAACTGTTTGCGCCGCTGTCGCCGCCTCGGTCGCTTGAGCTAGCGCGTCCGCAGCAGCTTGAGCCGCATTCTGCGCCGCCGTCTTTTCATCGCCCTCTTCGAGCGCGTCCGCCGCTTGTGCCGCCTTATCAGCGGCGTCGCGCGCCGACGTTACCTTATCGTTTGCTTCTGCTAGCGCATTCTGAGCCGCAACACTGGCGTCCTGAGCGCTCGCTACTTGCTTCGTGAGCTCGTCGACTTTCGCCTTGGCTGCGTCGACCGCTTCTTGTGCGGAGGCGCGTTCGGCAGTCGCGGTAGCGACGGCGGTCGTCGCAGATTCCTTCTCGGACGTCGCTTGCTCAACGGCGGCGTTTGCCGCTTTCGCAGCGTCTTGTGCGGTCTTCGCCTTATTTTCCGCGTCTGCTAGCGCCGCTTCCGCCGTCTTGACTGCCGATGTTGCGGTCTCGACGCTCTCGGTCGCGCCCTTAACGGCGCCCTCCGCGTTCGTCAAGCCGGTGGTCGCGTCGCTAAGCGCGCTTATCGCTTGTGCTTCGGCGTCCGCCGCCTTCTGCGCGGCTTGAGCTTTCGCTTCTGCGTCCGCGCTCGCTGCTTCTAACGCAGTTTTCAACGCCGCCTTCTTTTGAATAACTTGGGCGAGCGGATCGGCGCCGTCGACAAACGCGACGGCGGCGCCGTTGTTAAAAGAATTCGCCTTGGGAGCCGCAGGCTTCGACGCGGCGGCAAAGTTAAAGGCGGGCGCAGCGCCTGTCGTCGCTGCTGCGCTGAAATTGAACGCGGGAGCAGAGCCCGTCGTCGCTGCTGAGTTGAAATTGAACGCAGGAGCGGCGCCCGTCGTCGCTGCTGAGTTGAAATTGAACGCAGGCGCAGCGCCCGTCGTCGCTGCTGAGTTAAAGTTGAACGCGGGAGCGGCGCCCGTCGTCGCTGCTGCGCTAAAATTAAAGGCAGGCGCCGCGCCCGTTGTGCCGACGGCAACCATTGCGCCCGGGGCGATCTTTACCGCGCCGGTTCCACCCTGCATAATCTGACGCATAGTAGCGGCGTAATCTTGCTCGTTTGTCTGAGGCGCGCTCTCGTAGCCCTCAAACGCGTCGGGCATATACGCGACGTCGTTCTCTTTACAACCAATAATCGCCAAAGAGCCAAGGACACAGACAGCGGCGCATCGTTTAATCGCGTCGTTCAAGTTCAACCTTCTGTTCATTTTCCATCTCTTACCGCGCATCGCGCTATTTTAAGGAGCCGCATTCGCTCATTTCCAGCGCGCACGACCTAACAGGACGCGCGCCGAGAAGTAAGCGGCGCAAAGTTATTTTCGCGTTGATTCGAGGCGGTTGAGCCGATAAGTTTGCGAAAACTTACTAATCGACGCTACACCGCCGTCTAATTTCTATTATAATGGTCTGAGTGGTTTTTTCGAGGGGTGGTTGGCTAAAAAGCTCTCTTTTGCGCCAACTTTAAAAAACGCCCCTCTTATTTAACCAGCACAATTGATATAATGCAACCATTTGATACACGCGTCGTCATTCTCATGAGCCTGACGGCGCGGTTGGAGCGTCGTAATGACTAGTAAACTGTCGTCGGAAAGCGTCGCGTTGCCGGCGCGTAATGTGGAAGCGCCAACTTACGTCTTCGAATCGGGCGCCGACGCCTGCAAGCACGTCGCATTTCAAGTTGCCGGGATTATTCGCGACTGCAATTCACTGGGGCGTTCCGCCACGTTAGGACTCGTTGCCGGTTCTAGTCCCGTTGGGGTCTATCAGGAACTTGTCCGCTTTCACGAGGAACAGGGTCTGGACTTCTCGCGCGTCTCGATTTTCATTGTGAACGAATACTACGGACTTGATCCCGACAGGTTGCAAAGTATGCGGCGCTGGCTTATGGACAATTTCATCCGCAAAACGAATCTTCGCACAGAAAACGTTCACTTTTTCGACGCGCGCGTGCCGATCGATCAGGTGGAGGCAAGTTGTCGACAGTACGAGAACGAAATTCACATGGCCGGTGGAATCGACGTCATGATCCTGGGCGTCGCGCCGAACGGCGCAATCGGTTTCAATGAACCGTATACGTCGCAGACAAGTAGAACGAGATTGGCGCAGTTGGATCCTGAAACGCGGCTGAACGCGGCGTCGTTGTTCTTTAGTGAGACGAACGTTCCAACGCACGGACTAACGCTCGGATTCGGCACGATTATGGAAGCGCGCAAGATTGTCGTGCTAGCGTTCGGGGACGCCAAAGCGGCGATTATACAACGCGCGCTAGAAGAACCGATTTCCAACGCGACGCCCGCAAGCTGGCTACGCGCCCATCAGGACGTCTCCTTTATCATCGACAAAAGCGCCGCTTCCGCCCTACAAGACGTCGCTACCCCATGGCGCACGCGCGTCGTCGAATGGAACGACGCTATGGTCAAGCGCGCGGTGTTATGGCTCTGCGAGCGAACCGGCAAGGCGCTCTTGAAATTGAGCGACGCCGATTTCCGCGCGCACGGACTCCATTCATTACTGCGCCATGCAGGTCCGGCGCCAGAAGTATGCGCGCGAGTATTTGACTGGATGACGCAAACTATCGCGCAGCATCCGTGCGGACAGACGCCCAAACGGATACTGGTCTTCAGCCCACACCCGGACGACGACGTCATTAGTATGGGCGGTACGATGATACGCTTGGTCGACGACGGACATGAGTTGCACGTCGCCTATATGACGAGCGGCAATATAGCGGTCAACGACCACGACGCATATCGCATGGCGGATCTCTTTGCCGAGATCAGCCACCAGATTGGCGGCGCGGCTGAGACCGACGAATTCTTGACGCGCGAGATTAAAACGCCGTTGCGCAATAAGCAGCCGGGCGAGAAGGACGTCGACGCCGTGCTACTCATGAAGCGCCTTATTCGATGGAGTGAGGCGCGCTCCGCTGATAAAGTTTGCGGAATACCGTCTGAGCGCGTACACTTCCTCAATCTGCCATTCTACGACACTGGCGCTGTTGAAAAACTACCGCCCTCAGAGACCGATCGTCAAATTGTACGCGATCTAATCGAAGAATTACAACCAGAAAAAATATTTGTTGCCGGAGACCTATCTGACCCGCATGGAACGCACCGCGTCTGCGCTCTCATTGCGTTCTCTGTTCTTCGCCAAATGCAAGAAGAAGGACGCGAAATACCCGAGATACTACTGTATCGCGGCGCATGGCAAGAGTGGCCGCTAGACGAAATCGAAATCGCCGTGCCACTCTTTCCACGCGATTCAGAGAAGAAACGAGAGGCGATCTTTCGGCACGCGTCTCAAAAAGACGGCGCGCTGTTCCTCGGCGCAGACGCGAGGGAATTCTGGAAAAGAGCTGAAGAGCGCAATATGGAGACGGCAGACGCCTATAATCGTATAGGTCTACCGGAATATTACGCTATGGAAGCGTTCGTTACCTGGAACGGGGAATATGATTTCTAGGGCTTGTTGGCGCTAACTTGATGAATTCGATGATCACAACAAAAAGTAAAACGGAGTAAAACATGAGGTCAAGTTTTTCATATCGCGTTTGTACGCGACTAGAAGTCATTTCATAACCTCCTTATCACAATCATAATGCATGCAAGGAGAACAAAGGCAAAGTAACTTGATATTAATCTGTCATAGCGAGTCGCCGCTCGGCTGAAATTCGGCACCACGAATTGGTACGTTCGACAATCCACCGCCTTCTTTATATCGGGCGAGTTTTCGCCGATCCTACGTCTTATGTTTGCAATTTTTACGGTAAGGACAGATTTAGGGCTTATTCGGAAATAGCAGTTGCATATATCTGCAAGGATTTTCCCCAGTAATAAGGGCTATTTCCGAATAAACCCTTAATATGGCGAAGCGAGTAAATATAGTGAGGAATCTCGACAAAACAAGACTCGTCGGCGCTGTCGTTCCCTTGCGGATTGACGCCGGGCGTGCGATCGCCTATTTTGACGTCGCTGATCGCTACAAGCACGTCCTCGTAGACTTTCGCGCGTTGGACGCTCGTCTCTTGGGGTGCTAGTGTCTGTGCGACCAGCGAAAATTGAACGCATATTTCCGTACTCACTGGGCTCAACTTCTGCGAGTATAAGACAGCTATAATTTGCACAGCTGTTTTTGAACCGGAGTCAACGAAAGCATAGCGATTCACGATAATTTCGACGTCGTCGTTGCTAAAGTGCAGTCAATATTAATTTTCGATCGATAGGCGTGTAATAGGCGTTTGGTCATGAAAAGCAATAAATAAGTTAGGAATTTCTGGACGGACTTTATGTAAATAATCATTGACTGCAACAAAGTTGCGAGTTAGCTCGGCAATCGCATAATGAAGAGCGTCATTACTACCTTCTTCGTCGTAAAATATCCCAGAAGAAGGCAAATAAGGAAGTTCGGGGGCGTCAAAGTCGTCACAATAATCACAGGCCCAGTCGTCGTCGATAAATCCATCGTCATCGACGTTTCTGATTGGGTTATAGTCATTACAGAAAAAGAATGCGCCGCTCCAACCGTTGTCAAGGTCGTATTCGTAATAAATCGCTTTTACGGGTCTATGTTCTTTTGTTTTTTCTAACGTGTCATACCGCTCAATAATGAGATTAACACATTCCTCGTTGAATTGTTGCCAATCTATTCTACGTATTCGATCAAACATTTCTTTTAATCGAGTCGATGAATCGAGATGTTGCTCATATAATGAAGTGCAAACGTTATCAAGAGTTCCTGAAAAAATCCCATTCTGAATCTGTCCCAATACTTCGTATAGCAGGTCTAGTGAATCCATCATATTCTCCTTTTTAAATTAAAAGCTTCATAATATATTCTTATCAATATCTACTGTAACGATTTAATCTATGGAATAGGTACTTTTGAATATAGTATTCCAGGATTATTTCTTATAGGATCCTTGACATATGGGAACCTCTAAAAACAGCGTCTTTTTAACAAGTTTCTCCATACAATCGTATAAACTACCAATATTAACAGACGCTTGACCTAAAATTGGCTATAAAATACAATTCAACATGTTTAATTCACTTATTTTATACCGATAACAATCGGTTATCGACATAGTTTTCCTACATTCTTTCCTTTAATAACCTATAACGGCAC
>ONJR01000037.1 GCA_900318195.1 uncultured Planctomycetota bacterium
CTGGCGCGGCGACTAGCAAGCCTGTCGCGACCCCAAGCGTGTTCTGAACAATATCGATTATCTCAAACTTGCGACCTGTGAAGTTCTGAAGATATTCAGAGCCCGAACACCAGATAAAGAGTATCCCGAACCAGTACCACGCCGACGTCCGCTTGCGCGCAAGTCCGACAAGTCCCCCTAGAGCGCCGAATGCGAGAAAATGAACTACGTTGAAGAGCGGCGGCGGTACGAGCGGGGTCGGCGGTTTAGGATGGAGTAGCATATATGCAGTAAAGAAGAAGTAGAGCCATGCGAGTCCGACGCACAGCTTTCGCAACCGTTCGTAGTTTGTCATAATTTCTTTTCCTTAACTAAATCCGAGCGGCGCGCCGCCGCGCTCATCATTATACGCGCGCGCAATAAAAAGAAAACCCGACTTGCGCGCAAAAGGTAAAAAGGTTACTCTTACGGCGAACGCTTTGGCGCACGGACGCGCGCGGAGCGCGAAGTAAGCGATAATTCATAACAGTAAGCGGTAGTATTAGGAGCGCGAAATGCAGGGATTCCTTAACTGCGTGGTCTCGGCGATTGTAGGCGCGGTTGCGGCGATCGGCGCCTCGTGGTTCATGTCGGCGACCGACGCGCAACGCGAGCGCGACGGAAGCGAGGAGCATGAATACGTCAAAGCGAAGCAGATAGAGGTCGAAAAGCTCGTGGTCGGCGACTCGATTCTACTCGTCTCGCGCGAGAGAATGGAGCCGACCGTCGAAATGCGCGACGGCTCGGTCTATGTTCAACACGCCGTATACGCCGATTTACTTGCCTCGAATCGTATGCTCGCACAGAAGTTTCAGGCAACCCCCGACGATCCGATGCGCGTCGACGCCGAGGCGTCGGGAGAAATTGCCGTCGATCAGGAAGGGGGCGCGTATCTCGCGTTGCTCAGTCCTGGTAAGTCGCACTCGCTAACAATCGGGTTCGACGCGCACGAGCGCGGCGGGATCGTTTCGCAGAACAGCGACGATCATACGCGCGTCGCGCAAGCGGTCTTTGCGAAGCCGAGTCAAGCTCGCGGAAAGGTCGCGCCCGCGTCCGGGTCGAATCCTGCTTCTTCCGCTTCTGCAGGCGCTTCCAATATTCCGACGCCCATGTCGTTGGCGCCTATGTCGCTGGAAATGCTCAACCGCGAGACGCCCGTTCTCGACTCGACGCGCTATGGCGTCGATACGTCAATTCGTCGTTAAAAGAGATATTTTAGAGTCGCCGATATGTCCAGAATTTTCCGTCGACTGGCGCCGCTCTTAGCGACGCTCGCAATATTAGCGCGGTCGCCCTTTTTCGCGCGTGGGTTCGACGGCGAATCGTTGCTTGCTCCAGCGTTGGCGTCGCGCGTGTCGTGCGCGGTCTTCGACGACGGTTCGCGCGCGGACGCGAGCGCGATCTATCGCGGCGCGCTCGTTTCGGAATACGACGTCTCTCCGTACGGGAAGCGTTTTACCGGCTACGGAATCGGGTCTTGGTCAGATCAGGAGGTTCAGGACTCGAGCGCGAATCGTCCAGGTTTTGAAGTTGGCTCGTGGCTTGGCGGCTTCGGGCACGATTGGACGCTATTTCAGCATGGTCTTTGGGGCTACGGCGTCCAAGGCGGTCGCGTTAAGATCGATCCCAAGAGCGGCGGTCTTTATGAATCGCGCATTAATTCAGTCTCAGGTAATCTTCACGTAAGTATCTACGACGCGCTTTGGCGTTTCGACGTCATGTTTGGTTTTGGTAAGAACTGGCACAAACAGCGCGAATTCTCTTGGAGCGACGAGAATAGTTTCAGTACGACGCAATGGCTAGTCGGCGCCGAGTTTAGCGCGCGCGTCGAAAAAGGTTACACGCGTATTGAACCGCTCGTGAATTTCCGCGTCCTGAATCTTAGCGAGCCTATGCGCGCGGAGCGCTACGTCGCGGCGACCTCGCGCCAGGCGGCGGAGTTCGCCGACGCGTCTTATCGTTTGAAGCTCGGGTCGCGTTTCAGTTGGGAGCACGCAACGGCGCTCGGCACGCTGAAGCCGTATTTGGTCGCTACGTGGTCGCACGAGTTCGGTAAACGCGAGATTTACACCGTAGGGGACTCGACCCCGTTTCCTATCGCGTACCGTTATGCGCGCCACCGCGCGCCGCGAGATCGGTTCGATCTCGGAGGCGGGCTTGGCGCCGCGCTACGGGATCAGCTTGACGTTTATCTGCAGTATGACGTCGGGTTTGCGAAGGAATATGTCGATTATACGTTTCTCGCCGGGTTCAATAAGAAATTCTAGCGCTTAGCGCGCGTCGGCGCGACGTTTCTCTTTTTACGGCGCTTGACTTTCAGACGCGTTTTCTTATAACGGTAATACGCTCGCGGTCGCGCGAGTCCTAGTTTAATTCACACCCTAACGCCTGGAGTATGTCATCGTGGAAAACGCTTTGGATTTGATTGAAAAGATCGGACTTCTTCCGCTCGTGAACGTTTCCGACCCTGAAAAAGCGGCGCCGATAGCGCAAGCGCTCTCCGACGGCGGAATCGCCGCCGTCGAGGTAACGCTCAGAGACGCTAGCGCGTTTGAGTCGCTTGCGCGCGTGCGCAAGGCGTTGCCGAACGCGCTAGTCGGCGCCGGGACGGTGCACAACGTAGCGGACGCAGAGAAGGCGATCGACTTGGGCGCCGACTTTATCGTGTCTCCCGGCGTGTGTCCTGAAACGATTCAATTCTGCCAGACGCGTCAGACGCCTATCATTCCCGGCGCGGTAACGGCGACGGAGATCGAACTTGCGCGTTCGCTTGGTCTTTCTGTCGTGAAGTTCTTTCCTTCGGACGTTCTTGGCGGTTTGAAAGCGATCAACGCGCTTCGCGGACCTTTCTCGGACGTTCGTTTTGTTCCGACTGGCGGGATCAATTTCGATAACATGACGCCGTACGCGGAGAGTAAGAGCGTTTTTGCGATCGGCGGCAGTTTCCTCACGCCGAATGCGGCGGTTGCCTCGGGAGATTGGAACGCGATCTCAGAGACGGCTTCGCGCGCGGTCGATAAATTGCTCGGTTTCACGATGGGACACGTTGGCGTCAACTGTCCGACGGTCGACGTTGCTCGTGCCGCTGCGCAAGAGTTTGCCGATATTTTCCGGTTTAATACACGTGAGATCGATATTTCCTTCTTCGCCGGCTCTGCGGTCGAGACGATGAAGAAGCCTAGTTTCGGCGAACACGGGCACATTGCGATCGCGACGAATTCCATGAAGCGCGCGATCTATCATTTGGAGCGTCGGGGATATTCGTTCCGTTTCTTTAAGAATAACGACAAAGGCGAAATGATCGCGGCGTATATCACGAACGAGATCGGCGGATTTGCGATTCATCTTTGCGTCAAATACTAGTTGGAAGTACGAGGAACGATTGCATGGATAAGGAACTGGTTTATGACCGCGTAGCCGGTTCGCTACTTGCGGGCGCGGCCGGCGACGCGCTTGGCTATGCGATTGAATTTAGCAGTTGGAACGAAATTTGCCGAGCGTATGGCGCGACCGGTATAACGTCGTATAAGTTTTCTCGCGCCTCCGGTAAAGCGCTCGTGTCGGACGACACGCAAATGACGCTCTATACAGCGGCGGGCGCGTTGGCGTATGCGTCCGTGCAACGCGACGTCTTCGACCTCGGCGCGTTGCGCGCCGCTCTCTACGACGCTTACTTGCATTGGTATCGCACGCAAGATTCGTCGGCGCGGTTCGCGTCGTCGCAGGCGTACTGGCTCGACGCAATCGAAGAGTTGCATAGTCTTCGCGCGCCTGGCAACACGTGCCTTTCGGCGCTCGGCTCGGGGACGTGTGGAACGACGACGAGTCCGATTAATAACAGTAAAGGTTGCGGCGGGGTCATGCGAGTCGCGCCGCTCGGTTGCTTTGGGCGCGGTTTGACGAGCGACCAAGTAGCGTTATCAGGCGCGGAGGCGAGCGCGATCACGCACGGTCATTCTTTGGGCTATATTCCCGGCGCGACGTCGGCTCTCTTGGTACACAAGTGCGTTTTTCGCGAAACGCCGCGCGCTTTTGACGAGCTTGCTCACGAGGCGGTCGACGAGACGTTGCGCCTGTTTGCGAGCGCGCCGCATATCGAGGAATTTGCCGCGCTCATGCGTCGCACGTTCGAGCTTGCGTCTTCCGGTCGGGACGACCGCGCGTGTATTGACGAGCTTGGCGGCGGCTGGGTCGGCGAGGAAGCGCTTGCGATCGCGTTATACTGCGCGCTACGCTGGCGCGACGATTTGGATCGTTGCCTTGTTGCCGCTGTGAATCATAGCGGCGATAGCGACTCTACGGGCGCGATAGCAGGGAATCTTCTCGGCGCGTACTTAGGGCGCGGACGGATCGCGGCGAAGTGGCTTGACCGTCTCGAATTACGGGACGAAATCGAGCGAATCGCGCGTGAATTAACGGACGCGGCGACCGCGAGCGACGAACGCAAACTTATTCTCGACTGACGTAACGCGGCGCGACCTCGTCGGTCGTCCTGCGCACGATACATACTAGGAGATTATTTCATGACTTTATCACGTTTATTCGTCCTCGCGCTCGGTGTGGTCGCGAGTCTTGCGCCCTGCCTTTCGTGCGCGCAGGAGAACGAGGAACAGGCAAAAGCCAATAAGCCCGAAAAGATCAAGCTCCTCTTCATTGGCAACAGCTTTACCTTTTACAATTCCCTCAATAAGACGATTCAGGATATGCTCAATGTGAGCGGCGTTCCTGCTGTCGCGAAACGTAGCGCGCCCGGAGGGTGGCGCTTCCGCCAGCATTTCAATGGTGAAACGCCTAAAGATTATAAAGACAAGCCAACGCCTGAAACGATCAGATCGCAGAAGTGGGATTACGTCGTTCTGCAAGAGCAGAGTTCCGGCGCTGTCGACCATCGCGCGGAATTCCTCGAATTCGGTAAAAAGTTATGCGATATGATTCGCGAGAATAATCCGGAAACAAAGATACTTCTCTATCAAACCTGGCAACGTTGCCCCGGAATGTTTGAAGGCTATGGCGTCAACGCAGACGGCGAAACGCGCAACGCTGTTCTCGCGTCCTGGACGAAACGGTATGGCGAGCCGAGCGACGCGACGATCGAAGCGTTGCAAGACGGTATGCAGGGCGGCTACGCGAAGCTCGCGGAACTTACAGGCGCTACGGTTGCGCCGGTCGGTCAAGCGTTCTTCACCGTCGGGGATAAATACGATCTATATTGCGACGAAGGGGACAAGAAGCCGTTCCATCCTAATCCCCTTGGCACATACCTCGGCGGGTGCGTTTTCTTTAAGACGATCACAGGTAAGTCGCCAGTCGGTCTTTATCAGAAGCTGGTCGCCGCCGGTAAAGAGTATAAACTCACGGCGGAGGAAGCGGCGTATCTTGAGGAGGTCGCAGATAAGACCGTAGCGGATGTGAAATAACGTTTCGCACGCCCTAGACGCTCCAAGCCGACGCTGCTGGTTTGCGGCGTCGGCTTTTTGGTTTAGTTGTCGGCAAATTAGGTAAGATTCTTCGTGAAGTTGCCGATAACGCTAACGTTCTCGTCAACGAGTACGAACGCGTTCGGATCCGAATCTAGCGTTAGCGAGCGTATCTTGGGTATTTCGTACTTGCTCGCGACGATCATGAGCAACGTCTCCTTTTCGCCCGAGTATGCGCCGACTGCGCTCCATTTTGTTACGCCGCGC
>ONJR01000136.1 GCA_900318195.1 uncultured Planctomycetota bacterium
TGTACTAGCGCGTGTCCGTAGCTTTCCATATTGACTTCTCCTTGATCTTTGCGAATTTGTTGGCGCGCGGCTTCTGCGACGTTGTTACCGTACATTGTCTGGAGGCAGCGCAAAGTTTCTTCTTCATGACGAACGCTCGAAATTCCGACGTCGGCGAGCGAATCGTTTGTGTGGAGCATTTGGTAGTTGGAGCCGGCGAGGAGTTTGAAGTCGGTGTTTAGGAGACTGAGCTCCTTGGGCGTCATTTTAGCGACGTCGACTAGATTGAGTTTGTAATCGTTAAAGAACGGCGCTAGTCTGGATTCAAGGCTATTGCCGTACGGATCGGTTGGGAACCTGATCGAGTCGCGCAACGTGAGGCGTTTGGACCAGTTCTGGTCGCCGAAATACAGTAGCAGACTAATTACTGGATAGCGATCGTCGGGATTAATCGACAGCTTCAATTGCGAGCGGTAGGTCAGCGCGTCGTACGCCGCCATTCTGAAGATCATATCGGGATCGAATCGATTCTGATTCTCAACGCCGAATATGGCAAAGACGATTTGGTTTTTTCTCCATACTTTAACGACGTCGCGTTCGTATTCGCCTAACGGGTGAACTTCGTCGGAGTAATCTAAGGTCGCGCGCGCGTTCTCGAGCGCGTCCGGTTCGACGATTTGCTCGCCGCCGAAAATTCGCGCATTAATTACGTCGGCGAAGACGTCGTTAAAGGAAAGTAGCGCTTTTTGCGCCGTGTCAGCCCGAAGCATATTCTTCTCTCCTTACCGTTCCTTTGGACGCGGAATTGCGTCCTTGTTTCTATAGTAGCGATCGCGCGCGCTTTTGTCAAGGAAAGGAGGACGCGCGCGGAGGTTTTTGCGGCGTATAATTATTACAGGTAACGAGGAGCGGCGTGAAAGAAAAGAGCTAAAGAGGGCTTACACGAAGAAGAAATCTGATTATAATCTTATTGGGCGGAGTACGTCTCCGACTAGCGGTGGATTTGCGTTCCGCGAGTGGGGCGCGACGATAGATTAGGGCGAGCGGATCGCGCGCGGCGCGGCGGCGAGTTTGGACGAGGAGAAGGGCTATGACGGCAGATCGAGAGCGACATGACAAGCGGTCGGGCGAGCCGCGCGCGTCGTTCGCGGAACCGTTCCGGTTCGACGCTCGCCGGGCGGAGGACATGAGCTTTACGCGTCCGACGCGGCTGGCGTGCCTGGGCGAGGAGCTCTCGGGCTTTCGCGGCTGGACCGACGTCTATCGGAATCTAGCGCGCATACTCGTTGTCAGCGGGCGCCTGACCGTCGGGCGCGGCGTGCGGTACGCTGCGGACGGCGACGAGCCCTTCGATATTGCGCCGGGCGTCGGCGCGACCCGAGCGGCGGAGAAGGGCGGGCTCGAACGACGCGATTTCGGAGCGCCGGGCTATTATCTTGCGTTGCGGCGCAATCCGACTTGGATTCTAACGAAGATTAGAGCGCTCGTCGCGTACGTCGGGCTCGAGCCGCGAGAGTATGAGATCGAGTACGAGCGCACCCCGGCGTGCCCGTGCCATACGAACGCGAACGCTAATCTGGCGACCGCAGCCTCGACTATGTCGAAGCCGAGATTATCGCAGACCGCCTTTGAAAAGGAATTTCTCGAGTTTGAAAACGCGCGCGGCAAGGGACTCTTTGCCCAAGGGCATTTGAACTCCTTTCGGGAAGCGGCGAAGCTCGCGCGCGAATGGGGCGGCAATCTGTACGCGAACTTGACCTCGACCCGACCGGAGACCGCGCTCCAAGCGCTCGACGAACTCACACGCTGCGACAAATACAACGCGCTGGAGGAGGCGACCCGCGCGCGGCTATATTCCACTGTGTGCGAACTGCGTGAATTCTGGAGCGTGAAAGCGAACGCGCGCGCTTCCATGCGCGAGCCCGAGTCTGAAATACTCGAATGGGACGCGATCGGTAAGCTCGAACTCGAGGAGACCAAGCCGACCCGGCTCGTTTTGTGCGGCGAGGAGATTGTCGGGTTTCAAGATTGGACGTCCCTCTACGCGCGATGCGTTCAGGAATTCATTGCGCGAAAACTGTTGCGCGAAACCGTCGTACGTTCGAAAAAATCGCGCGCTATTTTACTAGGCGGCGCGCGCGATCGCGACGAAATGACGAAGCCCGTCAGACTAGGGGAAACGAAATTCTATCTCGCGACCTTTGACTCGGTGAAGGATACTGTAAGGATGCTTCGCGGATTTCGGAAATTTGCCGGGCTACGGAAGGACGAGCTGGAGATTGAGTTTCGGCGCGGGGTGGAAAAGAAGGTTGAGGTCGCGACGACTGCTGTGAACGTCGACGCCGGAGAATCGAAAGACTCGACCTTTGCGGTCGATCTCAATAATATTCCTGATCTAACCGACGCCTCGCCTGTGCGGCTGACTCTCTTCGGGCACGATATTGTCGGCTGGTCGAGTTGGCGCGCGTTGCATCTGCGAATTGCGGAACGATTGGTCGAAATGGGGAAATTCAAGCCCTATGCTGGTCTGCAGTTGCGTACGTCCGGGAGTGTGGATTTCGGTGAGAAGAACGATTTTGACAGAATGACTAATCCGTGCTCGTTACCAGGAACGGAACTCTATATGAGTACGAAGCGCGATGGGAAGAGAACGTTGCGGTATGTTAAGTATCTGCTCGATTATTGCGGGGTATTGTACGAGAGCGTACGCATAGAATACGCTTACGGCGTTGAAAAGAAGAAGGACGCCGAACGCAACGTTGCGACTCTACCGCTAATAGACGCAGGAAGCAATGTAGTTATTCAATCAAGCGGCGATCGTCCCGTCGCGAGCCGCGCCTCGGGACTCTCTCAGGACGAACGCGAGTTATGGATTTTAACGTTACAATTCTGCTTTCCCGACGGTCTCGATTACGCGAGCGAACTTGATTACGAGGAGTTCTGCGATAAGTACGAGGAAGAGACCGGTGCGCGTCCGAGCGTTCAGTCGTTTAAGGCGTTTCAGCGTGAAATAAAACGGATTTGCGTTGTCGTCGAAGAGCGCGCGTATCTTCCCGAACTCATGGTTCCGGAAGAGCTTGCTGGAAAAATCGTGGCTTTTATAGAACACGCGTTTGAAAACGGTGCGACCGCCGTATACTACGAAGCGCTCTACGAACAGTTTCGATCCGAATTGCGCCGGGCAAAAACGAACTCGCCAGAAGCGCTGCGCCAATGGCTCGCTTTTCAATGCGATCCGCGCTGGGGATGGAAAAACAAGAAATACGTCGCCGCAACCCCCGAAGGCAAAGCCGATCCGACCGCCGAGATCGTCGACGCGATTAACGAAAATCCGCCGATGAGCGCAGAAGACCTCGCTAAAAAGTTGCCGCACATTACTAAGGGGAGTATTGCGTATTTGTTAAGCCTATCTCCCGAGTGTATTAATAACGGTTCCGCTGGAAATAGCGAATACTTTACCGTTGAATCCGTCTATATGACGCCGAGCCAAAAAGACGCGTTGCGAATTGCTCTCGAGAAGGCGCTCGAAAAGACGGACGTTATTGACAACGAGTCCCTAATGCCGATTATCGAAGAGAAGGTCGAAGAGCTTGTCGTTAATAACGAATGGGTTCAGGTCAACGGATGGAAGAATTTTATTAAATCCGTCTTTAGCGAACTATTTGACGTTACGTCAAATGGAATTACAAGGAAGAACGAAGGACAACGCAATAACGATATTATTAAGAATTTCTGTATCGAACGAGAGCGTTTTACTTTCGACGAGTTCGAAAAACTGGCGGCTAGCTTAGGAACAAAGGGCGCCGCCGTACTAGAAAACGTGCCTCATGATTATGCGCGAGTAGATTCAGAACTCTTTGTTAAAAGAAGCTCGATTGCGTTTCCTACGGAAGAAATCGACCAAGCGTTAGATTTCTTTTGTTCGGGCGACTATATGCCAATCTCCGAAATCGTCGAATCGGAGTTGTGGGGAAATTTCCCCGGGGTTGGATTCCCTTGGAACGAGTTTCTACTTGAGTCCTTTCTCGACGGGGAAAGCGAGACCTTCATCCTGTTAAGCGCTGGAAAGAGAAAGAGCGGAACCTCGGGCGCTCTTGTAAGAAAGGAGGCAAATATTCAATCGTTCGACGAGTTGCTTGCCAAGGTATTGGCGTTTAGCGACGTTGAGTTGACGCAAGACGACGCGCTAAATTACCTCGTGGAAAAGAAATTCCTAATGAAAAGGAAATACTCGCAGATTAACAGTTTGATTGTGCAAGCGAGAGAATTAAGAAATAGAATAAAATAAATACTATATAACGGTAACGGTTTTTAAATAAGAAGTGATGATATGTACGGCTATGAATGGGATGATGAGACTGGTGGGATTAGATTAAATACAACCATAGCTAAAATAAACAACGAACCTAGACCAGTGTATAGTAGTGAACTAAATATCTTAGGTTTGGATCGCTTCTGGAATTATAAGAATGACGACAGTACGCCGTACTTGTGGGCTGAATCAAACCGTTATATATATCGCGGACGTGTTGTGGCGAAAACTCAGGGAGGATCTGTATATGATGCGCCAAAAATAGAGCACGTTGAAGAGCCTGTTAAAAAGGGGCAATCATTGGATCCTGTCGACGTGCCCAAAATGGTTGCGAGAAATCGTGAAATATTGCTTGCCCTGGAACAGGACGCCATAAAACGAATATACAACATTTATTCCGAACACCGAGACAAGGTTGATGTTTTTTATGTTGCGTTTTCTGGAGGTAAGGATTCGATTGTTGTCCTTGATCTTGTCCAAAAGGCGCTTCCTCATAGCGATTTTAAAGTATTGTTTGGCGACACCAGAATGGAGTTTCCCGACACATACGAAGTTATTGAGAAAGTAAAAGAATGGTGTTCGCGTGAAGATATTGAATTTCTTCACGCAAGTAGTATACTTTCTCCTGCTGAAACTTGGGAATTATTTGGTCCTCCATCCCAGAGAATCAGGTGGTGTTGTAGTGTACATAAAACAACGCCTCAAATTCTCGAGTTAAGGGAAACGATAAACAAGGCGAATTTTCGCGGCATGGCGTTTACTGGAGTGCGTGGAGACGAAAGCACTGCCAGAAGTAAATATCATGACGTGAACCTTGGGGAAAAGATAAGAGGTCAATATAATACTCACCCAATTTTGAATTGGAATTCCGCTGAAATCTTCCTGTATACGTATGCGCACAATCTCATAATGAATGAGGCATACAAAAAAGGGAATGGGCGAGTTGGATGTCTTGTGTGCCCAATGGCTACTGATAAGAACATCTTTTTTAAAGAACAGTCATATGGAGCTTTCACTGCTCCATACCTTAATGCCATTGCTAATGCATACTCGACGTCCTATGATAGAAACGACTCTCTAAATGAGTTTATGAATTCAAGTGGATGGAAGGCAAGGAGAAGCGCCAGAGATATAAGAAACGCTTCTACCTACTGTACTTTTGAGTCTGATAGAGATCATTTTATTGCGCGTATAACACGAATCCGAAGTAATATTCACGAATGGATTAAAACTTTAGGAAAAGTAGATTATATAGATAAAGAGCATCTGTATGTCAGCTTTAAAGACGTACTTTATAGTATGACTGTTACGCTTGAGAATGGAACGGTCCTAATCGACGTTCAACTTTCTGCTCAGGCAAAATCAAATATTCATTTCATATCGTATTTAAAGTCGATATGTCGTAAAGTTGCTTACTGTGTATACTGTCAAGTGTGCGAAGCCAACTGTCCGTTCGGTTATATATCAATGCATAATGGAATTGTTACAATTGATTCCAAGTGCGTCAATTGCCGTAAATGTCTCGAAATAGATGCTGGCTGTTTAGTGGCTTCTTCCTTACGTTTACCAGAGGGAGGTAACAAAATGGGAAGTATTAATCGTTACGCGAATATGGGATTTGAAAACTCCTGGATTAAATCATTCTTTGAGAACCCACAAGAGTTTTTAACGAATCCTAATATTGGATCAAAGAAAGTTGATCACCTAAAGAAGTTTCTAACGGACTCGGAGATATGTGTTCCAAAAACATATTCGCTGACTGAGTTCGGGCGATTCATTGAGCGGATTGGGTTTGACAATCCTATCTCGTGGGGATTGATCTACTCGAATATGGCGTATACGGCACAGATTAACTGGTGGATCAAAAATATTGAATTTGACCGGGAGTATACCCAAGACGAACTTCTTGCGTTACTCGATGAGAGTCTAAGTAAAGCCGCGCGCGCACACGTTGTCAGCGCTTTCAAGAATATCTTTATTTCGAATCCAATATTAGGACGAGAAATTGGCGCTGGAAAATGTGAGTTCAAAATAGAGCGCGGCTCTCGTTCCTTAATCAGTGTTACTCGCACTGCATGGGAGGATCCCGACACGCGCGTGATTTTATACGCGCTCTACAAGTTTGCTGAGGCTTGTAGTAGCGCCGAAGGCGAGATTTACCGTCAATTCAGCTTGCGGCGTCTACTTGACTTCTCGGCCGAGAGCGAAGGCGTTAGTCCAGCGGAGATTTTCGGACTCGACGAATTAACCTTGACGCGCATTTTAACCGGACTCTCGGCGAACTATCCTGACTTTATTCTCGCGCAATTCACCCACGATCTTGACGTCGTCACGTTGAATACTGAGAAGCGATCGATAGACGTCCTCACATTGTTTACCGACGAAACCTAACGTACAGACGAGTTGCGCAGCGTTCGACTCACATCGCCGCCGCGCTTCTTGCAAGTTACAATAATCCCCAACAACAAGGCGTATACCATGGACAAGCCCAAGACGAGCAGAACCTACAGCGAATTCTTCAATATCGATCCGCTCTACCTCCCGGCGGTAACCGATAGAGCCATGCGAGATAACCCCGACTTGTGGAAGAATTTCTATCCTCACGACGCGTTTATTAAGCTCATGAAGGATACGATTAGCGTTCTCACGCGTAAGCAGAAAGTCTCGATTTGGGTCGAAGGCGTCTATGGGGTCGGTAAATCACACGCCGTGCTAACGCTCAGGAGGATACTCGACGCGAGCGAGGAGGAGACGCGCGCGTATTTCGAGAAGTATAAGGATAATCTGTCGCCGGATCTGCTTAACTCTTTCTTGGCGTTGAAGAGTCCCGACTCGCGGACGCTCACGGTTCATCGCTACGGTTCCTCGAATATCGACGGGGACGACGCGCTCTTTACCGCGATTCAAGAGAGTGTCGCGCACGAACTCGCCGAATGCGGAATCGACGTAGAAGAAGCGGCGAGCGCGTCCCTGAAGATGGCGGCGATTCGTTACCTCGAAGATCAGAAAACGCGCGTTGTCGTCGAGTCTGTCCTTGCGCAAGAGGCTTCTCTGTTCGACGGCATCGGCGTCGACGAGCTCGTTCAGAAACTCAAGACAGAATCAGATTCGACTGTTCAATCGATCATGGCGAAACTCGCTAAGATCGATAAGACGTATAATATTAACGTATTTCGCATGTCCGCGAACGACCTTATCGAGTGGCTCAAAACTGTCATTAATAAGACGCCATACAACTCCATCCTGTTTATCTGGGACGAGTTTACCGAGTATTTCCTGAATAACTCGCGTTCGCTTACAGGGTTCCAGGATCTCGCGGAAGCGGCGGGTACCTTCAATTTCTACTTCATGATCGTTACGCACATTGTCCAAGCGCTAAAAGCGGAAGTGCCGGCGGTTGATAAAATCGCCGGGCGTTTTATTAAGCCAACGGCGCAGATTACTCTGCCTGATAATATCGCGTTCCAACTTGCCGCGAGCGCTATGCGATTGAAGTCCGACGAGGTCGCGAAGAGCGAGTGGCGTACGAAGATCAAGCCCGATCTCGAGCGCAAAACGGAGAAGACGCGCGCGCATCTCATTAAAAAGACCAAGGGCGTTAAGCTGACGAACGAAGAGTTTGTCGACGTTCTCCCGCTCCATCCTTACGCGGCGCTCGTACTGAAGCATATATCAACGGCGTTCGCGCAAAATCAGCGCAGTATGTTCGACTTCATTAAGAATGATCATGGGGACGAGATTAAGGCGTTCCAGTGGTTCATCAAGGAAAACGGACCCTATCAAGAACCGAGGCTCTTTACCGTCGATATGCTATGGGACTTCTTTTACGTGCAGGGACGCTCCGATCTCGACCCGGAATTGCGCGGCGTCCTCGACACGTACGCGCGTTTCGAGGACGGACTCGACGAGAAGGAGCGCCGCGTATTAAAGACGATACTCATTCTATCCGCGATTTCGCAGGGAGCGCGCAACAGTCTCAAGGCGTTCCTACCTACTCAGGAGAATCTAAAATACGTTTTTGAGGGCTCCTCGCTTCCGGGGCGCGACGCCGAAGTCATTGCGGACGACGTGCTTGTCAAGAAATTTAAGATCTTGTACACGACAAAACTCGGTACCGGCGAGATCATGTACAGCGTGCACCTCAATGCGGTGAGTGAAGCCGATATGGTTGCGTACCGCTTGGAGATCGATAAGAAAAAGACGATCGAACTTGTAAACGAGGTTTTTGACGCGAATGATTCCATTGGTATGATATGGCAAAGTGCTGCAAAAGGGGAACCTTCGCTAATTCTACGTTATGAGTTTGACATAGCGACCAACGACATATTCAGAGACCGCGCGCACGATCTTGTACGTAAACAGGGAGCGAAGCCGAATCAAATTTACGGGCTTGTGTGCGTCGCGAAGACTCGCGATGAGAGCGCGAGTCTCGGCGATAAGATTCGAAAATTCTACGAACAGCATAGCGATACTGACATAGTCGTTCTCGATGCGACGAGAGCCGTTTTTGACGAATATGAAGAGTATCGCGAACACGCGGCGAACTCTAAGCGGCTCATGAAGAGTGATAAGAGCGAAAGTCGTGCCTATTTGACCAACGCTCAAGCGGAACTGAAAAAATGGCGCGATCATATTTTAACGTCAGAAGTGTACGTCTATGACGCTCGACACAGTAAGGGAGAACGCGCGACTTCGTTTGCGGTGGCGCTTCAAACGCTCAAGGCGATCGATGCGGAACGTTTTCCTTACGCTCTTGAAGTCCGCTATCCGCAGATTTACGATGTCTATGACAATAAGTATCTTGCATATGGCGTCGAATGTGCAGTAAAGCGCGAAGAAAAAGGCGCCTTTAATTCCCCTAAGGGACTTGGTAAGACTTTTGCGGAGGTTCTCAAAGACAACAAGTTCTGGGAACATTTGCCGAATCTTCCGATCTCCAAAATGAAAATCGAAGTTGAACGTATTGTACGCCAAGGATTTAGCAAGGAAGGTCGAATATCGATCGGTGAAATTTACGACGTTTTAGAAGCGGCGCCCTTCGGAATGACGCGTTGTAACTTCTCTGCATACGTTATGGGAATTCTTCTACGCGAATACATCGACGGCTCTTATGAAGTGACCGATACCGTAACGAGTAGTACGCTCGATCTTGGGAAACTCAAGGAGATGGTGAAAAGTGTTATGGAGCGCGATACAAACCCAAAGTATAGGGAACTGTATATCGCGTCAATGTCTGAGCGTGAAAAAGCGTTTGTCGACGCGTCGGCGCGTATCTTCCGCATCGAACGCGCCGACTGCGCTTCGATCGAAAAGACCTGCCAGCTAATCCGCGCGAAGACTCAAAATCTAGCGTTTCCGCTGTGGACGCTCAAGTATCTTCCGAATCGCTCTGGCGAGACGTGGGAGCGCGCAAAAGAACTAATCGACCGCTTTAGGGGACTACTTAATCCCGCCGTCGCCGAGTTGAGCGCGACAACGAGTGATTTTGCAACCCAAATAGGCGAATTCTGTCAGAAGAATCCCGAAACGGTTGAGGTTGTTGCTGAGATCGCGACGAAAGAGTGCACAACCGAGGGTATGAAGGCGTTTCTTGCCATCTTTGAAGACGGTCGATTACTCAAGCTTGCAGATGAGATTAAGGATTCCGGTCGCTATATGAGTACGTTGCACGAGAAATTCAACGCTGACGCGGCGAACTGGGTCTGGAAGCAGGAGACAGCGGAGCAGATGATTCGCGAGGTCATTTTAGAGTATGAAATTGTCGCGGCGAGCAATCGAATTCTTCCGCAGCAGTCGACGAGTTATTCCAGCGCGCTGAACGCGTGGCGCGACGCTTGCGCGCAGATTCGCGTCTCGTGGCGTCTTGCGTCCCCTCATCTTCCTGATCTTGCGACGTTCTTTACGACGCTCGACGAGATAGCGACGACCGGTTCCATCATTGAAGAGCATAAATCGGACTTCCTAGCCGAGTTGCGCGAACACGGCGACGTCTTTAAGACGTTTTATCACAGTCAGACGGAAATTATCGAAACAGCGTGTCAGTACTACCTGAAGGAGGTTACGTATACTCGCGACGACCTGAAGGCGATGATTAGCTCGTCGCTACTCGACGCCTCGTTCACAATGGAGGAGAGCGATTACCGCGAACGTTTCAAGGAAGCGCTTAGAAGCTGGAGCGCGTCAAA
>ONJR01000264.1 GCA_900318195.1 uncultured Planctomycetota bacterium
TTAACATAGGACTTACAAACCTCATATACAATATGTGGCGTTATAGGTTATTAAAGGAAAGAATGTAGGAATACTATGTCGATAACCGATTGTTATCGACATAAAACAAGTAAATTAAACAGGTTAAATAGTATTTTATAGTCATTTTAGGTCAAGCGTCTGTTAATATTGGTAGTTTATACGATTGTATGGAGCTACTTGTTAAAAAGACGCTGTTTTTAGAGGTTCCCTTTTATATTTCCATAGCCTACCCTTGAGAAATTCTTCGGATTGCATTTAATACGCGTTATATCGTTACGAAAGTTTTCAAACCCAAAGATTTCATCCATGAGGATCTTAACGTAATGACCTATTTTATAGTCGATATGGAGGTAAATTGAGCCTTGAACAGACAACAACTTCTTTAATAAGACAAGGCGTTCTCTCAAAAACATGAGATAATCGGGTCCGCGAAGTTCGTCGCTGTACGCAAGCTCGCCTTCCCGAACTCGGCTAATCGTCGAAATACGATCATTGGAAATGATAAATTTTCCCCCTGTCGCGAAAGGAAGATCAATATAGACAAGGTCGATCTTGCCGCGCATTCGTTTGACCTCGAGCAGATAGCGCATTCCAGCAACATTGTCCCCTTGTATCAACAGATTCATTCCAGCCAAGCTCCTCTCTAAAGTTGATACAAGAAATCACGCAACACGAGAGAACTAAGAATCACCCAATCCGGATCCGTCGCCATTCCGAGCGACTCGTGCATTTTACCGCTCGACGGAATATATATCACTCCGTCCAAAATCGCAAGCGCTACAGCCTTACATTCAGTTTTTAAAGTGTCGATCGCGTCGTTGAGTTGAACGTTTTGACAACCGGCGAAAGTTCCTAGTAACGCTCCGTCCCACTGATCGTCAGCGGGACGGAGCGCTATGATTCAAACGCTTAACCTATTATCGACGCAATTACGCGATTTCGTCGAGCTTAACCCATCGCTTCTCGCTCCAGGACTTGCGCACTGCTTCGATCGTGCGTTCGACGTCGAGCGCGTCTTGGAAGGAAGCGACTGGCGCCACTTCGGGCTGACCGGCAATCTTGAGCATATTCTCGTAGCACGCGTTCACGAGCAGATCGCGATAGCCGAACATATGCCCGTCGGCGAAAGACGGATACGCGAAACCGCCACGATTGCAACATACGCGCGCCCAGCCGCGTTCCGGCTTCGACGCGTCGTAAATTCCAAGATAGTTCATATCGTCGTAATTCCAACGAATCGCGCCGCGCTCGAAGTACAGCTCGTACCCGTGCGTGTTCTCCGTTCCCCACGCGTTGCGCGTGCATTCCAACGAACCGACCGCGCCGCCCGGCAACGTGTACATAATGCGCGTAACGTCGTCGGTATCGACTTTAACCATCGGTCGGCTCGTTTCGCCGCCGTTCGCCGCCGCTTCCGCGTCTTTACGCCAATCGGCCCAGACTTCCGCGAGATCCGTCGCCTTCTTATTATAGCGACCTTCCAAGTCGGAACCGACCGTCGCCGGCTTGTAGCGGTACGGAATGTGAACGCTCTGCATCGCGCAGAGTTCGATCGGACGCATTCCGGTCGTGTAGTAAAGCATATCGAGCGCGTGCGAGCCGAGATCGCCCAGCGTGCCGCCCGTATTGCTGAAACGCCAGCTATAATCGGTGTCCGGTCCGCCCCACGCTTGATTGTAGAAGCTACGCGCTTCCAGCAGTTTGCCAAACACGGCGTCCTTAACCAGCTTGCGCGCGTAAACGTTCGCCGGAACGCGACGGTAGATGAAGTTCACCGAGTTGAGCAACTCCGGCTTCGCCGCCGCCGCGTCGACCATCTTGTGCGCTTCTTCGACCGTTACCGAAAGCGGCTTCTCACAGAAGACGTGCTTGCCAGCCGCGAGCGCCTTCAGTACGGCGTCGCAATGCATCGAGTTCGGTAGGCAGACGTCGACGTACTCCGTCTTCGGATTCGTTATTGCCGCGTCCAGATCTTTCGTCGCTTCCCAACCGGTCGCCGCAGCGCCCGCCGCCTCTGCGTCAGTATACGTGTACGCCTGGTACAAGACCGGTTTGATCGGCGTATTGCCATAGTAACGCATTACCGCCTCGTACGCGACCGCGCGCGCCGTGCCCATCATACCAAACCCGAGAATCGTTACCGGAAGTTCTCTCATTCCATTATCTCCTTGTAATATGCCGCAACGCCGCGCGCGCGACACATTCTAATGTAAACGCGTTAAAAGCGCGCGATCGAACAAACGACCACGCGACGCCGCGCGGAGACCGCGTCTCCGCAACTGCGCTCATTCTAGCCTATTGGCAAGCGACTTTCAATAGAGGTCGCGATTTTTTCTACAGGTTGCGATAGACGATCGTTTCAGACCTTGAACAAACTTGCGCGCTTCATTCTGACGACGCGACGAGTCTTAGTCGCCGATCCGATATTTTGCCGCTACGCTCAATAATTGCTCGACGTCGAGGAGCAAATTTCCTCCGCAGCGCTAGCAACGCCCACCATGCGGTCTCTACGAAATTCCTGATTTCTCGCTTGTCAAACGCGCGTCAAACAAGTACAATGGCGCTTGAGTTCCACGTAGATCGGCTACGCGGAGTCATAGAATCGGTTCGCATGGCATTAGCAAGGTAGAAAAAGGATCGAATGAGTAAAAGAATCGACGATCTCCTAAGGGAGGCGGCGAGCAAGGGTCGAGCGGAAGAGCGGCTTCTAACTCTAAGAAGGCTCCTGCGCTTTCATTCGCCGAAAGCCTTGCTGGACGACCCGAAATTCCAACCTTTCGCATACGCGCAAGAGGAGATTCAGAGCGCGCTCGCGCTCAATCAGAAAGCAGACGCGAAAAAATCGCGCAAAAGAACCGTTGTGTCCGCCGCCAATCGCGAGATCATCGAAAATTTCCGGATGCTCGACGATCTATATATGCGCGAAATCCTGAAGGACAATATTCCCGGCGTCCAAGATATCGTTCGGATTGTTCTTCAGCGTCCGGATCTAAAGGTCGTTTCCCTCGAAACGGAAGCGGACTATCCTAATTTACGAGGACATGGTATTCGCTTTGACGTCTTAGCACAAGACGAGCAAGGCAACTTGTACGATATCGAGATTCAGCGCGACAGTCGCGGCGTGTCCCCCAAACGCGCGCGATTCTGCCTCAGCGCGCTCGACTGGAACAAATCCCAGTCGGGCGACGATTACGACAAGTTAGTTGAGACTTGGGTGATTTTTATTACAGAGGGCGACGTCTACACGAACGGCGCGCCTTTTGTCGACGTCGAACGCTACTTTGTCGGAACCGACGTCAAATTCGAGGACGGACAACACATCCGATTCGTCAGCGCCGCCTACAATGGCGACGACCCTATCGGAAGACTTATGGCCGATATTCGCGAAACCGACCCTGATAAAATGACAACGCCAACCTTGGCTGAACCGGCAAGAATAATTAAAAGAACCAAGAAAGGAATGGAAGAGATGAGCGCTACGATCGAAAGACTCCTTGAA
>ONJR01000035.1 GCA_900318195.1 uncultured Planctomycetota bacterium
ACGGTTGCCGATCGCTCCTTTCGAGCCCCGGAGCCCAGCGCATCCAGCATATCGGTCGTCCCCAGCCGTCGACGAACTCCTTGAGTCCGTTATTATCGACGTCGGCGACCTCACGCTCAGCAAAGGAGCCGCGCGACTCCGGGGAAACGTTCGTCAGGACGAGGTACAGCAGTTCGGCGTTGGCAATATCAGGATTGGAGCTAAGCGAACCGGTCTTGCTACGGCTAATTTCACTCTGATACGCCGCTTGCAAAGGAGTCGCGTCTACGGACGCCACGCCCGCAGGGGCCGTATCGGTGAGTTCATTGGGCGTGCAAGGAAAATCGCGTCTCACAAGATCGCGCAACTTTTGAACACGAACAAGCGCGCGCTGACGAGTGGATAGGTTGTAATAGTTATCGATTTCAAATCTTCGATACTGATACTTCTCATACGCGGCTGTCATAACGGAGTCGAGCTTTGCGATCGTTGTTCTCGTCTGCGTTTCCTTCGCGCTCTGAATAGCGGCTCGCACGGTCGTAATCGAGATAGCGCTGAGCATCCCGATAATGGTAATCACCGTCAGTAGCTCGACGAGGGTAAACCCGGAGCGTCTCGCCAAAGAACGACGTTCGCCGTAGCGTTTCGCGTCTCGCGCGTGAGTTGTTTTATCTTTCATTAGCTCCTCGCAGGTTTGTCCTCTGTAATACGTCGCTTGCGCGACCGTCCTATATTTTGCGACCTCAGGTTACTCTATCTCAGAATCAAGCGTAGCGCCGTTCGAGAAGTTCGTTATATTATCGCGATCCGCCTGGCTGATTTGGTCGCCGCTCGCCAAATCGCGCGGAACGTAATCTTCTTCATGTTGCTCATGGTCTTCGTCGGCTTCATCCGCGCCGTAGGCGTCTAAGCCAAAGTCGCCGTCTTCGCCGGCGTAAACCAACTGGAACGAGTCTGGATTGTACCAAACGCCGTTCTTCATGTAGGGCGCGGCGACCCCGTTGCCATGAGTATGCTTTTCCTTACCGAAGTAACCGTCCTTACCTTCAGCGCGGAAGTAAATGATCGGGCTATTTTTGTACATGAGCCCCATTTCATTGTAATTTCCACCACCGGTACCGTCGGAGTCATAGGTCAGCTCGATAACTGGCTGCTCGCGCGGTTCACTGTCGTCAACGTCGGCGGGATCAAAGATCGGCTCGCGATCGTCAGCATAAAAGCCGTCGCGCGTACCGCCGACGTCTGGACCAGCGAGCCAAAAGAGCAACGCAGAGCCAGAACCTCGCTCCATTTCCGCGCGCGCGATCATTACCATTTCCTTTACTTTACCCGACTTCAGCGCGTTCGGCCATCGTTTCAAGATGTGCTTCTGAATATCTGAGTCTGAGGCGGAGCAGTCGGGCGGATACTCTCCGTACTTCTGCTTATAGATCTCGACGCACTGAGCGATATCGTCCAATCGCTGTCGCACGACGGCGGCGCCGGTAAAGGTGCGCGCGGCGCGCAAAGCGACGAGCGAGATTCCGGCAACTAGACCTATAATGACAATTACAATGAGCAATTCGATCATTGTAAAAGCGTCGCGACTGCGACTGAGCGGATTACGGTTAGCTCGCATATTATTATCCCCATATCGCCGCATGGCGCGCGCCGCCTTACGACTCTTTATATAACAATGAGTTAGAAGCGCGACGCGCGGAAAAGTTCCATTTCGGCGGATTTGTCAATTGGAGAGGTTCTCAATCATCTTAATCATTGGCAGGAAGAGCGCGATAACGATCGTACCAACCATGACGCCGAGGAACATAATGAGCAACGGCTCAATCATACTCATGAGCGCCTCCGTATAGACCGCGACTTCGTCGTCGAATACGTCCGCGACCTTATACAACATTGCGTCGAGTTCGCCCGTCTCCTCGCCTACGTCGACCATATTCACTACGATGTCGCCCAGAATCTTATTCTGCAACTTCGTCATGTAAATAAGGCAACCGATCGGACCCGCTAGGAAGACGAAGAAGTAGAACAGGCACGCCGGGTGGAAACCGGGTCGCGAGTACATCTTCATCGGATTGGCGATCGTATCGCCGTCGCGAATCGCGTCGAGGATCTTTTGCCACATATTCTCGAAGACCGCGTTGTTCGCCGTCTCCTTCGTAATATGAATCGCTTCCAAGATTGGAACGCCAGACTGCACCAGAGTTCCTAACGTACGCGTTGTACGGGCAACGACCGTCTTCTCGAACAGGATACCGAAAATTGGCACGCGCAGGAGGAACAAGTGCCAACCGTACCTCATGTACGAAAAGCTCGTTGTTATCTTAATAAACAACCATATGCCAAACGGAATACCCGGGAGCAGATACCAGTAGGTCATTACGTTGTGCGACGTATTCATGAGCCACTGGGTCAAAGCGGGCAACTCCATATCGAAGTCGGCGAAAATCTCCTCGAACTTCGGCACGATGTTCGTCATAATGAAGATGAGGATACCAGTCGCGAAGAAGACGACCGCGACCGGGTACGTCATCGCCGACTTAATCTTCGCCTTCAACTGCTCGGAACGTTCGAGGAATTCCGCAAGACGTTGCAGAATGATTTCGAGCGCGCCGCCCGCCTCGCCTGCCTTGATCATGTTCACATAAAGTCGATTGAACGCCTTCGGCGATTTCGCCATCGCTTCAGACAAACTCGACCCGGACTCAATCTCGGCACAGACGTCGATCAAGCAGTTGCGCAACGCGCCGGGCTTCGACTGCGTCTGCAGAATGTTCAAGCTTCTCAAGATGGGAAGACCAGCGTCCTGCAGAATCGAGAGGTTACGCGTAAAGTCGCGCAAGATTTTCGGCTTTACCCTACCGAACGAGAAGGTCTTTCCGTTCTGCGCCGCCTTCTTCTTCACCGCCTTACGATCTTTGTGGAGAGCGATCTTGGTAACCATGTACCCGCTTTCCTTCAGCGTTGCGGTAACCTCCTCTTCGGTCGACGCTTCAATGACGTCGGTAACGCCCTTACCGGAGGCGTCGACCATCTCTACTTTGAATTTCGGCATGGGAATACCTTTTACTTGTATATTATTAACGTCAGGGGCGATCCTTTGCGCAACCTACTCGTCCATCTCGCGCGCAACCGGCGCATATAATAAGTATACCGTAAAATTTGCGCAATTTCAACGCCCTGGGGTTAAAATCTTTTCAAAAAGACGTCGCCGCCGATCAACAGATCGCTGACGTCTCGTTTCCGGAGCGGATTACGCGTCGAGCACCGTCTCACGCACGACTTCTTCGATCGTTGTAACGCCTTCGAAGATCTTAGCAAGTCCCGCTTCTCGCAACGGAGTCATTCCATTACGACACGCCGCGTCGCGCATCTCGCCAACAGACCCATTGCGAAGGATTATATTGCGAATCTCTTCGTTTACTGTGAGGAACTCGTGAATCGCAGTTCGACCCTTGTAGCCCGTATTATTGCACGTAACGCATCCAGCGCCCTGATAAAAATGCTTGCCGACGACATCTTGCGGCGTGAGTCCCAGTTCGGCGATCTGCTCTTCTGACGGATGAATCTCCGTTCGGCAGTCCTTGCAAATACGCCGCACAAGACGTTGCGCAAGGATCGCCTGCAGTGTCGCGGTAATAAGAAACTCAGGGATGCCCATATCTTTCAGACGCGTGATCGTACTAGGCGCGTCGTTCGTGTGGAGCGTACTGAAGACCAAGTGCCCCGTAAGAGACGCTTGAACTGCAATTTGAGCGGTTTCACGGTCGCGAATCTCACCGACGAGGATTTTATCAGGGTCTTGTCGCAAAATCGACCTCAAGCATTGCGCGAACGTATTGCCAATTTCAGCGTCGATCGGCATCTGAATAATCCCGTCGATGTCGTACTCGACAGGGTCTTCGGTCGTCATGAGCTTATCGGTAATCACGTTGAGCTCGGAAAGCGCGGCGTACAGGGTCGTCGTCTTACCGGACCCGGTAGGACCCGTAACGAGGATAATTCCATTCGGCAACTCGATCACTTCGCGGAACCTTCGGATCAGATCCTGGGACATACCGACGTTATTGAGATCGAGCGAAATAACGGACTTGTCGAGAATTCGACAGACGACGCTTTCGCCAAACATCGTCGGTAGAACGCTCACACGGAAGTCAATCGGATTGCCGGCTACCATGAGTCGAATACGACCGTCTTGCGGCAAACGCTTCTCGGCGATATCGAGGTTAGCGAGCACCTTAATACGGGTCGTAATCGCGCTCGCAAGGTGCCGCGGCGGCGGCACCATTTCGTAGAGCGTTCCATCCGCTTTAATACGGATCTTGAACTCGTCTTCAAAGGGTTCGAAGTGCAAGTCGCTCGCGTGATCCTTAATACCGAGTAGAAAGACCATGTTGAGCAACTTGCGCACGGGCGCGCTCTCGGCAAGCGCTTCTGCGCTAGTAAGATCTTCCGTATCGCCTTCAAGGAGTTCCTGGATCTCTTTATCGTTCTCCATGTCCTTGATGATCGACTCCACGCTCTCGCCCTGCTCCGTCGCGTAATATCGTTCTAGCGCGACTTCGATTTCCTTCGGAATCGTCACGACGGTTCGTATCTGATAGCCAAGGAAGTTTCGCAACTCGTCGAGCACTTCGATCTTCTGCGGCTCGGCGGTCGCGATTGTTAGCACGTCGTTCCGGAAGCTCAGCGGAATCACGCGATACAGGTTCGCCATTGGCTCGGTAAGGTGCTGGAGCACCTCGGGCGGAATCGTCAAATCGGAAACGGCGACCACTTGAAGTCCAAACTGCTCGGCGAGCGCCTGAGCAACCTGATCCTCGGTGATCATGTTCATACTGATCGCAATCTGCCCCAGCAGGTCGTTCGGACGTTGAACCTGTTCCTCGCGCAACAAGTCCAATTGCTCGTCGTCGATAAAACCTAGGTCGACAAGGATCTGACCAAAACTTCGCGCCATGAATGTGCCCTCGTGTCAGTAAAATTACTCGTTATAGCTTTCGTAGTAAGCGCCGCGCCACGCGCAAACTTATTACGCGTCGCGCGCAACGAAAAGTTGAAAAAAGTTCTTCCTTTTCCAACCGGCGCCGTTCGCCGTTCAAAGCGTTCCCATGCCGATTGCGCGCGCGTTCCTTGACGTGTATTGAAACGCGGCGCCAAACGTACCGTTTTGAAACAGCAACGCGCGATTTTAATCGAGTAAAACACCGACGCGTCGGTCTGTTGGTATAGTAGGCAAATTTGGCGCCAAGAGCGCGCGAGCGCTTGACGGGAATCTATTCCTCGTCCTCTTCCTCCTCCTGCTGCGCGCCCAACCCCATTTCCCAGCGTCGCATTTTCTCGGCCAGCTGTTCGGGAAAGTTCGACTTAGTGAGCGCGTCTTGCTTCGTTACCGTCTGATCCTTCCAGAGTCGGAAAAGATGATCGTCTAGCAGTTGCATACCGAGTTTGTGCCCGGTCTGAATCGAGGAGTTAATACGGAACGTCTTGTTTTCACGAATCAGGTTCGCAATTGCGGACGTAACGACAAGCATTTCGTACGCAGCAATACGCCCGCCCTGAATACGCGGAAGGAGCTGCTGCGACAGAATGCCGATGATTGAGGTCGACAACTGCGTTCGAATCTGCTCTTGCTGGTTCGTGGGGAACACGTCGATGATACGGTTGACCGTACCTTGCGCGCCCGTCGTGTGCAACGTTCCAAAAACAACGTGCCCCGTTTCAGCCGCCGTAATCGCCGCTTCGATCGTTTCCAAGTCGCGCATTTCACCGACCAGAATGACGTCAGGGTCTTGACGCAACGCGCCGCGGATCGCGTCCGCAAAGGACATGACGTCGACTCCTACTTCGCGCTGGTTCACCGTCGACTTCTTATGGTGATGATAGAACTCGATCGGGTCTTCGATCGTAATAATATGGTGGTCCACGTTCGTATTGAGCCAGTCGATACACGCGGCGAGCGTCGTCGATTTACCCGAACCGGTTGGTCCAGTTACCAAAATCATACCGCGCGGACGCTGAATGAGATCCTTCATGACGGGTGGCGTGCCCAACTGCTCCATCGACAACAGATCGTTAGGAATCTGACGAAGAACCATACCCGTGTTGCCCTTCTGCTTAAAGACGGAAACACGGAAACGCGCCTTATCGCCGAACGCAAACCCGAAGTCGGTGCCGCCGCGCTCCTGCAACTCCTGTTGGCATCGACCCGGCGTGATACTCTTCATGAGCGAGACCGTGTCGGCCGGCTCAAGGGACTTCGTTTCGAGGCGGACAAGTCGCCCGTGCAATCGCAAGACGGGCGGTTGTCCAACCGCAATGTGCAAGTCGGAGGCGCCGCGCACGACGACCGTCTCCAAAAGTTTGTCAATAAGGATTGTTCCCATACGTCAATATCCTAATAAAGCATAAACTTGATGTTGCCAAAATCTCTCTAATATTTTCTCATGCGCGCGCGACCGCCAATCAATCGTCTTCCAAGCGCGCGACGCGCATGACTTCTTCGATCGTTGTAATGCCCTTCATCGCCTTGACGATCCCGTCCTCAAAGAGCACGTGCATCCCTTCGCTACGCGCCAACTGCCGAATTTTCGACGTCGATTCGCCTTTAAACGTCATTTCACGGACGCGCGGCGACATATACATGAGCTCAAAAATGGCGCGACGACCGCGATAGCCCGTCTTATTGCAGTTCACGCACCCCTTGCCTTTCATGAAAGTCGCCTTAGCCGCCATTTCAGGCGTAATCTGTGCGGCGCGCAGTTCCGCTTCGCTTGGCGTGTATGGACGTTTACACTTCGGACACACCATTCGTACGAGGCGCTGCGCCATAATGCCGATAACGGAGCTCGCCACCATATATCCCGGCACGCCCATGTCGACGAGACGTGTAATTGCAGAAGGCGCGTCGTTCGTGTGAAGCGTGCTAAAGACCAAGTGTCCCGTCAAAGACGCTTGAATACCCATCGACGCCGTTTCCAAGTCGCGCATCTCGCCGACGAGAATAACGTTCGGCGCCTGACGCAACATAGAACGAATAACAGCGGCAAAGTCGAGACCGATCTGGTGCTTGATTTCCACCTGATTGATACCGGGTAGATAGTATTCCACAGGGTCTTCCGCCGTGATAATCTTGCGGGTCGGCGTATTGAGTTCGTTGAGCGCCGCGTACAAAGAAGTCGTCTTACCCGAACCAGTCGGACCGGTAACGAGAATAATGCCGTTAGGACGCGCAATCAATTGAGTAAAACGTTTATAGTCGCGCTCGCTAAATCCGAGTTGAACGAGACTGACGCGAATATTGTCCTTATCCAAGATACGCATGACGATCGACTGTCCGTGATTCGTCGGAATAACGGAAACGCGCAAGTCGAGTTCCTTTTCGCCAAGCGTCAGTTTAATACGTCCGTCTTGCGTACGCCGTCTTTCGGCAATGTCGAGTTTTGCAAGAATCTTGAAACGCGACATCAACGCGCCTTGGAAACGTTTCGGCAGAGCTTCACGCTCTACCAGCTTGCCGTCGATACGATAGCGAATGCGCACGCGATCTTCAAAGGGTTCGATATGAATATCGGACGCGCGCAACTGCACCGCTTCCGCAATAATCTGATCGCACAAGCGAACGATAGGCGCGTCGCTTTCCGTACTATTGCCTGCTTGATCCGCGTCGGCGCCGCCGCTCTCAACCTCAGTAAAGTTGATTGCCGTGTCGGTCATTTCCTGAATCATTGAGTCTGCAGACTCGCCGACGTTCTGTCCATAATGCAGATTGACCGCCTCCTGAATAGCTTCGCGCGAAGAAATAACCGCTTCGATCGGACGTTGGAGAATAAAGCGTAATTTCTCAAAGACCTCAACGTCGTCGGGATCGCTCACAACCACCACGAGCGCGTCGCCGTCTTCTTCATAGGGCAAGACGCAGTTTTCACGCGCAATCGATTCGGAAATAAGTTCGACGATCGCCGGTCGAATTGCCACGTCCTTAAGATCGACGTAGCGTTTACCGTGCTCCTGCGCGACCGCTTGCGCTATCTGTTCGCTCGTAACATAACCAAGTTGCTTGAGCGCTTCCTGAATAGAGACGTTCGTTTTCGCGGCTAGCTCTTTCGCTTCCTTTGCCTGATTGACGCTAAGTAATCCCTTCTGGTTCAAAATTCCGAGGTAATTTAGTCGTTTCGCCATATAAGTTCCCTTATCGTCGTAATCATAATTTCCGGCAATTCCAGCGCGACGAACCACACGCCAACGCATTCCAATGCGCAATCGTCCGAGGATGAACCGCGCTTCAATCCTTATCGGCTATCCACGCTACAGAATAGACCTTTCCTAGTTTAATCGGATCATCGGGAAAAATCAAGTTTTTTTTCAAATTACCGCCATCTTTACCCCATTTTAACCTTGATATTGTTAACAAGCGTAAAAAGAGGCAAAATTAGCGCGCCTAGAATAAACGATATTTCGCCGTCGCATGAAAAAAGCCGCCCCGATGAGAGCGGCTCTCTTGCGCATAGCGCTTCGTCGTCGCGTTGTGTCAGATTTAGATCACTTCGCTATAGCTACCGAGGTACGTAAAGGTCTCGCAAACGCCTCTGAGTTCGCCCATGAGTTGAATAAAACGAGGCGAATAGACCGGCGCGTCGAGGTCGAAGTAGAACATGAATTCGAAATCGCGATCGGGCAACGGTCGGCTTTCGAGCTTGATTAAGTTGACGCCGAGCGCATAGAAACGTGCGAGTAACTTATAGAGCGAACCCGGCTCATGCGACAGACTCGCCATAAGACTTGTGCGATTAGCGCCGGGGAAAATTTCGAGATCTTTTGAGATGCAGATAAAACGCGTGTAATTGTTGTCCTTGTCTTGCACAGACGCCTTGAGACACTCGAGTCCGTACAATTTAATGCAGGAGCGCGACGCCAACGCCGCAATATCGCGACGTTCCGACGTAGAAACGCGTTCTGCGGCAATCGCCGTGTTCTCGCAGGGAATGATCTTAACGTCTTTGAGTCCGTTAAGGAACTCCGCGCACTGGCTAATCGCATGCTGATGCGAGTAGATTTCGCGAACTTCCGACAATTTCACGCCGGGCTTCACGAGAAGATTGTGGTCGATCTTCTGACGAATGCTCCGCACAATGTAGAATTGGTGCCGTTGCATGAGATCGTAGACCTGGTTCACCGAGCCAGCAAGACTGTTCTCAAGAGGAATGACGCCGTACTTGCAGAACCCCTTCTCGATCGCGCTGAAAACGCCCTCGAAATTCGAGAAGTACATAATCTTGGCGCCGTTAATGAGACGATCGCACGCAATCTGTGAATTCGCGCCCTCGACTCCCTGGCACGCGGCGGAAATGTGGGACGGAAACAGCTTCGGCGTGTTCTCGACCGCCTCTTGGATTCGTCGCGTCAGCTCGCTACCAACCCCCAACAAACTGTATTGGTAGCTCCGACTCAACTCCAACATGAGCGAATAAAGGAGCGGAACGTACTCCTGAATATTCTCCGGCGAGTTCTCGACAATACAGTGCAACTTGTCGCGCTCTCGCTTCATGTCGACGATGGGTAGGTTGTGTTCCTGTTTGAATCGAGCAATTTCGTCCGACATAGTCATTCTTTGTGCGAACAGCTTTACGATCTGATCGTCGATAGAGTCAATTTGACTCCGATAGTCAGTAAGATCCATTTATTTTAGACTCCCAACATAGCGGCGCGCATCAGCGCGCAAAAAAAAGGACGCGTTGCAAGCATAACCTGCAACGCGTCGATTAGCGATCCGCTTTACGTTTCGTTTTTGCATTACAAATTACGCTCATACCACGACAGACATGGTAAAGCTAAACCAAAAACGTTGCGCAAAGCTAAAGTATTTCATTTTTCTCTTCTACTGAATCTGATGAATTCAAGTCCGACGTCCGTTACCGACGTGATCGCGTGAATTAGCTCCACGTCAACCTATAATGTATCGAGAAACAAAAATTCGTCAACGCCAGCCTAGGTTTTTTTCTCTTAAAAAATTTCGTTCCTTGAAATCTATTGTCCTTCAGACCTGCGCGCTCTCAAATGTAGATTCTTTATTTCAAGGGTCGACTCGTACACCCCCGGAGTCTCCCAGCCGAAATTGAAGTGCGCGATCACAAAATCGTCGGGTTCTGAATGAGTCAGTAGTCCCCTCTTCTGAGCCGCCGCCAGCGCCTCAGGGAGATAGCGCTTCAAATCGAATTCTATATGCGCCCAATCGCCGGAATAAGGATTAACGCCTCCCAAAATCGTATCAATCGTTTTCTGATCGCCAAGGCGATAGATCAACTTTCCGGTTCCAATCGTCTTGGGATCGCCGTCCAGCGCTACGTAGGAACTCTGAACTTCATAACGATCGTCGAAGAAGGAGACGCCAAACCATATATAGTCGTCCAAGTCTTCCGAGCCAGGCTTACCGTTCGGAATCGCAAAGTAGACTGACGCCTGAGTCGCATGAATGTTGGAATCATAGCTCTCGACCGATTGCAAACGCTTCCAATCGGCAACTCGCGCGTCGCAAGAGAAAATCAACGAGTCGACGTCCTTAAATGCGACGCGATTCTGTTTAGGAAAATCGTACGTTAGCAAAAGGTGAATCCACGGTTCGTTAGCGCGCCTCGGCGACGCGTACTCTTGATCTGTGGAAACGCGCAACGTCAAAACGTTTTCGCCTAAAACGTTTGTCGAAAGCGCTACGCGTTGACTCGGAGTCTCGACAAATCGCGCGGAGCCTTCCGACCGTACGTCGCAACGCGTCAAATCGTATTTCGAATTATGCTGCGCCAACCCCCACGCGGGAGCGCCGGACGCATCGTCCTCGTCTTTCATTGGCTCGGTCAAATTAAGCGTTCCGAGCGCTCGGGGCTTCCTAGCAATATCGATTATCTTAAACCCGCGCTCAAAGCGCAAATCGTCGAATAATTCACGATCTTCCTCGCTCTGCTTCTGAGCGTCGTGGTCGTTGTCAGCGCCCTGCGCAGAAGCAATGTAAAGAAACAACGTCGTCAAGGGTATTGCCAACGCTACGATCAACCAATAATTCCAACTTCTCTTCACCGTTGCGCGCTCCTTTCACAAGCCTTAGCAAACTTAGTGAGTCGCCTGACGCAAAATGCGGTCATAGGTTTCGCGCACGCGCTTACTAGGAAGAGCAAAGCTGATACCCTGATATTGACCGCCATAAATCGCCGTATTGATTCCGACCAATCGACCTTGATCGTCGACGAGCGCGCCGCCGCTATTACCGGGGTTGACCGCCGCGTCCGTCTGCAGAAATTCCTGGCTAATAACGCCGCGCTCGTTGTATATAAAACGCTCTTTCGCGCTGACAATACCCTCGGTTACCGTCTTTGCTAGACCGTAGGGATTACCGAGCGCTAAGACAGGATCGCCTACTTCGAGCGCGTCGCTGTCGCCCCACTCGATCGGCGTCAACCCGGACGCTTCCAGCTTTAAGACGGCAAGATCCATCTCCTCGTCAAAACCAACCAGAAAGACGCCCTCCGAGATCGAACGACCGTCGCTCAGAACAATTTCTACTCCGTCGACTAAGCGTCCTTTTTCGCATATGACGTGAAAATTCGTTACGATAAGCCCCGACGCGTCGACAATGACGCCGGAGCCTTGACCTTCGGCTATCGCCGTATCGCCCCACATTCCACGACGCACTGTGTTCGTCTTTATACCAACGACGCTCGATCCTACCAGCTTGACAACATACGGAATCCGCCCTTTATCGGCGGCGTCAGGATGATCTTTCAGGAAACTTTCAGCCGCGTCGCGCTTTGCTCGTTCTACTCCCCTTTGATGAGAATAGGCTATTCGCTCCGCCAAGGAGGGAAGCGCGACTATCGCGAGCAAAACGCATAAGCAAATGATCCACCAAGTCAGTCGCTTCGCCGCAAACTCGCGGCGTTGCTCTTCAATGAGCTTTTCAGCGTTACCGGCGTTCCCATTTGTGAAAACATATTCCGTTCCGTAATCTCTTTCCATTATCACTTCCTTAATAACGCCGCTCTACGAGGCGCGACAAATGCAACTGAATTATACGTTGTTGAAAGACGCGCTCCTTTACCGTCCGTCGGAATTGTCCGTCTTGATCGCGTCGGTTTTGCGCGTGAGGATGAGCAAGACGCGAGTGCCAATTGGTGGAATTTTCTCGGTATTTGGCGTGTAAAACAGATTCGAGTAATCGCTGGGACTTTCAAATGGAACGTCCAAAACAGAGCCGGGAAAATTTGAGACGCCAAAAACTTCGCCCGTTACGTTAGCCAAGTAATATCTTTTACCGTCCGGATCGACGCCAAAAAGTCCACCGGTGAAAACCCAGTCGGCGCGCATCGTCTCTTTCGATTCATTTTCCGATATTAGCTCCTGAGCGCGAATCTTGCGTTTAACGCCCGAACGCTCGTCGAACCAACGCACCTCGATCTCTATCGCGTCTCCAGTGGGCGGCACAAACACTGGATCAAATTTCGCCGGCGTGCCCTGCTTGGCGCCGATCGCAAGGAGCGCTGCGTGAATCAGGTGCGGAGGCGTGTCGAGCGCTATAATAGACTCGTAATCCTTCGTATTGCGTTTACAGGCAAAAAACTCGAGCGCGCCCTCGCGTAGACATATCTCGCCTCCCAATGCGACACGTTTACGATCAGAAGAACACCATATTGGCGACGTCTTATCGAGTTTCTTGAGCTTGTCCGGCTCGTCGTCCAATTGCGCGTAATCGAAAGGCGGACGCTCCGTCGACTCGGAGGGAGGGTTTGAAGTCGGCAATTCAGAATCACCGGCTACCGCTTTCGGAACAACGCTTGTAACATTCGGCGCAGGATCGATCGCGTCAAGTCCGCGTTCAGCCGGAACCGCAGAGTCATCGCCGTCCTGCCGCAAAACGACGGTAAAATTGCGCGTATCCGCGAACGCGCTCGGCACGAACGAGCCAATCGTGAGTAGCGTCAGAATCAGGAGAGTTCTTATTATCCTTGTCACTTTTGTAGCCGATCCACTATCCAAGACGTTAATACTATAGCTATAGCGCTACGCGCATAACGACGAACGCCTAACACATCCAATATGCGTTATTATATCATGATTGCAATTACGTCGAGAACCCCCAGTAGTCGTGAAACATGATCGCTCGTTTCCTCGTCGTCGGTTCCCATTCTCTTCCTGTTGAGATAAGACAGATAGATCCCGCGAACACGCAGAATGAAATCGTCGTCCTGAGACGCGCGAAGCTCATTCCAGAACGCGGTCAAGTCGTCCTTTGCGCCTCCGTCGCGAGCAATAACGCGCGAAACAAGCGTGTCGAGCTTGCGAAGAAGAACGTCTCGTTCAGGAAATTCTCCTGTCAACAATGCAAAAGGCGCAAGATTCAAGCCCACAATACGCGGCGTCGACTCAGACTCGACTTGATTAGAGCCGCCTGACGTCTGTCCGCGAGGCGTCAAAAGGGACGACAGTCCTTGAGCGTCGCGCTCGATCTGGCGTTGAATCTCGTCAGCAGAGACGCTCGTCGTCGGGACGACGTTCTTTTGGCCTATCGACGCGTCTTCCTGCTCGTCCTGTCGGTTTGATTCGTTAGAAGTCGTTTGAACTTCCTCGTCGGAAGGCTCTGATGGGTTGGGATAGACTATAATTATCCTAATATCGTTGGCGTCTGAAGAACGTAAAACTTTCCATCCGTCCTGCGTAGCCTGGGACTCCTCCAGAAAATCCGTATAGTCGTCTGGCAACCCTTCTTTCCATTCCTCTCCGTCTTTCTCACGTTCAAAGTCGTTCCACGGCGTGTCGAGAGTAAATTCGTCGTCATTATCGTCTCCCACTTCCAAATCCGCCGCTTCGTCCTGCTGCGTCCGGTCAAAGACGTCGCCATAGAAATCTTCCATGTTGATCGCTTCAAACTGATTACTGTAATCCTGCAACCAACGCCGTCCCAGTTCAACAACCTCCTCGTTCGTCATTATGGGATACGGCTCGTCGGAACGCGCCTGCGCGTAGGCGACAAATTCCTCGCTTAGACGAAGCGCAAAACGTTCTAGTTCGTCCGACAATAATACTCTCTCGATAAGGGCGCCCCAAGCGTTTTCCGGTGGGTAATCGCCGCCATGAGCCGTCGTGTCGCGAACGTCTATAAAGGAGTCCGCCTCAACCGAAAACACGCACTGCGACTCAAGTCGACGTGGTATTGTCGCGCCTACTAATCTCATATTCGGTTCGTTTCGGAACCGCATTCCAACGGCAAAAGTCAGCGCGCGGCGAGCATGGAGAGGAAGAAGACTGAAAACGCAGCCGAGAAGGAAGTAAGCGTTGTAATTAGCGACGAAAAACGTCTGTCGGTTCTCTAAGACCGCTTGTGTCAGCGCGACAAGCGACCGCGCGCCAACATGCCTCATTGCAAGACGCAGATCGCTTACTTTGACGCTCGCTCCACCCTCAATCAACGGAAAACTCAACAGCGTCTTGCCAGGCGAGTACAAGGCAAAACGCATGGTATTGAGCGCCAGGTGAATGATCGTCGACGGGTTCGCGCCGGCGTGATAAAATGTCTCGGGCGTAATAACAAGACACTGAAAATACAGTTCGTCCACAGACCTCTCCGCATTGCGCCTCGGTGTAATACGACCAATAGCGGCTCGCTCGGAGGGAAGCGTAAAACTGAATATATTATTGGCGTCAAATCGGCGGTTCAGTAATTCCACGCGCGCGGCGTAATCCAGCATAGCCTCCAAGTCGGCTTCATTAACCCCTGACGTCGCGTCTATCAGCTCGACTTCATTCGATTCAGCGCCAAGCCGCACAGAAGCAACCGTCTGATCGACAAGATACGAGGAATTCATTTGCGTTCTCCTACGTTCCGCGCGCCAAACACACCTTCGCGCGCCACATTTCATAGCTACGCCGACACACGGTCGTATGTCGAAGCAACCTTATCCAATATACCTATTTTACTAAAATCTTTCTCGCTTTCCATATGTGAGGCGTTCATCTTAAGATTTTCCTGTGGAAATTACCGATCATTCCCTCATTTTCCTCATAACCTCCGCATACGGAGTATGCCCAATATATACGTTACATCGTTCCAATTCCCAAAAACCGATTAAAGTTGATTGTCAGAACTAACCGATATTTCGTTTGCAAAGGCGCTAGCGGAATTCCTCGGAGCCGCTAAACGCTAGCGCAAGGGAGTTCGTCGCCTACGCGGCGTCGTTACCGTTGAGAAGCTGCGCCCCAGACGGCGCTATGCGTACATCGCAAGCGTCTCAAAGAAAATTTCCGACATCTTTTTTGTTTTCGTTTATGTCGCACAGTCGAAATAACCGACAATCAAAAAGTCAACGGAAATAATTCCAACGCGCGCCGTCGTTGCGAACAACAGTTCGCGCGTGCAAGAGCGTCGTGAGCGTTGTAATAACGTGAACGCTCGTGAAATTATGATTACATCGAGCGTCGCTTCCTTATAAATACGACATTATTTTTCGTTAGCCTCAAATCAACACCGTTGATCTGCGCGCCGCGAAGGAGAGTAGCGCGCTAATCGACGTAGGCATAAGTTTCCGCACAGGAGCGGAAGCTTCGTTGGATAACCATTGCGTATTATTTATCGGAGAGCCTGAAATGAAGGTTTTTACAACTGGCCAGGTCGCTAAGATCTGTAAAGTCGCCCCTCGAACTGTTAGCAAGTGGTTCGATTCCGGTCGGCTCAAGGGATATCGTATCCCGGGTTCGCAAGATCGCCGAATCCCTCGCGAGTGTCTGATCAAGTTCCTTAAGGAGCATGGCATGCCTCTAGGCGAGTTGGTCGACGAAACCTTGGCCAAAGTCTTGATCGTCGCGCAAGACCAAGTTTTGATCGAAAGCGTCAAACGCGAATTGCCGATCGACAAGGCGTTCCGCGTTGCCGTCGCTTCCAGTGGTTTTGACGCAGGAATTCAAGCGGAAAGCTTCCATCCCGACTGCATTATCGTCGACTTTTCAATCGGTCGTTCTGAAGCCGTGCAGATTTGTCAAAATCTACGACACAACCCAGAATTCGCCGACGTCATCCTGATCGCGCTTCTGCCAGACGACGGTAGCAACGTTAGCTTTGACCGCTCATGCATCAACGAAACATTCCGCAAACCGTTCGACTCGGCGTTGCTCGCTGAACGTCTGAAATCGCTTGTCGGTTCGAAAAAAGAGCTCGTTTGACGTCTTCGTCCGTAATCGGAATGGAAACGGATTGACATTCCTCGCTCTTCGTTCTTAGCTGACGCAGAGTTGTTATTCCGACGAAAACGAAAAATGAAATTAACTAAGCCGATCGGCGCGTCGCGTCGATCGGCTTTACTGTAATTGAACGCAAGAAACCGTGTTTACATGATGTTGCAAGAAAGGCGACGTTATGAGAGCTTGTATTCAACGCACGCTCCAAGCAAGCGTGCAATTGCTCGACGAGGATAACCGCGTCGTTAGTCAGATTGGTCGAGGGTTACTTATCCTCCTTGGCGTGGGTCAGGAAGATAGCGAAGAAGACGCGCGGCGTCTAGCTCAGAAGATTAGTAAATTACGAATCTTTGACGACGGCGCAGGTAAGATGAATCTAGACGTTCATGACGTAGGCGGCGAAATTCTCGTGGTGAGTCAGTTCACGCTCTACGCAAACAGCGTCAAAGGGAATCGTCCTAGCTTTACCGACGCCGCACCGCCAGACAAAGCCAAAGAGCTCTATCGTTCTTTTGTCTGCGAATTGGCAAGTTTGGGACTCAGCGTGAAAGAAGGCGTATTTCGCGCCAATATGGGCGTCGCTCTTGTCAATGACGGACCTGTTACAATCTGGCTCGATACGGTCGACTTATTCGGCAATAAACGATCATAACGGGCTGAGAGCGCTCAACGAGTTAGTCGCTTGCGTTTCGTCGGCATATTAAGTCCTTTTTGTTGGAAAAACGCAACTTTTCATCGTCTCGCCCAATCCAAGACGGAGGGAGTCGTCTCGTTGTCGACAAAAAACAAAAAACTCGCGTCCTCTCGGTACCGTGTTTAGCCTAATTGCGTATAATAAACGGGTGAGCGCACAGCGTTTTTAGTCGTCACATTTAACGCGTTAGTCCGGGCGCGCATGAACCGATTCATGGGTAGCGCGTACAATTGGAGCCGTTTTGAAGGCAAAGGAGAAAAGAATGCATTTCCCGAAACCTTTCACTTTCCGCAAGTCCTCGAGCACACGTGTAGCGGAGACGTCGGATTCTATCCGTACGCGAGTATGCCGCTTTGAAAGTCTTGAAACGCGCGATCTTCTTTCGCTCTCGCCTTCGAGCGCCGACTATCAAGCGCTTGTCGCCGCGTCGTCTTTCGAATCTGCCGAGCGACAATCCGCAATTTGGGTAACTTCACTTGACGACGTAACAAACGCGTCAGACGGGAAAATAACGCTCCGCGAAGCGCTTGACTACGCCGGTCAAGATTTGCGCGCGGGTGTTGTCTCGTCCACGATACGCTTTACAGTAGGCGGTTCAATCACGTTGTCAACCACCAATCAATCGCTCAAACTCTCAGGTAAGAGCGTCGTCATAGACGCGTCCGACGTCGGCAACGTAACAATCAAAGCGCAAAACTCCCTCGTTTTCTACGCGTACGGTGGAACAGAATTGATTCCGACGAATCTCAGTCTCCACAATATTACGGTTACCGGCGGCACGACTAGTTCGTCGCGCGGCGCCGGCATTCAGCTCGCCTCGTACTGTAATCTCGCGACGTACGATTGCGTCATCGAAAACAATACGTCGTCGACAGCGTCAGGAGCCGGCGTATACGCGGCGTCAGGAACGCTTCGCTTCATCGACACCGTTTTCTCGAATAATGGAAATACCGCGAGCAAGACAAGTAAGGGAGGCGCCGTTTTTTTGAACGCAGGATCACTAACAGCGCTCAATACGACGTTTCTCAGCAATCGTTCTGGCGACGGGGGCGCAATATATGTCAAAGACGGCGCCGCAACGTTTACCAATTGTCTCTTTGACTCTAATCAGTCGACGTCGGGCAACGGCGGCGCGATAGCCTCCGACGCGCCGATAACACTGAGCAACGTTGGGTTGCGTAATAATTCCAGCGCGGGATACGGCGGCGCAATCTACCTTTATGGAGACGGCGAGTCTGTTTTAACGGAAGTCGCCTTTTTAAAGAACAGCGCAATAAGCGGCGGGGCGCTTTATCAAGATTCCCAGGCTGTTTCGATCAAGGACACGAGCTTTTCGGGTAATATTGCCAGCGCCTCAGGAGGCGCCGTCTACGTGTCAGACGCGGCCAGCGTCCAAATTTCCAATTCGGCGTTTTCCAACAATTCCGCTAATGACGGAGGCGCGATTTTTAACACCGGTTCGCTTGCAACGTCTCAAAGCGAGTTTTTTTTCAACAACGCAGTCAACAACGGCGGCGCTCTCAATTCGACGTCAGGCTTTTTCGAGATTCGCGGAGTGTACTTCGATTCAAACTCCGCTCAGAACAAAGGCGGCGCCATTTATATGCAAGGCGGACTGCTTTCATGGCTCCTTTCCTCGCAAATTACTAACTCCTCGGCGTACGAAGGCGCGGGAATAGTCAATGCAGGCAGTCTCAATGTCGCAGATTCTCAAATATCAAGTAATGTGTCAAGCACCAGTGGAGGAGGTTTTGTCAATCAAGGAACCGCGTTTATCACGCGTTCCAATCTATCGGGAAACCAGGCGCAAGGCTCCAACGGCGCGGGCGGTGGAATTCTCAATTATGTAGACGCAACGCTTACTATTGTCGACACGACCCTTTGCAACAACAAGTCAACTTACGGCGAAGGCGGCGCAATTGCGAATAACGGTTCCGCATCCCTTTTTAGTTCGACCATCGTCGGCAACAGCGCTGGCACGTTCGGAGGCGGCGTGCGCAATCTGTCGACTTTTAACGCGCAGTATACAACGTTCCTAGCGAATCAAGCTAGAAATGGAGGCGCTGTGTCAGACTCGTTTGGCAGTGTCTCAACCTTCCACTATTCGACGCTGTGGGGTAACGAAGCTGCTGAGCTCGGAGGCGCGCTCTATTCTTACGGCGCACCGAACTTTCAAAATTGCGCGCTCAGACAAAACGTCGCGTCAAGCGCCGACGTTGCCGCTTACTATTCTTCCGACTCTGCGTCCTCTAAGCCGACCTTTTCCTCGACTGCAATCGAATCAAACTACGCACAGGCAGACGTCTCTCACTTAGTTGCGAACGACAAGATTGTTATTATTGACGCAGATCTTCAATCGCCGCTCGCCAACAATCATTTGTGTCTTGACGATTTCGCCGTCAATAGCGGTTCAGTCTCGAAGACGCTCAAAATAACAAACTATGGCGGGTCCAATATTAGACTTTCCAATTTTTCCGACAACAGCGTCATTCCCTCAGGAATTCTTTCATATAAGCTCACGACGGAACATGGCGACGAAATAGACGTCGGCAACTCCTTCACCCTTGGAAGCGACGAGTCAATCTACTTGACTTTCACAATTAATCCCAAATCGCTGGGGGCTCATGTTGTCGACTGGACGTGGCAAACGGACGAATTAACCTCTTCTGGCGCTGCGGTGGCAGGCAGCGCTCGCGCGTTGTCTCTCACTTCGGCTATCAATGTTGCGCGCGCCGCGTCAGCGCGAACCTCTATTGAAACGCTCGACGACTCCTCTGATTACAATATTTCAGTCAATCAGAACGGCTCGTTCACCATTTCATTATCGACTGCGCCCTCTGGAACGAAAATCGTCTTTTTAAAGAGTTCTACTGACGCCGCCGTTCTTTCGACTGACGTCCTAATGTTCGACCAGAACAATTACCAAACGGCGCAAACCGTCAGCGTCTCCATCGATTCCGATAAACTCCTTGAGAATGGCAAACTTGACAAGATCATCGTTTCGCCCCAATTCCTCGGAAGCGACGCAAATTTCAACGGCGTCGCCTTTACTGAAATTGAGTTGAACGTTGCCGATTATGTCGCATTGCAACCTGGTTCGGCCGTCGACGTTAACGAGTTGGTTCCAGCTGGAACAACGAGGTGGGATTTTGACGGCGACGGCGATATTGACGCGATCACCTATGGAACGCCGTATTGGGTTGATCCTACTCAGATCGTCGGAAATACGTTGTCATACCTGCGCACGCGCAACGGCGTCACAACGACCACCACGATCGACGTAGCGAACGTCAACGCGCCGCCGCAAGCGCAAGCTGAAATAGCACAGTTTAAAGAATCGCCTGGACTGGTGCGTATCGCTTTGGAAGCGTTGACCAATTCAATTACGCGTTGGCGAGTAAATTGGGGAGACGGATCGCCCTGTACCGTTTGCGACGGCTTGTCCAGTCATGCGTACGTCGCGCACGCGTATTCAGAAGACGGACGCTACCCCATCTCGATCGAACTAATAGACGGCGACGGCAAGGGCGAAGGTCTTTGGACGCTTATAGCGCTACAAGAGGTTTCAGGCGTCAACACCATTTCAGCGGCTATTGTTGACGCATTCTCTGAAAACGCCGACGACTTGGATGAATTGACGCAAGAAGACTATCATTTCGTCGCGTGCGCTATCGTCGCAGAACAGGAAAAACTTCGTAAAGAACGAATGAATACGCTATGATAAAGATCAAGTTGTAGCGTTGTCATGAAGCGAGGCGCCATGAGAATCCTATCTCGTAGCGCCTCTGTCGATTCAATACGACTTTTCGCAAACCTTTTACTTACAGTTCCAGCGTTTAGCGTACTCTAATGTAACTCGGTATTTCGGGGAATCCTCCGGCATTTCAGTCGCGTACTCGATCAAGCCCCATGACCCCCATTTCGTCCACTTGCCAACAGACGAAAAGTGGCAAAGGGTTCCACCGCCTAGTTCTTCCCAAGCACGATAGTAACGATCGTACAGTTCGCCCATTCGCTCGCTACGGTTGACCGACATGAGAATTCTGTTAAGTTCTTCCGAATCGTTAGCTCCCCACAGTCCAACTAAATGCTGACCTGCTTCGTAACAGACCAGCTTCAGACCGTATCGATCAGCCACCTCCTTCTGTTTCTTAATTGCGTCAATCGTCTCAGGCAGGATTTCTTTCTCGAGCTTTTTGAGCATTCCGTCAACGCCAAGCGCAATTACTTCGTCCACATCTTCCTTCGGTACGCTCATACCAAAATATGGCGCGATCGCGAGCGCGTCGGCATGACGCCACGCGTCGTCAAACTGCAGAATCTGTTCGCTAACAAATGGATTCACCGCCTGCGTCGGCAACACTCTGACCAATCGATCCGTCGACCCCCAAACCTCTTCAAATATGGTAAAGATCTCAATCGAACGCCGAGCCGTATAATGCCACGCCGCCTCCCAATCTGATTCGCCGATCTTGAGCGCTTTACCTTTTTCCGACGCTCGGCGACTCTGTTCAAAAGAGGAATTCCAAACTTCGTTTGAATACTCAAGGTAGATTAGTTTCTCTGAATTCACTTGCTCTTTGAGAAGTTGCGCCGTTCGTCTTACGAAGTCGTCGTCCGCTTGATCCGGGATACAAAACCAGAGGTCGGCGTCCGTGCGATTGATAAAATCACAGATGATTTCGATAGGAAGTCCTGATTTCGTATACGTCGCGTCTTCGACTTGCGGACGATCGCTCCACTTTCGGAGCTTAGAACCGTTCGTCGCCTGCCAGTCCATCGTTCTGAAAACCTTCATTGATTTCCAGCGTTCAAGAAAATCTGGATTCCAAATTCCGTTCTCCGCGCGCAAATCAGACGAGCCAAAGTTCGGAAGGTATACATGAATATTACGGATGTAATCAGACGGATCAGTAGCCGTAATCCGAAGCCAAAACGCTCCGTGCTGGGAGTCAACGTCAATCAGCGTCGTCCCTTGTTTCTCCGAAACGACGCGCGCGCCATTAAACGCCAATTGTCCTTTGCCCTCGTACGTTACAGTGTATATCCCAGACGGATAGTTGCCACCGTCAATAGTGCAAAGGGGAACTTCGACCCAACATCCGTCCTCCAAATGTCGAACCCAACCGCGTTCGTCAAGCTCCAATTCTGGTCCCTCGCCCCAGGATTTGCCCTCTTGTTGACTTATCCATCTTCGTGTTTCCAGAAACACGTCAACGAACGGCAACTCGGTGTTCCAGTCGCATACGCCAGCCAGGTTGAGTCCGAGCTTGGACTCGTTCCCAAGTTTACGCAGAACCTGCTCGCGATTCCGTGCTACAGCGCTCGATGAATCATCGAACGCAAAAACATCTAGCCTGACAGAAAACACAAAAATCACGCAAAGAAAATATATCAGAGACCTCATACGACGCCCTCCAAGACGCACTGTCAATTCCACCCTTTCCAAGACGACTGATAGAGAAGAAGACGATTACGAAAAACCAGTCGCGTAATAATGAAGCTTCCTCTGGAAGTCACACTCAGTTTTGCTTGACCGTGCGTATCATGAGCGTGTGAGAAGGCACGTCGTAAAAATATGAATCGCCGTCTTTCAGCTTCGGAAGATTAATCATGTTCGCCTTGATAATTCGCTCCATGAATTCCTCCTCTGAATTAGGATAACGCCCCTCAGACGCTTGAAAAAGATTCATCGCTTGAGGAATTTGCATATCGAAAACCGTCTTCTCTTGTGCAAAGAAGTACGTCGAAATGGGCGTCGTAATGATCGACATAGGCTGCTCGGAAGTTACGCCATACTGTCCCTTTCCAGTCGCGCCAACGCCAGCACGTTTAACGTCGTACTCCTCGTCCGGCGCTTCCGCTTCGCCCCCTGCCGGAGTCTTCGCTTCTTCCTGTTCTAACGCGGAAGCGTCTTGTTCAGAAACGCCGCTTTCAACGGACGTCGATCCAGAAAACTCCATTTCGACCGACTCGGTGCATCCCGAAACGAAAAAGATAAGCGTTCCGAGGCACACGTAAGCCCCTACAGCACGAAAAGTAAAATGTTTCATCTTAGTAGCCTCACCCTTCAATATATGTTCTTTCGAAAGAATGATAAGTCAAACAGCCACCGCGCATCCTATGCGTCTGACTCCCAATGGGGTCGAAGCGCCAGCGCACTTTTGAACGTTCTTTCTCAAAAAAGCCACGTCGACGACTATTAAACAAAAGCGATTGTCTCTTGTCAACAGCGGCTTCTCTCGAAACAATTTCACGAACGAACCCACCGATTGAATTCGTATAGACATATACCTACCGACGTTCCCAGATTCAGGGAATCGACGTCGTTGCGCATCGGAATGATCACCTTATGATCGCAGAGATTGATCATTTGTTGATCCAGCCCGTAGTACTCGTTACCGAATAGAAAAACAAATCCCGTTTCTTCATCAAACCTGTCGTTAAAAAACTCTGTCAGAGGCAAAGACTCAGGGGCAAGTAACGTCGCAACGCATACGATAGGGCGCCGTTTCTTTGCAGAATCGAGCTCTTTCGCAAGATTCTCCGCCTGAAAAATAGGAACCTGAAGGACGCCTCCCATCGACACACGCAATGCGCGTCGCGAAAATGGATCGCAGCACGTCTCTCCCAATATAACGCCCTCGGCGTCAAGCGCCGCCGCGCAACGAAATACAAGACCTAGGTTGTCCGGCTTCGTCGCGTCTGGTAAAACAACCCAACATCGATTCGCTCGTGTTCTCGTGGACGCAAAACGGACGTCCTCGACACGTCTCTGTAGCGCAGAACCATAGTTACGCGCAAAGGCGTCCTCAACCTTAGGAAAAGAATTGGGACGTCGACCGATCGCAAGTATGCCCTGGTGGAAATCAAAACCGACAATACGATTCATTATGTCGCGTTCAGGCACGCAATATATGGGCGTGGATTCGGGCGTCATTGAAATGAGAACGTCGGTTATTCTTGACGGAATCGTTAAAATCGATTCAACCGAATAATCCGAACAAAGGAGTCGCTCGACCACAAGCGCACCCTCGGCTATAAAAAGCGATTCGCCACGCAGCGTGCGCTCTCGTAAATTCAAAAAGGGCTGCAGACGCGGGTCGTCCAGAGAGTCGATGGCAATCAGCCGATTACTCAAGTCACTTGCATTCATTGTGTTCATTTTCTGATCCTTTCATTTGCGAAAAGTCTTAGGAGACGCTATCGGACAAACCCAATATTGCCTGTTCTATTCGTTCCAATGCGCGCACAAAAAACCTGTCTTTCCGACACGCGTCGTCGTTCTGGCTCTCGGCAATTATATGTTGACTCTTGGCTAAATCTCGTTCACTCTCTTGACACGCGCCTATTCGGCGATTCGCCACGCCGCGATAGTAGTAAGCGATCGCGCAACGCGGATCCGTCTTAATAATAGCGTCGCACAACCGAACGGTCTGGCGATTCATACCGCGATGATACAAAATAGCCGCGCAATATGCGCGCGTTATGCTCGATTGGGGATCAAGGAGGTACGAAACGTCAAGGTCAAATTCTCCCTCTTCTGTACGTCCTGTAAGAATCTTCATTATTCCCAAAATGCAGTATGCCTGCGCGCTGAGAAGATCGCCACCATGCCGCACCAACCACTGGCAATCCCTTTCGACGTCGCGAAAACGTCGAGCCTCCAGTTCAATAGCGGCGCGCGTCAAAACCAACTCGACGGTTGGTCTTCGTGTCAGCTCGACACGATGCAAGACGTCCAAAGCGGTCGTGTATCGACCAAGAGCGCACAAAGTATCTGCACACTCATAGTAGAATTGACATTCGTCGGGTTTTAACGCAACCGCCCTCTGTAGCGCTTCTACCGAAGCGTCCAACCGTGAAGAACGACGTAGCGCTAGTGCGTAGCAAAACCAGAGGCTGCTATCTCGCGGGGAAAAGAACAACGCTCTTTTGAAACAGGCGCTAGCGACCATGAAACGTCCTTCGTTAAATCGACGCGCGCCATGTCGACGACATATGAAGGGACAAGCGTAATAAAGCGTCCAGCCGCTGAAAAGCAGAATAATCGCGAACGTAAAAAAGAACGTATTCAAATCGGAGTACGAACCGCCCATTCAATCCTCTTGTTATAGTTAACTGAGGCGTCGTCAGGAATCCACGAATTAAAGAGCAACGAGCGTTCGAAGCTCGACGCTTGCCGTCTTGTTTCGACGCCATACAAGATTCGCACGATATTATACCGAACAAACAGAAGGCGCCCACCCTAAAACGAAGCGTAGGAAAAGAACGTGAGACAAATCGTAATGAGAGGAGATGCCGTCGCGCAAAATAACATTGTTCACAACGTTTGCCGAGAGGCGCGTGACGATAAAACCGCTACTTTTAAGAAAAGACTGAGGGAAAACTCATTGATGGACGATCAAACACCGCAGTGCGCGCTTATCATTAGCGCGACGTTTGACGTCGTTAAATTCGGTCTAGCCTTCTTCCACGAGCAAAAGGAACCTTAAGAATGAATCAAGACCCCCGCGACCTGCAAATTGCCGAACTCGAGGAAAAAGTTCATTGTCTGGAGGAAACGCTAACAGCGTTGCAACCGCTCGCGTCAGTCGGGGAATTGACAGGAACAACCGCGCATGAGTTTAACAATATTCTGACGCTCACAATCAACTACGCAAGGATGGGGCTACGACGGCGCGACGACGAGACAAGAGAACAGTGTTTCACGAAAGTCCTTGAAGCGTCAAATCGCGCTGCGAAAATTGTAAGCGTTATTTTAGGACTTGCTCGCAATCGAAAGCCCGGGCGTGAACCGACAAATCTTATCGCGCTAGTCGAAGACGCGTTGCTCCTTCTCGAACGAGAGATGTCAAAGTATAGGATCGTCGTTGAAAAGCGCTTTCAGGAAGTCCCAGACGTTCTAGCAAATGGCAATCAAATCCAGCAGGTAGTCGTCAATCTATTGGTCAACGCGCGTCAGGCTAGCCCTAACGGAGGAAAAATCGTAGTCAAAATACAACCTTGCGAGGATTCAGCAAATTTCGTAGAACTCGTGATTCGCGACTATGGGATTGGCGTGCCCCAAGAAAAAATCCGGCACATTTTTGATATGTTCTACACTACCAAAAAAGGTCCTGACGCAACAGGCAAAGGCGGATCAGGGCTAGGTCTGGCGCTCTGTAAAAAGATTATCGAAGAACATCATGGAAAAATCCGCGTAGAAAGCGCCGTTGGCAAGGGAACCTCCTTTACAATTCGACTGCCTGTTGCGAATAACTAGCGCGACTAGCGTTCGCATGAGACAAATTCAAGGCAAAAACGAAAAAAAACGCGGCGCTTAGTTGAAAATTTCTCCGACGTATGTTATACTACTTTCAACTCATGTGTAACATAGTCTAGTTTCACAAGGGTTCAAGTTCCTCGCCGATTGTACGACGTCGTCTTTTTGTGGAAGTAAGGCGCTTTTGACGCCTATCTGCGAGCGCTTGTTGTGTTAGAAACTTTTCGAGGTTTAGCGACCAGGGTGTTAGTAATGTCGAAGTTCCTGTGCATTTTTGCGGCGGCTATTTCAGCGGTTCTTTTCCTACTCTTTTTGCTCGATCTTATCGCCGGTATTCCGTTCAATAAGGCCAACACACTACTGGATATTATTTTCATCGTCTGTTCAGGGGGAATCGTAGCGCTGAGCGTTCTGAGCTTCCTAAAGCAGAAATAGCACGACGACGAGCCCTCCAAGAGAAGATAAAAGAAAAGAGTCTCTCCGAACAGTTGCGACCTGGAAAGAGCCGCTGCGAGACGAGCGAGCGCACAGACGGGCACCTGCACTAGTCTTGTTATGGCGCTGGCTCACGCTAAATTTGACCATCCGGGCAAAAAGTCCGGAGAGAACCCCTGTCTATATTCTACGTTCATGAACCAAAAACGCAAGGTGAAAAAAGGGCAAAAGTACATTAATTTCTAGTTAGAGCTCAGAGGTCGTTTGTCTTTCATTGCAGGCTTTGTCTTCGATCCCGAGAATCTTGATTTAAATTCCGGAACCTCTGCTTCGAGCTCTATCCAAAACTAGAAATTCCCGCTCTGCGGGATTATTTCTGTAAAAATGGGCGATTTTTCCGATAAGAAACGAATTTGAGTGTATAATAAGCGAACGTTGGTCAGTTCGTCGTTTTGAAAGACGCCGCGCCCACGTCGCTAAAAGTCGTGAGCGTTGCTATTAGCGCGGCGTACAAGCCATTTCAACGCAATTCCTCCCTAACAGCCACAGCGCGATACTAAAATCAGATGACTAATAATTCCCAATATGAACTAGTTGGCGCGAGCTCAATCGATGTGAGTCCAACCGCCACAATTACGCAACACGCAGATCCAAGGTCAGAGTTCTCCGACCTTATTCGTCAGCTGATCACGGTTCAAACCAAACAAAACGAGCTGCTGCAACAGGTCGTCAATCAACTCAGCGCGCCCCAGCGCCAGCGCAATAACGAGCTAGCACAGTGGAAACGCGCTAATCCAGAATTAGCTAAATCATGCAAAGTCGCCGCTGAATGCCTCGGCAAAATCCACACGGAATTCTTATCGTCGCTCGCGTTCGAAATTCATGAATCCTATGAAGACTTCCAAGACAGCGAGTATCTGTTGAACGACTTTTTCGACAAATACGGTCCTCGCATTACTCATTTGTCCACGATTCTTCAGACTTTGTCCGTGTTAGGAAACGCGCCCGATATCTCAAGCACAGTTTCCAACTCGTGAAAGATGCGCTCGTACAGAACAATACAAGAAACCTAATATCGCGGATCAACACCAACGCAAAAGAAAAGTTTATTTTCGAGCGAAGAGACGCGCCTTCAAAATCCATGCGTTACTCCTTAAAGAAGCGGTTTCGTTCACATTCAAGCGTTGTTATAACAATTCGTATGGGGGTCGTTCATGTCGCTATTTGGTAGTCGTTTGGTTCACAGACGCTTGTACAAAATTCGTTCCGATACGTCTGTCCTGAGTATGTTGTGTATTATAATGCTAGCTTTTCTGCTAGGAGGTTGTCTTGGTTCCGCTCAGGCTAAGGACACGGACCCACACAACGCAACCTACGTTGCTTTAGACGACGGCAGAATTCGCGTCTATTTAGGCGATGAATTCTTTGCGGAATACCGTCCCGATTTTAAGGGTTCCCCTATTATTTGGCCTATTTGCGGACCACACCAAGCGCTAGCGACACGCGCCTGGCCAATGATAGACGTCGTTGAACCGGACAAGGAAGACGACGCGACTATGCGAGAGGTTTATCGTAACGCGGCGCTCGCAGAACGTGGAGGTGTTAAAGATCATCCGCATCATCGATCCTTATGGTTCAATCATGGCGACGTCAACGGTGGTGATTTCTGGGGAGGAACGCCGTCTACGATTCGTCAAATTAACGGTGCAAATGTTGAAGCGCACAATGGAGTCGTAACTATCACCACAGAAAACCTGTGGTACAACGATAAGCAAGGTCGCGACATATGTAGAGACGTGAGGGTTGTTTCTTTCGGGGAGCTCAAAACACCGCAGGAAATCCGCTATATCGATTTCTCTATCACGATCACCGCGCTTGAAGACAATGTTGTTTTTGGCGACACCAAAGAAGGTTCGTTTGGCATTAGAGTTCCCAGTCCGATGAACGTTACCTCGAAAAAACTCTCACCCGATTGGGGCGGCGCAATCCTCAACGATAATGGCGACAAAGACGCCGATACTTGGAGTAAACAATCGCGGTGGGTGAATTATACAGGTCCGGTCGCTTCATACCTAACCGGGCAGCAACTACAAGACGCTCTCGATGCGAAAGACGAACGATCATTTCCGCTAACAACTCTTGGAATTGCGGTTCTCGACGGTCCCAACTCTCTTGGCGCACATCCGTGGCGGCATGTGCGTGATTATGGACTATTTGCAAGCAATCCATTCGGCAGGCATGATTTTGAACCGCAAAATCCTGGAGTCAATGGCGCACAAAAGCTCAACAAGGGAGATTCGCTCACTTTCAAATTCCGGACGCTATGGCATGACGGTACCTTATTGCCATCCGAGTTGGATCAGCTCTACGAAGAATACCGCCGGAATTGCTCATTGTAACGCCACGTTTATTTGAGAGTCAGCTGACCGTCTAACGCCTTCGCTAGTTCGTGAAAACGGCGGTAGACGTAGAAAAATTCCCCGAAAGTTACCGTCGTTCTTTTGCTGTCACCCCATGTCCATCGTATGGAAATCCTATAATGGAACCACGAACATTCAGCGCCAGGTGCCCCTACTGTTCTACGCCCTATGAAAATATCGACATGGCGCTCGCTGGTCGTAAGGCTCGTTGCGTCCGATGTAAGAGAAACTTCATTTTGGAGTATGCAGGAAACGTAGAATGCGCCAGATCGACGGACAACGTTCATTCACCTGCACAACGGAACGGATCAGGAATTAACTCTCAGGGCGACGTAGATCGCGCGAATCCAATCAATCAACCTTTAACAGACAGCGCGGCGCCCAATCAAGACGCCGATCTCCTTGAGGGCGAACCTGACACGCCCACGCTGGAACACAACGCCTCCAGTGAAACTAGCGGTACGCGTTCATCTTTTTCTGACTTCGACGACGAGTTTCAGAATTTTTCACTCAAGGATTTCGCGCGACAATATCCTGATCCGTTGCCGAAAGGTGTTTGGCGACCAGGCGAAATACTCCTAGACGGTCTGTGCCAAGTTTTACCTCTTGCCCATGACAAGCTCTACGCGGAGGGCGGGGTTGGATATGTGCAACGAGTACGACGTAAGGACTGGAATATTGACCTCATTATCAAGAGTCCTAAGCCAGGTTCTGTGAAGACAGAAACTGGAAAGGAGAATTTTGAAAGAGAGTGTCAAACGTGGATCGAGCTTGGCCTTCATTCCAATATTGTCTCCTGTTACTTCGTTCGACGAATAGACGGCGTTCCTCGGCTTTTCGCTGAGCTCGCGCCTGACGGCACTCTTCGCGACTGGATCGCTGACAAGCGCCTATATAGTGGAACGTCGCAGGAGGCGCTTGCCAAACTGCTCGACGTAGCAATTCAATTTGCATGGGGATTGGAGCATGCTCACAGCCAGGGCCTACTCCATCTCGACGTCAAACCAGGCAACGTCATGGTTTCAGGTTCCACCATTAAGGTGACAGACTTTGGACTTTCAAAATTCGCATCAGAAGCAAGCGATTCCCAAAGTTCATTTGAGGGCATGACCCCGTCGTACTGCTCGCCGGAACAGTTCAACGCATACAGACTCTACCGCAAAAGGCGTGAAGAAGGCGCCGTTGACGCCAACGCCGAAAAGTCTGTCATAATAACTAAACAATCGGACATATGGTCCTGGGCAATCTCGATTCTTTCGATGTTCCACGGACGTTCGCCATGTAAGCAAGGTGGACAAACAGCGGCTGAAGTCTTTGAAATCTTTCTTAAAAACCAGAACGGCGCCGAACGTCCGCTTATGCCTGCGAGTCTCGTTGAACTCCTTCGACGATGTTTTCAGAAGGATCCCAATAATCGACCCGAATCAATGCAGCTAGTTGCAGACGAACTTATAGGAATCTATGAGGAAGAAATTCATTCGCCATACCCTCGTCGTCAACCGCATAACGCCGCGCTCACCGCTGAGAGCTTTTCAAATAGAGCGATTTCGTTGCTTGACCTCGGTAAAACGCAAGAGGCTATTTCGCTACTGCGCAAAGCAACTCGCCGTGAGCATAATCATCCGCTAATCTCCTTCAATAAGGCGCTAGCGCTATGGCGCGCCGGTTATTACCGCGACGTCGACGCCACTGGCGAAATAGAGGAATTGGTTCAAAATTGCGCCAAAGACCCAACGGCGTTATACGTCCTCGGACTAATGAACTTTGAACGAGGGAATTTAAAAGCGAGCGTCAACGCTTTTGAAGGCGCGCTTGACCTCGCTCCCAAACGAAGCGACGTTAGACGTTCGTTAAATGAAGCGCTACGGTTACTGCCGCTGGACTCGCAGTGCCTCATTCAATACGTTTTGAAAAAGGCGACTGAAAAGGAGCCGCCTGTTCTTTACGTTTCAGAGGACAGCGAGTATATTCTGCTCGAACTCATTAATGATAAACACGTCCTCTTGAACGCGTACAACGGCGCGCCGCTCATTACTTTTATACCGTCCCAATTGCCTGAGACGCGCTCGTCCCATTCGTCGCGACCGGTAAAAATTGCGGTCAGCGACGACTATCGTTGGAGTTTGGCACGAATAGATAAGCGCTCATTGTTAGTAGAAGCTGCGTCTTTTAAAGGCGAACAGGGACAAAACGTCAAGTTAACGCTCCACATTGTCGATTGGCACGAATGCAAAACGCGGTCAGTACGGTATAAAAAAACTCGCGCCAAAACAATAAACGGCAAAAAGGAGACAAAAGTCGAGTCGTTCGTTGTCAACTTTGAGCCACGCGAACACGGCGTCTTCGTATCAGAAAACGGCGTTGTTAAACACAATTTGGTCGATGAAACACAATCGATAACCGCATTGGCGATAACAAACGACGGTGAATGGCTAGCAACTGGAAGCGACGATTCTCAAATATGCGTGTGGAACGTTCAAGAACAGCGTTGTGTAAGAACCTTTCAAGGGCTGGGCGGCGCTGTTGAAGCGATCTGGTTCGATTCTCAAAGGCGTTACGTTGTCGCCGTTACTAAGGGAAATTTCTTTCAGTTTTTCAGCGTAAAGCTCATTTGTAGCCACTCGAATGAAATTCATGCGCCACATTTGCTCTGCTTGATTAATTCGTCGGAGGAATTAATCGAGCGACAATCTGTTTTTGAGAAACTTCTAGCAAAGGCAGTCGACTCAGATCATCGCGGAGACATTGCGACTGCGGTAGAAGCCTACTATGAAGCTCAAAGGACGGAAGGATGGGAGAGCTTCCAGGAACGATTCGAAGACGTGCTTGACCGCCGAGCAATGCGTAGTCGACTTCGCGGCGTAACGCAAAAATTGCTACTACACGCTCATGAGGGCGTTGTTTCTGCGATCCAAACGGCTTGGAATGGCGCGTTTCTCGCTACTGCCGGCAAGGATTCTACGATCCGATTATGGGCGCGCGATCCCGATGGCGCTAAGAATTCGCAGGCGCCTGACTGGACGTTGAAATATGAATTAGACGCACATTTCGACTGGATTCGTACGCTTGCGCTCTCGCCTGACAACAGATTCTTGGCGTCCAGTAGTTGGGATCAACGCGTCTTGCTTTGGGATTTAGCAAGCGGCAAACGAATCCGCGCTATTCCTGAAACAGTAAAGAGTCCGACTCAAACGGTATTCGCCCCCGACGGACGGACGCTCGCGCTTGCAACTGCTAATGGCGCCGTCTCACTATGGGATATGGCGCAGACGCGCAATCTACTTCGCATTCATGCTGGGCAAGGTGAAGTTCATTCTCTAACGTTTAGTCGAGACGGTCGTTTTTTTGTTACGGCGACCGACGACGGATACGTGCGTCTATGGAACGGGCGGAGCTCGCTACCGTTGAGAGAGTTGGGGCCCTTTCCTGCCTCCGTTTTAGCGACCGATCTCTCTTGCGATTCGAAACTCCTCGTAGCTGGATGTGCGAACGGTAAGATTTACACGCTTGATTTAACGACGAATCGTGAAACCGTTCTTTCCGGTCATCTCGGCGAGGTTGGAACTGTCAATTTATTCCCCGACGCCAATCTTCTGGCGTCAACTGGTAAGGATAAAATCATCCGTATTTGGAACGTTTCAGAGCAAAAAGAGATTCAAAAGATCTCTAACCCGGACGGTGAAATAACATCGTTCGATATTGATATCGTGGGAGCGCGAATCTTTATCGGGTCTGATAACGGTAATGTCAGGGGCTGGAAACTCCTATGGGATTATCAGACGCCACCAATAAACGCATTCAACAATAGAGCGCGTGCAATCGTTTCAACCCTCGCAGGTTATTACCTTACAAACGAATTTATACACAAAAATCAACTTGAGCCTCGAGATTATTTTGGGGTCGGCGTTACGCCGCTACCTGATCGATTCGCAAATGAATCGCCGATCACAAGTGAGTTAGTCGCTAAGATCGCCCTGGAATGTAGCGTTCGTGGATTACAAAACCTAACGCGAACGAAGTTGGAGTCTGTTATTCGCGCTCTATGTAGCGAAAAGGCGCGCTTCACGGATTTTTGACTCTGAATGGCGTTCCTGGACGCACCGCCTATGGCGTCTTATTTTTTCAGCTCAGTTTTCCGTTCCGAAACTTCAAGTATTCGGTTCACCAATGAAACAGGTAAGTCGGCAATTGAAACGGGCTCCTCCGGCGTTCTGCCAAATGGACGAAGTTGTAGCTCGTACCATACGACGTCAAGCCACCTCCCTGCCTTCCAGCCAGTTGTTCTGAAGAGAGCCATTTCTTTGAACCCCATCCTCTCATGAAAAAAGCAACTTTCTACGTTTTCCTTAACGATCACGGCATATAGATTGTAAAAACCAAGTTCTCTGCACAACTCGATAAGCGCGCCATAAAGAATGTGTCCTATGCCGTGTCCTTTTGATTCTCGCGCTAGGTAAATCGTTGTTTCAAGACTCCATCGATATGCCGCGCGTTCAAAACAAGGATGCGCGTAAGCAAATCCCTCTATAACGCCGTCTTGTTGATAGACGATATAGGGGTAATTCTCAGATATAGCGACAACTCGTCGCCTAAATTCCTCGTAATTGGGAGCAACTGTCTCGAACGAAACCACCGTTTCTGAATTCTCGACATAATACGCATAAATATCGCTAAGACGTTCAGCGTCCTCAATTCGTACCAAACGCAATCCAGAGTCGTTGTTTTGCGTCATTCTCCTGCCTATTGAACTCGATGAAAATCATTCCCCTTAACATAAAGCGCTAGTATCGACCCGATAGTCGAAACCGAGTGTATTGTAGCGCTTTTAACGATTTTAACAAGAAGCTCCTACAGGAAGTTGCACACCGCTTGAAATAAGAAAATGCAAATGTAGAATGAAACCAATGCGCGCCTCTATTGACAACGTAGTTCGTCGTCGGTTCGCAGAGCAACTATCATCAGCAAGGAACAGACAATGCTTTTAACACGATTTCACCTAATCCTTCTAACAGCGCTCGTATTCATCGCAGCGACAACGTCCAACACTTCTGACAATGCGCAAACAAATGCCAAGGAAGCGAACGTATCGCAATCTATGGGTCCCGGCGTTCCCTCGGGTTATTACCTTTTCTGTTACTTCAAGGGGGATGGACTTGACGGCGTACATTATGCCGTCAGCCGCGACGGCTATAAGTGGACGGCGCTGAATAACGACGTAGCAGTTTTTCCTGCGCCCATAGGCAAAAACGCAAAGAGAACACGAGATCCTAGTATCGTGAGAGGACCAGACGGAATTTATCACATGGTCTGGACAGTCGCATGGGATGGTCGCTCCTTCGGTTACGCGTGTAGCGACGATCTCATTGAATGGCGCGACGTGAAAGTAGTTCCTGCAATGGAAGACGAACCGACAACTCGTAATACTTGGGCGCCTGAAGTTTTCTACGACGCTAAAACCGAACAATTCTATATCATCTGGTCGTCAACGATTCCTGATCGTTTTTCACCAGCCGACAAAGGGACGAGTGAATCGAAATATGACCATCGCGTTTATTTCACCACAACTAAAGATTTTCAATCGTTTGCGCCAACCCGGCTTTACTTTGATCCGGGGCACAACGTCATCGACGCCTTTTTAGCGGAAAAGAACGGCGTTTACCACCTATACTACAAAGACGAAACGCTCTTCCCTGAAGAGAAGAAGATCATTCTTGAAGCGACAGGCGAATCTGCGGAAGGTCCCTTCACAAACGGCAAGCAGATTTCTGCACAGAATTGGGTAGAGGGTCCTAGCGCTTTGATGATTGGCGCCAACTGGATTGTCTACTACGATTGCTATCGCGACAATAAATACGGAGCCGTTCGTTTTCATAACGGCGCTGAATGGGAGAATATCGCCAACCTAATTTCGTTCCCACAAGGCGCGCGCCACGGAACGGCGATCAGAATTGAAAGGGAACAATACGAGAAGCTCGTCGAAAAATACGGGCTGGCCAAGTGAGCCCATTTTATCTTCATTACCTACTGCGCTAGGTTCAAAATAACGCGTTGCCGAGAACCTCGACAACGCGTTTTCTCTATTTCTTCTTCGATCAACTTACTTCGCTTCCTCTATGAGCAACAGAACGTCATAATATATCGTTTTTGGCGAAACAAGATTTGAAACACTCTCAACAAATCCAGCGCTTTCACCTCCTTTATTCGGCAAGATAATGGGTATTAATCCCAAGTCGATAATAGCGCTTTTCGATCTCGGAAAGGCAATTTTACCGCGAAAATCGCATGACACAATCATAGGTTTTTCGACGTTCAATTGCTGGCGCGGCTGAGTTGGAGTCGGAACCTTCATACTGAATGTCTTACTGCGCTCAACAACGGTGGCTCGGTATCGGAATAGAATCTCGACTACCTCGCCGGTCGTCGACAGTAGCGGAGTTGTCTCGATCTTGAAACCTTCGTCTACGGAAGCCTTGTCGGTCGAATAACCTGACGGTTGTGTCGTGTCAACTTGATAATCCCTATTAAACTCCTTCTGTGGCGCGACCGCCGCCCAACCAAATGTTTCGCCATTGGGCACAACATTTTTGACGGCGTTGAGCAAAACATAGTCGGCTCGCCGTTCCAGTTCCGACGCTATTTTGGTCATATTAGAAGGTTCAACAAGCCAACTCTGCACGTCGGCGCCTGTGCCGGAAACTGTCGTCGGCAACACGCCAAGATACTGAGAGGCGCGTGCGCGCCAATCAGGGGATTGTATCGCAACCATCTTGATAGAAAAGCCCGAATTGCGCTTGAGAGGATCAATAAAACGATCAACTATGTTTGCAACATAGCGCTGGACGTTACTAGTGTGGTACACATAGAGCCGATTGCGATTCGCGGTTAAGACAGAAAACGGTTCCTTGCGCCAAAAATTATCGCCTGAATCGAAGAGTATCCACTCGACCAGTGAATCCTGAGGACTAGATAAATTGGGAAACCTCTCTGTATACGGCTCTATATCGTACACAACCCAAAATTGACCGTCAGAATCGGGTAACTTTGTCAATTCAAGAGAATACCTCGTCATTGTCGGTCCCTTGAATACTCCGGGCGCGGCTGAGGAATCTGATTCATTTGTTGTCGACATTTCCTCACGAATCGCACTGTTTGACTCACCAGTATCAGCTGGAGTTCGTTCCAATTCATCTGCGTCGCGCCAGGTGGCGCCTTTCTGATCAGCAGTCTGCGTCGACTGATTAGTTTCCTGCGCCAAGACGGCGATCAGACTCGCTAATTGTAACGTTATAGCCAAAAAGAATAGAGATGACATTAAAACGAAATGCTTCAGTTTCCATTCGCTTTTAATGCAACTTCGTATGGATTTGAGAGTCTCTTTGACCATATTTCCAACCCCGAAACCTTCCCCTACCCTACCAATTCAAAGTGATATCCAACGGTCTCGAATCTTAAATGAATTTCCATCTGCGCCATCGTCAAGACAATGCGACGGAACATTATAAACTTTTAACCAACGATCCACAAGATGAAACTCTTGGAACGTAAAAAACAGACTTGACGCTTAGAATGAACAACGTCCACATAAAAAACCACGCTTTTAAAAAAGTTCTTTCATTTAATCCTTTTCTTTTCATCAGGAGTATGTAGAATAGTCCGATAGTGTTTTTATTCCGCATTTGTTGTGGAATGCGGATCCGTTTTTTGGGGGCGTTTTTTGGGCAAGAGGTAAAAAATGAACCGCATCTTGATCATTGGCGCTGGTGGCGTTGGGCGTGTCGTATTACACAAATGCGCTCAGCATCCAGAGATTTTCAACGAGATTGTCTTTGCTAGTCGAACGGTTTCTAAATGCGACGCTATTGTCGCCGACTTCAAAGACTTTCCTAAAACCATTCCAACCGAATCCGTCGACGCCGACAATGTGGACTCGCTCGTGGATCTGTTCGAAAGGAGACGACCGGACATTGTCGTCAATGTCGCTCTGCCGTATCAAGATCTCACGATTATGGAGGCCTGTCTCAAAACTGGCGTTAACTATCTGGACACCGCCAACTACGAGCATCCTGACGTCCCTAAGTTCTGTTACGCTCCACAATGGGAAATGCACGAACGCTTCCGGGACGCTGGATTGACCGCTATTCTAGGTTGCGGTTTTGACCCCGGAATGACGAACGTCTACGTCGCGTACGCTAGAAAACGCCTCTTTGATCGTATTAAAACAGTCGATATCATTGATTGTAACGCTGGCGATCACGGATATCCTTTCGCCACGAATTTCAATCCGGAGATTAATATCCGGGAAGTCTCCGCAAACGGGAGATATTTCGATCAAGGGAAGTGGATCGAGACGAGACCAATGGAATTCAAGCGCGTTTTCAATTTCCCAGACGGTATCGGCGACAGGGACATTTACCTACTATATCACGAGGAAATGGAGTCCCTGACAAAACACTATCCTGAAATTGAACGCATGAGATTCTGGATGACTTTCGGTCAATCCTACCTCACTCACTTGCGCGTGCTGGAAAATGTCGGCATGACAAGCGTCAAACCAGTTCTGTACGACGGCAAGGAAATCGTTCCGTTACAGTTCCTCAAGGCTTTGTTACCAGACCCTGCCTCGCTCGGACCGAGAACTGTCGGGAAAACGTGCATTGGAATCTGGGCGGTCGGCGAAAAAGACGGCGTTCCTACGACCAAGTATCTCTACAACATTTGCGACCACCAAGCGTCTTACAGAGAAGTTGGAGCCCAGGCTGTTAGTTATACAACCGGTGTGCCTGCCGCATTAGGCGCGAAAATGTTTCTCTCTGGTCAATGGCAAGGGCACGGCGTTTTTAACGTAGAAGAATTCGATCCTGATCCCTTTATGAACGAAATTGGTTCATGGGGGTTACCATGGGTTGTTGAAACGCCTGACGTAGCTTTTGAATGAAGGCGACGTTATTTTAAGTAACACAGTCATGTTGTTCCATTAGCCATATTGACGTTTATATTCTGCGACGTTTCGTTCATGCACTAGCGTGAAAAGCCCAGCGCTATCGTTATTAGCGCTGGGCGCTACGCGCGGTTGGTTGTTCTGAGCTTACGCGCAGGTAAATGTATGCGCCTTTTCCGAGACACTCTATTTGCGCGTTTGCGTATAGAAAAGAATGAATCCGATTTTCCCCTACCCGCCCTTTGATTACTCGTCGGCGCCTTATCCGACTCCCTATTATCTCGTTGATCGTGCGTTAATTCGTCGCAATATGCATATCCTGAAGGAAGTTCAGGAGCGCGCCAATTGTCGTATTCTATTAGCGTTGAAAGCGTTCTCTACTTGGGGCGTTTTTGACGAAATGGAACCTTACCTTGCCGGAGTCGCAGCAAGTAGTCTCAATGAGGCTCGACTCGGTTTCGAACATTTCAGCCGCGAAAAAGAAGTCCACGTCTACTCGCCAGCTTACTCCGAAGACGAAATGCATGAACTTTGCAAAGTTGCCAATCACGTGGTTTTCAATTCGTTGCAGCAGTGGCAAAAGTTCCGTCCAATTATAGAACGGTGCGGACGAAAGATTCAGGTTGGCTTGCGCATCAACCCTGAGTACTCAGAAGTCGCGTTAGAAATCTACAATCCCTGTACAACACGTTCGCGATTCGGAGTGCGCCTAGAAAATCTTCTCGACGCCGGCGACAACGCATTGGACGGAATTGACGGCTTCCACTTTCACACGATGTGCCAACAGGGCGCTGACGTTTTGCAACGAACGCTTGAAGTCGTTTGCGAACGCTTTGAACGCTTTTTTCCACGTATCAAGTGGATTAATTTCGGTGGTGGACACCATATTACTCGCGCCGGTTACAATGTTGAACATCTGATCCAGATTGTCCGGCAATTCCGCGAAAAATACGGGTTAGAGGTCATTCTCGAACCGGGAGAAACACACGTCTTGCACACGGGATTTCTCGTTTCTACTGTACTCGACGTAATAGAAAATCCCAATGGAATTGACGTCGCCATTATTGACGCCTCTGCATCTGCTCATATGCCAGACGTACTTGAAATGCCCTATACGCCCGAAATTCTGGGAGCGCGTCGCGCAATTGAAGACACGGAGGCTCCTTTGGAAGAAGGGAGATTCAAATATATTGTCGGGTGTAAAACTTGTCTGTCAGGGGACGTGGTTGGCGAATATCAATTCGCGCGTCCATTAGCGATTGGCGATCGGTTATGTCTGGAGGATATGTCGCAGTATACGATGGTAAAGAATACTACGTTTAACGGCGTTCAACTTCCTTCTATCGTGTCATGCGATTCCGACGTCGACGGAGGTTCGTTCCGTCTTTTACGTCATTTCGACTACGACGATTTCCGCAGTCGACTCTCTTAACGAGGTTCCATAGTCTTTTTGATTTAGCGGCGCCGCGCACGACGTTTCGCTCGCTGCGCCGCGTTTTTAAAAAAGAGGCTCTCAACTGAAACAAAACGTCGATAAAAAAGTCAGTAAGCCGACAGAGGTAGAGTCGGCGTCCGAAGATCCAACACGTTTGCCTCCACATAGGCGCACGCCATTTTCTCAACTTCCTACGCGAACTAAGCTAGGTTGGATTCTACTCGTAATGACGATCGTCATGATCTACGGCGTCTTTCGTTATTACACTGTGGACGACAAAACGTTGTTTGAGATGAATCGCACATACGTCGTCGTGCTTCTACTGTGGATCGCATGGCCAGAGCTGGAAGCGTTGCCTCGATGGTTTCTCTCGCTCGTCGCTCTCGTCGGGCTCGTCTGCGCGTGGCGACCTCAATACTTAGTTTTTGCTATTCCAGCCTTCTTTCTATATCTCCTATTCCGTCCTTCGCCCAAACGGAAAAAAAAGAAGCGTTAACGAAATTTCGCTAACACTTCTCTTACAAGGCGACAACTCGATTTCAGCGTAAAGAGCTGTTATCTACTATTCAGAACGCTACGCATTTTGTCAAGGCTTATGCGCGACTGTTCGACCGCAGTGTACTTATCGCGATAGTCTCGATTAAAGACCTCGTAGGACAATGCGCCAGAAAACCCGTTTTTAGCTAGCGTCGACATAATAGCACGCCAAGGAGCAACGCCGTCGCCAGGAAAGACACGATCTGCGTCGGTAAGACGTTCGCGTTCGGGCTTAGAAGGATAGTCGTTCATGTGGAGAATTGGCAATGCGGAGCCCGCGATCAATGAAAGAGCGGCGAACGAATTACCACCGCGATAAAGATGATAGACGTCGAGTAGGAGAGCCGCTTCCTCTCGTCCCGTTGCGGCGCATATCGCAAGACAATCGGACAGCTTGCCCAAAGTCGACGACATTCCCCACAATTCAAGCAGGGGCGTGACACCGAAGGGTTCGCACAGTTCTATTATTGCTCGATAACGCTCAGCAATCTTCTCATGTCCTTCTATTCTATGATCGGCGCCAGACGCAGGCGCCGCAAGATAGGGGGCGTCCAACACAGCAAGCGCTTCCGCCTGAGATTTAAGTTCTTCGAGTCCAGCGATTCGTCGCGCGGCGTCGTCGACTATCCACGTCGCAAACCCTATCGCGCCTTCAACACGCAACCCTTCGCCGTCGAGAAATTTTTTTAATTCGCGAAGTTTCTCCAACGAGAACCCCCTACCGTTATCAGCGCGCGCATAGCCGGCTAACCGATCAAACCAGATTTCAACCGAGTGAAAACCTGCGTCGCGCGCAACTTCCAGCTCTTGAATAAGGTCCAAGTTATAATGTCGTAGCGAACCAAGGTTCAGACAGAAGCGTACTTTACCAGGATCGAGACAGAAACTGTCGTTTACGCTCAGTTCCTCATTTTCACGAGCAATTACGTTTTGGACGCCTGCGCACAAAGTCGCCGCGCCCAATAGCCCAGCTGATAATAAGCTACGCCTGGAAACTATGTTAGTCATAAGAACACCTTCTTCGATAAACGAAATCTATACTAGCTAACGCTACGACGCCCAAAAGTAGGTTATTCGAGTTTATCCCATCCTTCCATTTTACCTGCTCGTAACGCCAAATAACTTTCATAACGACGAGCGTCTAGACGACCGTCGGCAACAGAATCTTTGACAGCACAGCCGCCTTCGTTAATATGGGCGCAGTCGGGAAAACGACATGAATTCTCGTAGGGTCGCAGATCGCGATAATAGCCGACTACTTCATTAGGCTCGATGTCCCACAACATGAATTGCCGTACACCCGGCGTGTCAACAACGTACCCGCCAAAGGAAAGCTTCATTAATCGAGCTGTCGTCGTCGTATGTCTTCCCTTCTCATTTTCGCGACTAACCTCATTAACGCGCAAATTGAGGCTTGGGTCAAGCGCGTTTAAAGCCGAAGACTTGCCAACGCCGCTCTGTCCTACAACTACGCTCTCGCGTCCTAGCAATACGCGACGAAGACGCTCAAGATTAAAACCGGTTCGAGCGCTGAAGAGGATCGTTCGATAGCCCATCCTAGAATATACGCCAACAAGAGGCTGTAGAGACGTCGGATCGACCAGATCGATTTTATTAACACATATTATAGGCGTTATCGACGAACGCTCACAAGTAACCAAAAGTCGATCTATTAAATTCGGCTTGATACGCGGCTCAGCTGCGCTTGTCATGATAAGAGCCTGTTCGACATTGGCGACAACGATATGTTTACGTTTCCAACTGGCTCGACTCAGCGCGCCATAGCGAGGTTCAACGCTTTCGATTATTCCTTCATGACGACCGTCCGGAAGTTGTGCGTCCCGAAAGTAGACCCGATCGCCAGCAACGACAACTTGACGCTGATTCGTCGCCAACGTCTTGAGTATTCGACGAGTAACACAAGTGAATACCCGACCGCGCTCGTCCTCTACGTAGGAATAAAGTCCATGGACGCTAAGTACGCGACCCTTCAGACACAAACCGTAATCTACCTCCGGTACGAAATTAAAATCACCAAATTCACCAGAAGGATTTTCAGCCCCGACAAACGCGCCGATAATTGTCCGCTTGCGGGCTATCTCTCCTTTCGCTTGCACTCGCTCGCGATTCACTGCGTCGTAAACGTCAACGTCAAACGCGCGACGCTTTGGTCCTTTGAGCGCTGACGAGGAGGTTGCGCGCGCGCTACTGTGCTCCGGAACGGCGGCGCTGGACGCCGTCTCGATTGATACCTGTTGATCAAACTCGGACGAATTCTCTGCATTGTCAAGATAGCGACGCGTCCAATCAACCGAGCGCGTCTTAGAACTGCGATTCCTCTTGAATTCAACCCGAATTTTACCAGCGCGTCCTTTTTTATTACTACCCAAGTAAACCTCAAATCTTTCGAAAGAACGACAAATCAAACTAGCGAACGCTACTTCTTGCAATAATCGATCGCACGCGCCAATTCGCTCTTCATATCCTGACGCTTGACAATCCGATCAATGAAACCATGCTCAAGGAGAAACTCGCTCGTCTGGAAACCCTTGGGCAATTCGATATTAATCGTAGCTTTAATCGTACGGGGACCTGCAAAGCCAATAAGAGCGCGCGGCTCAGCAAAGACTACGTCGCCCAGAGAAGCAAAACTAGCCGCAACACCGCCCATAGTCGGGTTCGTCAAGACGGAAATAAAAAGACCTCCATGCTCGTGAAAACGCGCCAATGCCGCCGACGTCTTCGCCATCTGCATAAGTGAAATAATACCCTCATGCATACGCGCGCCGCCACCGGAACCTGAAACAATAATCAGAGGTAGATCCTGATCTTGAGCTCGCTCGATCGCTCGAACTAATTTCTCACCCACAACCGAACCCATACTCCCCATAATGAACCTAGAGTCAGTAACTGCAAAGGCGACTTTACGCGCGCGTACACGACCGCAGCCAGTAACGGCGGCGTCTTTCAATCCCGTCGCTAACCGATCGTCGCGAAGCCGCTCCTTATACGGCTTGCGATCGCAGAAATTCAAAGGATCAAGCGCTATCAGATCGGAGTCCCATTCCTCAAAGGTTCCTTCGTCCAAAGTTTGCGCGATGCGCTCCTGCGCTGTAAGAGCCCAATGATAATTGCATTCGGGACACGTGCCCAAACGTCGTTGCGCTTCTTTACGAAATACGGTCGCCTGACAGCCGGGACAACGCATCCAGAGTCCTTCGGGGACGCCACGCTTACGTTTCGATTCATCTACGTTCCAACTCATTGCTATTGCTCCTACGCATTCCTCGTTTCAAACGCTTCCGGGTCGCTTTTCAGAGCGTTCTCCCTGAGGAGCGCTCTCAGAGCGTTCTCCTTAAGGGTTCTCATTCGCTTGCCATAATCGTCCGCCTTAAAAATGCTCGTACCCGAGACAAAAACGTTCACGCCTGCAACCGCTGCTTCCTCAACCGTCTCGTCGTCTATACCTCCGTCTATTTCAATTAGAGTCTGGACGCTCGTTGCGCGACGTAACACACGAACAGCGTCAAGGACGTCGGCGTGAAATTTCTGACCGCCAAAACCGGCTGGCACGCTCATGACTAAAAGAAGGTCGACAAGTCTAGCAAAGGGTAGAATCCGCTCGACAGGCGTGCCACAATTTAAAACAAGCCCAGGAACAACCGCGTGTTCGCGAATCCGATCGATAACCTTGTCAGGTTCGCTCGTCGCTTCAACATGGAAGGAAAGAAGGTCGGCGCCTGCATTACAGAACATATCGACATACCTAATAGGATCGACGATCATCAGATGAACGTCTAATTTCAGGGTCGTTACCTTTCTTAACGCTTCGACCACAGGAGGTCCGACGCTTATATTAGGAACAAAAACGCCGTCCATAACGTCCACGTGGAGGATCTCCGCGCCGCCGTCTTCTAAACGTCGAACTTCACTCTCTAGATTCGCAAAATTGGACGCTAGGAGAGAAGGAGCTATCACGACGCGCTCGTGCGCTAAACGTGCAATCCAGTTGTCTGTACACAAGACCAGTCCCTTTCAATTTCGTATGTCAGATTCGGCGTTTGGGATACCGAACGTCGCTACGGACGTTCGATTCACCGGATAAGTATATCAAACACTCCAAGAAAGTCAAAGAGACCCCCGTAAGAGAAATACGACACACCCAGAAAGACGGCGCCACAAAATATTCAGAGCCCAAACATGAGAGTCCGCGTGTCATATTAACGCAGACTCTGCGTATTCAAGCTCAGCTAGTTAATATTCAGAAGACCTACATATTGCGCAAAAGCGAGAGAAATATAAGAAAAAAACGACCAACCTAATCTTCCTCTCTTGACAAAATTCAGCTCAGGGGTAAGAAATTAAAAGGTTCGGGTCTCCACATGAACGTCCCGAACACGGTTCGCTAGTATACCGCGCTAGTAGTCCTCGAGCATCGTCAGTATGCAGGCGTCAATTGCCTCTTGACGTTATGGCTTTGGCGCGTTAATATCGGTCGAAACGTTTTTATACGCCGTGTTCCCGGGCGCCGCCCGTTCGTTACGTTTTAACACAGACACATATGACGCCAAAGTTACAATGAGTCAATCAAGCAAAGAGTCATCCGGTTTCGCTCTGGTTATTGTAGAATCTCCAGCCAAGGCGAAAACAATCGAAAAATATCTCGGTCCAGGGTACGTTGTCGAAGCTAGCGTTGGACATATTCGCGACTTACCCAAAGGCGCCGCTGAAATACCCGAAAAATATCGCAAAGAAGAGTGGGCGCGTCTAGGCGTCAACGTGGACGATAACTTTGAACCAATCTACGTTGTTCCACCCGAAAAATCCAAGCAGATAACCAAACTCAAGAACCTCTTAAAAAAAGCGTCGACGCTCTATCTCGCGACGGATGAGGATCGCGAGGGCGAAGCTATTAGTTGGCACCTACTGGAAACGCTCCAGCCTAAGGTTCCAGTCAAGCGTTTAGTTTTCCATGAAATCACGAAAACCGCCATTCTCGACGCGCTCGCACACCCTCGCAACGTCGATTACAATCTTGTCGCCGCACAAGAAGCGCGGCGCGTTTTAGACAGACTCTACGGCTACGAAGCCTCACCTATCCTCTGGTATAAAATCAGAAATAATTTATCTGCCGGACGTGTGCAGAGCGTTGCCGTTCGACTGATTGTCGATCGCGAACGAGAAAGGATCAGATTTAAATCCGCTATTTATTGGGACATTTTAGGAGAGTTCCTTTCTCTCGATGAAAAACGCTTCAGCGCTTCCCTCATTTCAGTAGATGGAAAAGCTATCCCTGCTGGTAAAGACTTTGATCCGGCGACGGGAACGCTTGTAAAGCCTGAAAAATTCCTACTTTTGGACGAAGCGGCAACTCACGCGCTCATTGAAAGAATTCAAACCTCGACGCCAACCGTTAACTCAGTCGAAGAGAAACCCTATACGACGCGTCCGTATGCGCCTTTTACGACAAGCGCGCTCCAGCAGGAAGCGAACCGTAAACTCAACTTCACTGCCAAAAGAACAATGAGCGTCGCTCAGAGTCTGTACGAAAACGGATGGATTACTTATATGCGTACAGACTCGACCAATCTATCGCAAGAAGCGCTCCAGGCTGCGCGTAGACTTGTTAAGGAGCATTATGGAGACGCCTACCTACCGGAAAAACCCAGAATCTATACAACAAAGGTCAAAAACGCTCAGGAGGCGCATGAAGCTATAAGACCAGCTGGTAGTGAATTTCCCCTACCTGAACGATTGAAAAATCAGCTCTCAGCCGACGAATATCGCCTTTACGATCTCATTTGGAAACGCACCGTAGCTAGTCAAATGACAGACGCGCGCGGGAAACGCAAGACGATCGTTGTCGCTATGGACGACGCGCTCTTCCATATTAGCGGTAAAACGATCGAATTCCCCGGTTATTTACGCGCATATGTCGAGGGCAAAGACGATCCGACGGCGGAACTTGCCGATCAGGAAACAATACTACCCGACGTTAAAGCCGGCGATTCGCTCACATGCTCGACGCTCAAGCCGCAGGAGCACGCGACGGCGCCGCCGCCAAGATATTCGGAAGCGTCTCTCACCCATATGCTAGAAGAAAAAGGCATCGGACGTCCCAGTACCTACGCCTCGATTATTGACGTCATTCTTAATCGACACTATGTCTTCAAAAAGAGCGGAGCGCTTGTGCCGACTTGGACGGCGTTTGCTGTTTGCAACCTTCTCGAAACACACTTTGCCGACCTTGTCGATTACGGTTTTACTGCTGACATGGAAAACGCGCTCGACGACGTCAGCACGGGCACGCTTGACAAAAACAATTATCTTCGCGCGTTCTACTTTGGCGACGCTAACGCCGGACACAATGAGAACGGTGAAATAACTACGTCGGCAGAGTTTCCATTTCCGGCGACTTTCGCGCTCGGTTTAAAGACCCTGATTAATAACAAAAAAGACGAAATCGACGCTCGTGAGATAAGTAAATTCCCCATTGCATCCTCCGATAAGTCTCTCGATCCGCCAATCTACTTACGCGTTGGAAGGTACGGACCATTCGTTGAACAAGGAGACGTTCAGGCTAACGTGCCAGACGAGTTGCCTCCGGATGAACTCACTGCTGAAAGAGCCCTAGAGTTGCTTCAATCAACTAAGGTCGCCGATTCGCCTATCGGATTATGTCCTGAAACTGGAAAGCCTATTTACGTCAAGCATGGGCGCTACGGATGGTATGTACAACGTGGAGAACTCGGAGAAGGAGATGAAAAGCCACAGAACGCCTCGCTATTGCCTGGCATGAATGAAAAAGACGTTACCTTGGAAATCGCTGTTGCGCTACTAAGCTTACCGAGAACGCTTGGCAACGATCCCGCAACTTCTGAACCAGTGATCGCAGCAAACGGAAGATTCGGACCATATATTAAACGTGGCGACGATTCGCGCTCCGTACCTGCTAACCTCTCGGTTTTATCCATAACCTTGGACGAAGCCTTAGAACTCCTGGCTAAACCCAAATATGGCGGAAGAGCGTCTACCAAAAAGATCGAGCCTTTGAAGACGTTCAGCGCGTCAACTGAAATGGGACAAGAGATCAAGCTCATGCCAGGACGATATGGCCCGTACGTTACTGACGGCACAACTAACGCCTCGTTACCGAAGGGACTCTCGCCAGACGACCTAACGGAAGAACGTGCGCGCGAACTACTCGCCGCGCGAGCCGCCAAAGGAGCCGTCGGCAGAACTAAGCGCTCTACAAAGAAAACAACTGTGAAGAAGACCGTTAAAAAAACCGTCAAAAAGAGCGCTGTCAAAAAAGCTGACAAGTCGACGACTAAAAAGTCGACGAAAACCGTATCGCGAAAGAAAACCAAACCAGAAACTACGAGCGAAACGCCGTCCTTAGACGCGCCCTTTTAAATAAATTTCGCCAAATGGAAACAGCTTGAACGGAGAAAACTCGCCGTTCAAGCTGTTCTTTTGTGTCATGCGCCCGAAAAAGAACATAAAAAAACGCGGAACCAACCGCGTTAAAAATGGGCGGCAACAGATTCGAACTGTTGACCTCCGCCGTGTGAAAGCGGCGCTCTAACCAGCTGAGCTAGTCGCCCCAAAGCCGAATCAAAGAACCGGCACAAGTGGAGAGTAAGGGAGTCGAACCCTCGACCTCGACATTGCGAACGTCGCGCTCTCCCAACTGAGCTAACTCCCCGAAGGATTCATCGTCTCTGACTCGCATCAAAAACGACATCGATATTTTACACGATTATCTAATTCCGTCAACGGGTGTTTCAAAAAAGATAGGCAAAAAAGACCGCCTCATCAAATAACAAGGCGGTCATGATCTCTATGTTGATCTAGCAATTACCCGGAGTCTATAAATCGACACTCTTCCTACCACACATATTTCATTCCAACGTGCCCGTTGACATATGTCGTATAATCGTTGACTTGCGTGTCGGCGCCACCGAAAATCGTAAACGCATCTGTCATGTGTAAAGTTCCACCGAGACCTGCGTAGATCCAGTCGCGACCGACGCCGTTGCCAATAACGCGTATCGTCCCAGAATCTTTACCTACGATCGCGACCTTTCCCTCGGCGTTCGCGTCTAGGAACTCATGCGTCCAGTTCGTATATGCCGTCAGGTCAAACTGACGCACGCCCAGGATTGTTGATTTCAACCAACGGATACCAAGCACGCCCTCAAGGCTATTATATTCGGTATCGGTCGTCATAAGATTCAACGTTCCAAGAGAGCCGCCTTCGGTAAAGCCGTCGGCGCGGAGATGCGTGTATTGCAACCCGCCATAGGGCTGCAGGTCGGACGCTGGGAGCGAGAACGTCATACCTCGTTCGAGGTAGGCGCTACCAGACCAACCGTCTGTCTTGCCAGTATAGCGTAGCGTCGGGTAGCTCGATAGCGTAACCGCGCGGTTCAACTCATAATCAGAAATACCTATCGACCCGGTCGCGAACGTATATCCCCAATCATCGCTCAGGCGCAAGTAAAGACCAAACTGATTGTCGTTCAGTTTACCATTCCCCATCGCATTCTGAGCGTCGACTTGGAGATTGCTGTAGCTGAAATAGAATCCAAACTGATTCGTCTCATTGCGTCCTAACTCGACGCCAAAGATTCCACCCAGAAGATCGAAATCATACCCGCTCGTACCTTTGCGCCCCTTAGCGTCGCCAAAGGCGCCGTACGCGCTACCCCAGCCGCCTAATCCTTCACTCTCTTCGTAACCTGATTGACCGCGAAGCGCCGATACGCCTGTAACAATTCCAGATCGAGGCGGTGGCAATACGTTTTGAGTTAACGTTTGGCGAATAAGGTTACGCGCCTGAACCTGGGCGTTTAGCATCGAGAAACGCATCTCGCCGGTCAGTTGATTTAGCACGTGCGGATTCGTATTGGCGTCATTTTCAAGTTCGCCCAAGAAATCCTTTGTATCAGGATCGGTTACTCCACTATCAACCCAATCGTCGAGCTTTCCGGCTATCTCCTTCTCGTTCTGCGTCGTTGCAAGATCAGAGAAATTCGACTCTTTTAAGACCAGGTTAAAGAGTCCGTTCGCTATTTCGTCGCTGTCAATGACAAATCGTTTACCTACGATATCGTCATAAATTGTGTAATTTGATTTATCCGCCGAAAGATTGCCTTGTTCGGTTTGTACTACGGTCAAAGTATCGCCGGTCTTTAGAACCTTCGACGCGTCGTCAACGTAAATAGCGCCACCGTTCATTGCAACCTTAGCCGTCGTATCCGTCGTCTTAAAACTCGTATAATTCTCTTGATCTTGAACCGTAACGTAGAGCGTGCCGCCGTTCATTGTGAACGCTGAACCGCTACCTGTCAGGTTGACGACGCTAGGATTAAGAACGTTCACCACGCCAGAATTGAGTTGAAGCGTTCCCAAAGCCTCTGTCCACCCCGCCAAGGTTCCGCCATTTACCAAAACCGACGACGCGGCGAGCTGTTCGTTTGGCGAAGTCGCGCTAGAACCGAGTTGCAAAATCCCAGAAGAAACAGTAACGTTAGAAAAATCGCCTTCCCCGTCGAGAATCAATTTACCGTTTCCTTGCTTTTTCAAGGAGCCCAGTCCCTGAATCGCGCTATGCAATGTTACCGTTGTATTGTCTACGGTAAACGTCAAGACGTCTTCAGCTGCGCCAGAGCCTGAAAAACTGAGCTCGTCGCTAATATCGACATTCCCTTGATAGTAACTGTAATTGCCGTTAGCGTCTGGAAGCAATTTCGTAATATCTTTAACGGTAATCGCCGCCTGTCCGTCTATATTGATCTTGGAACCCCACAAAGAGGTCCAAACTCCGTCCAGCCCTTCGTTGGAATAGTCCATGACGAGCGTAGCGCCGTCCGTCAGCGTCAAATCGCGGCGCGTCGCGCCATAATCCATATTAGCGCGATTATCGCCGTTGAGGTACAGCGTGGTTCCGTTATTGACTAGCGTCTTACCATAATAACCATGCGCAGAGCCTCCATTGAGCGTCAGAACGCCGCCGCCTGTGATCGTCGTTACCGAGTCGTCGAGCCAGAGAACGTTGCTTGTCAAACCGTTCAACGTGAGCGTTCGACCAGAGACAATACCGATCGTCGCATTATTATCAAAGTCCAATGCGCCTAGAACTGTTGATTCGGTCGCATTCAAGACGCTGTGCGCGCCGAGACTAATCGTCGAAGTCGACGAACCTGCGCCGTTCGACGCCAACGTTACAGCGGAATTGTTCTCGCGAGCGGCTATAGTACCCTGCCAGTTAGAATTGTTCCCACTAATTATCCAAGGCGCAACGTTCCCGTTAGAGTCCGTTACATTCTCCAGAGAAATCCACCCTGAACCGACCAAATCAGCCGCTAGTGTCGTCGAAGTATTATCTTTGCTGAGTACAAGCTCGTCCTTCTCGCCAATCTCCACCACGCCGCCAGGCGTTGACGCTACAAAATTATTCAACTTCAGCGTCGCGCCGTTCGTCGTCGCGAGTTTGAACGCACCTTGCGACCACACCTCGACTTTGAAATCATTACTCGGATACAAACCGCTTTCAAAATGGTTCTCACCGAGCGAGAAAACGCCGTCGACGACCTCTACCGCTTCAACCTTAGAGTCGGAGCTAAGATTCAACGTCCATGCGCCGTCTCCATCCTTGAAGATCGTTGCGCCATTTCCATCAGCGGTTATCTTACCGTCGAAAAGCACGTCGCCATTGTCGAAGCTGACCTGAACGTCCTTAGAGCCAGCTTGCAAGACGCCGTTGCCGCCAGAAGAAAGTTCGCCTAACGCGACTACGTCAGATTCGACGCCCGAAATATCTAACGCGCCGGACTCAATATCCGTCTTACCATGGTTCAGGACTCCGGTGGCAAACACTGTTGCGCCACCGCCAACGTTAATACGAAGACCGCCGTTTCCGCTCGTGTTACCGGCGTAATAAATATTCTTGACGCTCTCAGAGCTCTCGCTCAGCGTAACAGGATCTATCGTCAACCATCCCGATTCAAGAGTCAATGCATTCGCAAAGAAGAGTCCTTCGGTAACGTCGTCTGTATCAAGTTCAAAGAATAGCGAATTACTGCCAGCGTTCGTAATTTTGCCGGAACCGACGGCATTGTACCAATACCGCGTTTCGACGTCGCCCGATTTTTCGGTAAAAGAATCGACTTTGACTTTAAGATTACCCGTATTCAGACGATATTCGCCAATCGTATTGTAACGTCCGTTGGATGCGCGAGCGCCGGAAGCGTCTGTATCAACGCTCGTGTTCGAAAGAGTGAGAGTCGAACCTGCGTTTAAATCGACGTCAAATTCATTCGATTGCGATTGAGCGGCAACTAAACGCCCAGTAAGGGTCGCGGACTCGCCAGAAACTTTAAATGGAACAGAATTCTCGCTAAGGTAAATATCGTTGTCGATCGAGACCTCAGCCCCAAAGTCTAAGGCTGCCGTTCGATCGTTGGCGTCGGTTCTCGTATATAGAACGTCCCCTTGTCCAAGCGCGCCGTCGTTTGATACCTGGATCGTGCCCCCACGAATCTCTGTATTGAAATGACCGTCCTCACTATTATCGCCAGAAAGTCCTAACGTGCCCGTGCCGTCTTTAAGAAGGAGTCCGTCTCCCTTAAGCTGACCGGCATAGGTCGCCGCATTGTCGCCGGTAACCTGTAATACCTGACCATTAAGGTCAACGACGCCGTCAACCCCGCCTTTGAGATTCTTGACGCTTTGATCAGCAGTTAACTGAAGTTCGCCGCGTTTCACATTCAGATTAGAGTAAGAACTAATTGCGCCTTCTGCTTCCGCGACTACTTTACCGCCGTTTAATACTGTATCGCCGGCGTAAGAAGCATTCTCGCCCTGTAAATATAACGTGCCTTCGCCAGTCTTCGTTAGTCCGCTCATATTGGCATAGTCGCCGTTCGCGTCCGGTTGAACATTAACAGACCCTGCGTAGCCGCCAATGCTGTCGGCAAGAGTGTAAACGCCGCCTTTCGCGACCTCGATTGTCAAGTCGTTCAAAATAAACAGACCGCTCCCGATAGCCTCGCCGTCCTGCGCCGTACCGCCGCCGCTAACGCCGCCTTGCACGCGGTTGTCGTAAACGCTACTTTGCACATTTTCATTGATCGTAATCGTTACATTCGCGTCGCTACCAACAAAGATCGCCGCGCCTAGCCCTGCGCCGCCGCCACCGACGCCGCCGCCCTGGGTATCGCTGAACTGCTCGCTCGTCACTGTTTCGACATATCCGCCGCTACCTGCGCCAAAGCCGCCCAGACCTGCTGTCGTCTCCGAAGCTCCACCGGCGCCGCCGCCACCAAAACCGCCCGCGCCGCCTTCTACGCCGCCGGCGCCACCGCCACCGCCAAAACCGCCCGCGCCGCCGACCGCAGTCGAACCACCGCCGCCGCCGCCGGCAAGAGAATTGCCGCCAACAGGCGTTGTTTTATCTACGTAATGCGCGAACGACTCCGGATCAGAACTTGAAGTTACTCCACCGTCGCCAGCCGAGCGGGTCTCTTTAGACGACGCCCCCGCGTCAATAATGCCGCCGCCGTCCGCAGCGCCGGTTTCACCGACAACGCCAGAACCGCCCGCGCCGCCAATACCGCCGCCACCGCCGTAAGATTGCGATTCCTGAAGTACAGTTCCACCTGCGCCGCCAATCGCAGAGTTGTTATACGCCGTAACGTCCTGAAGTTTGACTTCACCGCTGAAAGCATAAATCGCAGCGCCTGCGCCCATACCACCGCCACCGCCGCTCGCCCCGGCGCCGCCCGCGCCGCCTACTGCTACGCAATTGGCGAAGTTTATATTCGTCACGCCAATAGTAGAGCCAGACTCTTGTGAATCAATAATGAGACCGCGATATGAATTGGCGCCGTCTAAGACGTAATTATTGCCCACGATCTCAAGGGAGCCACTACTTGCGCCAACGAGCTCGGCATTGCCCGTGATCACGGGAAGAGCGCCCGTCAACGTTATGTTGTTCTTTAATAGAATTTGGTAATCGACGCCCGGATTGGCGTTGAATTCAGAAATAGCGGCTTTCAATTCGTCGAAATTCGAAACATAGCGTGTTTCTGCGCCGAAAGCCAGTGGCGCGACTCCGAAAAGAGCCAAGGAAATAAGCGCGCAACGCCATTTCTTGGACTTCTTAGTCATCCTTCTTGAAAAACTCATGGTATTCCTTCCCTGAAATCCGCGGCTTTGGATGGTAAACGACGTTTTTTCCGATCATCCCGAGGAATCTCGAAAAGTCGCGCACGTTCCTACTTCTTTGCGTCAATGCATTCCGTTTCTAACGCCGCTCGTGGGCAAACTCCATTTCGCCCAGCGACAACCTACGCTAGATTAGCTATATTCCATTCGACGTATAGACGTCGACGCCTACGCAGGCGTTGTTACTTAGTATCGACCAAAAGTAGACAACACTTTTGCTCTTCACGCGTATTTTTGGCAAATCTTTCAAATCCGATCCAAACCGCTCTACCGCAATAAAAGGCGTTTCGTCTACGACCGGAGGAGTCGTCGGACTTGTCACCTCAGTTTTTCTAATCCTCACAAACTACCATTTCAACAGTTTCTGCCTTCTACGTAGCCTTAAAGTATGATGCGAAGACTTGTACAAATTCAGATTGAGCACATCACCACGCCTTAACATTTACTCAAAAGCCATAGACTAGCTACAGTAGTTATACTTTGCATATTACCCAATTTTAAAATATCGCAAAAATTTAAAGTTTCTAGTCCTATCGGGCAAATCTATCTTGACGGGAAGCTACCTTTTCGAGTACTATCGATACGCTTCGCTGATGCGGCGACGCGTTAAACTTGACCGTTTAGACTGGAAATACTCGCGCGTGGTTTTAACGCTCGACTTTTTTCGCGCTTTTTGGTCAAGTTTATGAGAAAAGTTCCACCAAGCGTGCGTACTTGCTATTGTTCGTTTTCAGCATACCGCTGAAAATGACGGCAACGCCAATCCCGAGCAGTTGGCAACTTCACGCTACCTCCGTTCAAACACGCGTTCAACGCTGAATATGTAGAGAACGTCGCGCCTTTCCCCCTATATTAATTGCAGTACGATGACAAAAGTAAAAACGCCTTCGCAAGATTCTATTGTCGCTACCAATAACTCCTCCCTTCGATTTGAATCGACGGTCGAAAAACTTTCTACACGTCGTCGTCCTAGCGAACGTTCGCATACTTTCCAACATATCGTTGCCTCACCTATTCATTATGAGCCCAACTACGCCTATCCGTTGCTTGTGTGGCTCCATAGTTCCGAGAAAAACGAAAAAGAAGTCTGCGAAGTGGCGCCCAAGATTTCCGCGCAAAATTATGTCGCCGTCGCTCCTCGTGGACTACTACGTCAGAAACGTCGCGTCATTCGCAGTTGCGTCAATAATAGGCTCGTCGACGAAAAAAGCTGGATGGAATCTTATTACGACTGGTCGGAAGACGAAGCGTCTGTATCGGAGGCAGAAAACCTCGTTTTCGATTCGATCGAGCAGGCAAGCATAAAATTCAACATCAATCCTCGCCGCATTTTTATCTTGGGGCGAGGCGCAGGCGGCACAATGGCGCTTCGCGTCGGGCTCAGAAATCCACGAGAATTCGCCGGAATTGTCTCGATCGACGGCGCGTTCCCATCTTTCGACAATCTTCCTCTACGGTGTTGGCGCGCAGCGCGTGATCTACCCATACTCATGACGACCGGAAGTGAAAATTCAACCAGTATTCCACGTCTTTCTAATCGTCGTCTTCGTCTTTTCCATACAGCTGGTATGACAGTTGTCATCCGGCAGTATAACGACAAATCAAACTCTCCTCAGTCAGCACAACAGCGAATGAATCGTATACTTTCCGACGTCAACAAGTGGACGATGGAACGTGCGCTCAATCCGCATATGACTACGTCGGAGCTCTATGGTAGTTTTTAATTGGGCTTGACAACGTAGGCGCTATAATGTTCCTTTTTGGGAAAGTCGCTTGAACCGTAGATAGACGCAAACTATAAGACGTTCAGAGATCCGTCAGAAAAGAGTATGCCGTACTTATCGCTAGATTTTGATCAACTTGAAAAGCAGTTTTCGCGTGTTTTCGAGCAAGCAGAGACTCGACTGAATCGCCTGCTTGATAACAGCGCCTCTACTTCGATCGCTGGATTAGACGATTTCGTCAATTCAACAATTTCGCGCGAAGTCGTCGAGTACGAACTGCAACTCGGTTCTACCCGGCTGTCTCTCGAAGAAATTAACGCGCTCCAAATTGGAACAATCCTTCCCCTAATCAGTTCAGAGCAGGGACACGTTTCGATCGTCTCTAATGGAAAAGTGTGCGGAAAAGGCGTATTGCTTGTCGTCGACGGAAAGTTAGCTTTGCGAGTTGAATCGATAGAAACAGCGTCATAGCGCGACCAAAAGAAATCAATTTCAAGGGCAAGATCGAACGCTCGATCATGCCCTTTTTCTTTTGTTGTACAGATACTCGTCACGCAGAAGAGCATATATTTTTTTCAATAGCAAAAGTCTGCAGGTTGAAGCTCTGTAATGTAGAGTTCCTTGAACCACACTTGACAATTATGATCTTGCAGGAAAATACGTCCAATCTTCGTGACGCCAAATTCCTTGACGTCCTTAAATTTGCTCTTTTCCACCGCCTTGTTCCATTCGTCAGAGCCCACGTCAACGGAGACAATTAGCTCGTCGTTAAGATAGTGCTCAATGTGGTCGCCAAGCACAATGATCTTACCCTTATTGAACTCTCCCATCTTGATCTTACTCGTCCCTTCACGCGGCACAATAACGTCGTAAAGAGACGCTGTTTGATATTTGGGGGGATTCTTAGCGTCGTTGATATCGTCGTAAATTTGGTATTCACACCCCAGACCAAAACCTTCCGTGTTCCAAGAACGATACTTAACGCCGCTATTGCCCTTTTCACTGATCTTGAATTCAAACTCGAGAATAAAGTTTTCAAACTTACCGTCGACGTAAAGATCGCCCGAGTTTGATTCACGGAAAATCATTCCGTCAACAACCTTCCAGCCAGAGCCAGGCGCTTCGCCTTTTACATTTGTCCAACCGGTCAAGTCCGATCCGTTAAAAAGCGAACGGCGCGTGCCAACGTAAGAGGGATAGGGAGTATATAAGGTTCCGTTGTCGCAATCACACGAGCCAACCCCACTCCAAACGTCGTATTCAAACGTTATGTCGCAAGGATCGCAATTGAACGCAGAGGAACAATAGTCGTTCGGCGTTGCATTCCAACGATGCGGATTGGAAAAAAACTGCCCAAAACACAGTTCGGAGCAGGTCAAAAACACCAGCGTTATCGTACCGACGCATGTGTAAAACGTTTTCTTAAACACAGTCATCTCCGTTTATCGTAGAAGCCAAGTTTCCCTGAAATAATGGGGAGCAGGATCGTTTTCAAATACACGTTTCACTAAACGACCCAAATCATTCCATCACGCTAAACATTATACATTGCCCATAACTCCGAATCAAGGTAATTTTTCAATTGTGTTCCTTTTACATAGGCAATTAGCGGTGAAAAATTTAATCAATACGATTCTTTGGACGATAACGATAGTAGCGGATAGTCCTACCGGACTAACGTGCACTTTGGATGTGATGCGCGTGATTCGTAGCAAAGCCGCGTGGAGTTCTCTTTTTCGCGAAAATGCAGAAAATGCTATTGCACTTCAAACGGTTTCTTGCATATAATCAGCGACGCGTCGTAACGCTTTTTTGCGAACGCCGAGGGTCATTAGCTGGACGGAAGGTTGTAAGGAAACCAATGGGTAATTCTTGTAAGTTTGCAGACGAATCGTTTAGAAGTCGCGTCAGGGATGCGCGACTCCCATTACGAGGAGCATTCTCTGCTTGGCTTGTGTCGGGAATATGCGCCTTTGCCTTTCTTATCGGATACACGGACGCTCAAGAGCTCAAGCGGGAGACAACCGCGCCTGCGGCTAATATCAATTTGGCGTCGCGAACGTACTACGACGGCGCAGAAACGCTAGGTCGAGTTGGACACGTAGCTATTCTCCGACGCGATATTCTGCATCAAATAAAAAAACTTGCTAATATCCAGTACCTGACGGAAATCGAGAAATTACCGGTAGAGGAAAGGGAAGAACATCGTCAGGAAATCAAAGACGGGATTCTCAACGGCTATCTCAATAGTAGCGTTGTCTATTCTCAGGTGCTAGACGAGCACATTCGCCTTCTACTCTTCTATAACGATTACGTAGTAAGCCGACCTAAGGATCAAGTCAAAGAACAATCGAATCAGTTGTTGTCTGAATTCAACGCCAAGGTTGTTCCAGATCTTATGGAGCAGTTCCACTGTAAAACGGTAAAAGAGCTCGAAGAATACTATGAGCGGGAAATTCAAAGCGATTTTGAGCAGGAGAAAAGGATTTTCGTTCAGCAACAACTCGCGTTACTTTGGATGCAATACAATCTCGGCGAAGAGGACTTTACTCCGACTCTTGTCGATCTCAGAAGGTATTACGACGCCAATTTAGAAGATTTCGCGCTCGAGCCCAAGATTAAATGGCAGGGGATGACTGTCTATTTCGGTTCTAACAGATCGAAAGAAGAAGCGCGCAAAAAAATCGCTCATATGGGAAACGCAGTGCAGAGCGTGCCAGAAGGCGACCAAGAGAAAATGTTTGCTGAAGTATGTCGCGTCGACTCAGAAGATTCGTTTGCTCAAAATGGAGGCTATCGCACGTCCTCGGAGCGAGGATCAATCAAATCCCAGCAGGTCGAAGACGCTGTCTTCGGTAGCAATTTACCTGTTGGCGCCATGAGTAAGATTATCGAGGAGGGTTCATATTTCACAATTATTCGTGTCGCAGAACGTGAGGAGCGTCGAATTCAGAGTTTCACTGAAGTTCAGGAAGAAGTTCGGAAACAACTCGTCGCGGAAAGAACGGAGGCGATGAAAAAGAAGTATGAAAATCGTCTAAGCTCCCGATTCTCAATTGAGATCTACTCGTTAAGTCAGGAAGATCGTGAAACCTACCTCAGAACCGTAAATCGAGAGGATCAATCTGCAACCGGACGGCAACGGCTATGACATTAGCTATTCAGATTGAAACAATCATTTGAACTCGTGATCGTCGAGTGTGTCATCTTGTCTGTTTTATACCTGGAAGAAAAAATCTGCGAACTCTTTCCCGTGAGGATATGGGAAAAGTTTCGCGTCTGTTTGGCAATCTCAGGCGGATCCGACAGCGTTGCGCTATTGCGGGCAATGTCGGCAATCGCAGAACGTCATCGACTACGTGATAATCTGTGCGTCGTAACTATCAATCACAAATTGAGAGGAGAAGAGTCAGACGAAGAAGCGCGTTTTGTCCAGAAATTAGCCCGAAATCTTGGTATTTCTGCCGTCGTAAAGAACGTCGACCACGTCGCAATGGCAGAAGAGGCACAACGCGTTAAAAGTCTCGAAAGCGCCGCGCGCAATGCACGATATCGTCTTTTACTCGAAGAAGCAGAACGTAGGGGCGCACGCTACCTTCTGACGGCGCACCACGTCGACGATCAATTAGAAACGATACTATTCCGTCTCATGCGAGGAGTCGGCTTAGACGGCGCCTATGGAATGTCCGTTTTCAGACCACTGAACGACGCTACTGTCTTGGCGCGACCTATGCTAAAGGTTACGCGCGACGAAGTCCTCGAATACCTAGCCATTCTTAGGCAGGACTATAGAACCGACTCCTCTAACGCCTCAAATAAATTCGTTCGCAATCGAATACGAAACGAACTCGTGCCGACTCTCAACTCTATCTTTCCCAAACAGTGGCAAAAGTCCCTCCTTCGTCATGTTGAAATATGCAAAAACGCGCAAGAGGCGCTCGATCAGGAGTCATTCAAGTTAGAGCAAGAAATCTTGCAGGAAGAGCGTCGAAACGCTCTTTTCCTGCAAACGCTGAACGCACTAGACGCCGTTCATAACCAAGAAGCGACTAACGTGTCGCTTCCGCACAAATCGATTGCTTTTCCCCTAGCGATTTTACAACAAAGATCGGAAGAAGTCTTGCGCGTGTTTTTCCGAAGAGTTTGGCGCAATCAAGCATGGTCTGTTATCGATATGGGCGACGACGAATGGCGTCGCTTGGCGGCTTCGACCAAAAGAGGAACAACAACGAATCAATTCCCTGGAAATATCGTGCTAACCTATCACAAAGGTTGCGTCGCTATTCTCACTCAAATGGACTAAATTCTACTCGTCATGTAACACTCTCGCGCATAGAAAGCTGTTACAGCGTGTCGCCAATTATCAAAATCGAACCAAACCAAACGTTTCTTCCGTGATACTTAGGGGCGGCAAGTTCTTTTGCTGGATCGGTCAAACGAAATGCAACCGGTTGTCGACTAGGTTCTTCTTCTGAAATTTCAATCGTCGCAGTGTGCTCGACTGCGGGATCAAGGTCGGAAGCAATCGCCAGCGTCGCAAGGCGCCAGTATGTGCAGAAACTATCAAAACGCGGAACGGGCTTCGTTCGTCTTTCCCCGTCTACGGTAACCCATACCTGCCCGCCGTTGGGTCCTAAGACGTCGTAGACAGCAAGATACGAACCTTTAAACCGAATAGTAAGTTTCGCGCCGGGTGTGTCAGAGGTATAAACAGAATCTCCAACGCGCTCCTTAATCCAAGAAAGGTGCGAATCTGGCGGTAGAGGGCTCCATTTCCCTACGAGTTGAGCTGGATTAATCGGAACCATTTTGGCGTTTTCATAGTTATCGTCAACGAGAGAATTGTTAAGCTTTTCGACGCGCGCCTCTGATCGCGGATAAGGTGATTGAGAATCTAGTAAGCGCATCTTTTCTAAGAAGTTCATTACAACGTCGGCATAGACTTCATGCCCCTTCGTAAGAGGGTGAACCCCATCAGTTGAGAAAAGAATCTTACCCTCTTCTTCAGTATCAGCCTGAAAGGTCAACTTTCCTTTCTTTTCAAGCTCTACAACCGGCACGTTCAGGTCAATGGAAGGAATACCGTAGAAGTCTGCGACCATTTCTGATGCGGAAACTGCGACTGGAGTTTTATTAGCCCGGTAATCATTCTCGCGTCCGACACAGAACGTGTATACGAAAATAATATCCGTTGTCGCGTCATTTTCCCAGATCTGTCGGACAATTCCCTCGATTTGTTTTAGAATTCGGTCGTACGACATGCCGTTGTCATTTACAGTGAATTCGACAAAAACCAAGTCTGGATCATATTGCAGTACGTCGTGTCGCAACCGAAACACGCCCAAATCGCTCCCGACCCCTCCGATTGCCGCGTTAATCTCTCGAAAATCGACTTGCGGATGCGCTTCCTTGAGACGTTTAAACGTCATCGGGCGCCATCCGTCAGCCGCTGTAATAGATCCGCCGAAGTAGGCTATTCTAGTCTGCTCACCTTTTGCGATTTTCTCGAGAAAATGTGGCGCGCCGAGTCGAAAACGCTCCATTTTCGGCTCGCTAGGCTTAAACGCTATCGTTTCAGCAAACGCAACGCCTAGCGAATCGCCTAGAAACAAACTTATAACGATCAGCGCTATTACAGAGTGTAAGAAATAGTTCAACCGATTCATGCCTACCCTCGAATAAAAGAATATTAGATCCGATAAAGATTGTGGGCGTCAATATACTCAATCACAGAGTCAGGCGTCATAAAACGAACGCTACGACCTTGTGCAATACGCTTCCGAATCATCGTCGATGACAAGCCTATTAGCGGCGAATCTACGACTTGATTCTTAAACACCTCGAGCCTCTCCGGCGCAACGATTCCATCGAAGGCGCTAAAATTAGGTGAAGAATAACCTGCTCTGCGTGCGATAACCAACGACGCCAAACAACACACTTGCTCTGGACGGTACCAATTAGGCATATCATTAAAGGTTTCAGAACTCACAATAAAGAAGAGTTCGTCCTTAGGGCGTTCCATGCGAATGCGCTGTAACGTTCGCGCCGTATAACTCGTCTCAACAGAATCCAACTCGAGACGAGAAATAGTAAAGTCAGAATACGATGAAATCGCCCTGACAAGCATTTGAAAGCGATCTTCACCGCTAGTGCGCAAGTTTTTACAGTGAGGAGGAACGCCAAGAGGCAAAAAGACGACTTGATCCAACCGCATTTCTTCTCTAGCCGTTTCTACCGTCAATAAATGACCGTAATGGACGGGGTCAAAAGAACCGCCAAAGATCCCAACCCTCATTGCAAACTGCTCCCACTTGTCCGATAAAATGCTCGATTAAAGCTAATACCAACCTATGCGCCCAACACACGCACTCGAAAGTATAGAAGCTGAATACGGTTCACCTTCTATACTTTCGCGCTTCAGTTCATCGTCCAAACTTGCTTACAACACTAGTCTGGTATCCAAAGTTTTGAACCGCCGTTTGAATCTGCGTTGCCATTGGCGTTGTCAGGCGTCCACAAGCGAGAACCGGTCTGCTCCGCGCCTGACGACGTCGAGTTGCCGCCTTGTCCTTGCGTTCCAGTAAAAGCAGAAGTCGGCTCGTGCGCTGCAGAAGACGCCGCATTTGAAGAAGGCGCGGCGCGTAGCGCTTCTAAATACTGTCGTTGTAGTTGTGCCTGTGCGTTCAGTTCTGCAAAGAAACTTTGAAGCATCTGAATAGCTTCTTTGTCGTCTTGGTAATCGCGAAAAACTCGTTCGGCAAGCGTTCGTACCTTTTCAAACTCCTGACGACGGAAGCGAGTAATGACCTCCAGAGCTTTCCACTGACCGTCCGACTGACCAATACTTTTAGCATATTCGCCGGCCTCTGCAATTAACTCTAGCGCCTTGTCCGTATTCATTTCTATCATGGCGGCGTCGACTAAAATCGAGTACGCTTTACCGCGATCAGCATACTGAACGTCGCCAACTGGACGCGCTATCAACTCGCGTGCGAACTTCTCGCGCACCTCGCGTGGAGCGACTAAATCCGCAACTCTGAAGAGTTCAATGAGCGCGCTCGACTTCATGTTTTCAATGACCAAACGCCCCCATCGCCAAATCGGAGTCTTGCGGAAGAAGTCAGACATTTCCTCGGGCGAGGCAAAATTCTCCGGCGCAGTTATTGGCGGAGGCGTAGGCAAATTCGCCAACCCACGTAGAAGGGCGGCAATCTTTTCACGGTGGTCGCTAGCAAACTGCCCCACGACAACTCGAATAAAGGCTTCGACCTTGCGCTTGCCTTGCGGCGTGGCTAAAACGCCTTTCGGCGATTGATCGCCTAGGTACTTGTAGGGATGATTGAACCATTTTACTGCAAACGCAGCGAAGAAGTCGTCGACCAGCTTCGTCAAAGTTTCTGCTGTTAGTTTTGACGGATCCTTGAATTGAAAACGCGGGGAAGACAAACTATTAGTCCAGGAGATCGGTTGATCTTGTAGAATTTCCTTCTCCTCGCAAGCAGGGACGTCGCCCAAGACGTCGGCTAGAATCTTCTCCGCTTGCTCAATATACGAGGTTTGCGCATACAACTCGAGTCTCGCTTCCCGCGTCGTTTGACGACCGAAGGCAAAAAGAAAACCCAATTGTGAGGCAACGTCGTCCAAAGACAAGTCAATTGTCTTATCACACGGCGCGCGATCCAAGACAATAAAAGCATTTTTGGGTCGAATCCCGGATGGAGTTGGAGGTTGCAGTCTTGGGTTGACTAATAGAGTCTTCGCAGAAAGTAACTTTTCAAACGTCGTATCGAACTCATGGATCGTGTAGACACGCTTCTCGAGATATTCCAAATCGTCCCAGGTAGGATCGGCAAGCAGAGCCATGAGTTGTTCGCAATCAATAGCGTCTTCAGGGTCAATCCCATCTGACGCAAGATAACGCTTGAAATACTCCCTTCCCTCGTTCTCGTTGACGAACCACATTTCGACAACGCCTAGATTGCGGTACAGATTCGGCCATTTTTCGGCGTAAGGAAGAATAGCAACCAGAATGTCGCGTCCACGCTTCCACTGTCCATGAATTAAGAAAGCGACCGCTTGTTCGTATTCGCTCTTCTTCTCAAAAGAGTCTGGAGCCGTCATATCGAAGACCTGCTCTTTAAGCATTAGGGGGATGCTTTCAGAACCAAGGCATCGATAGAGGAACGCATTGGTCGCCTGATCCTGCGGTGCAAACGCCTGGAGCTGCTTGGCGATCGCTACCGCAGGAAAGATCATACCGCCTTCCAAAAGCGCAAGTCCCACCGTCAACATTGCTTGTATCACAGCGACGGGGAATTGATCGCCTTCAATGTTCTCAATCGCGTCGACCAGTCGAGAAACGCCTTCTTGAGGTTTGTCAGTAAGCGCTGCGGCGGTTGCTAATTCCGTTAGCGCCATAACGTTCTTCGGCTCGCGTTCGACGAATTTGGTCGCCGTTTCATACGCATCTTCCCAGAGCCCAATCATACGCTGAAACATACACTTTGCCTCTGTCAGACAAGCGCAGTTCGGGTTAGTTTTCTCAAGGTTCTCAACAAAGGCAAGACCTGCGGCATACTGCTCGCCTTCAAGCATACGATCTATTTGCTCCAGCTCCTTAATGTGATCCGGGCAACAGAACTGAATCTTTTTACCGCGACCGCCGGGACAAAGTGAATATGAATCAATCGCCATAGCGAACTCTCTCATTAGTGTTTCAAAAGTTAACCTTCACGCTCATAAGCGTGCAAACAATTTTGGCGCAAGGCGGCTTTCAAGTAAAGGAGAAAATTGGTCTCATTTCAATCCGACTTCAAATCCGCAACGACAACGTTGCGCCAACTCCAATACCATTATTCCAACGCTCCAAGATCCACATAGGTAGAATCCAACGCCGCAAGACACATTGAAAGCAACTTGTCGCCACGTCGAACGTGGAATTTAACTTCTTTCTCCTCTGGATTCCAAATATACACGGCATTGACGTCCGGATACCATGCCAGGACGATTGGAATTTCTTCCTCGACATATGGTATCTTCCCCTTTTGCAGGTCGACAAGAATCGATCTTCTAAACTGGAAAAGAGAATCGAAATCTTCCGACAACTTCTGGAATCGTCCCGCACCAGATTCAAAACGTGCGAAGAATTTCGCATTCGTCAGATCCAACGCGCCGCGTTCGCTTGCACGCGCGTCGGCGTCGCTCAAAAAGATCCATCCGTCTTTGGGAAGTTCGTCGCAAACTTCAAAAGGCGTTCCCAAGGCAAGGAAAAGAGAATATGGATTTTCACCCGAACAATAGCGGGACGAAACGCCGTAATAATGTTTAAACGGACCGGCTAGCCGCGCGCCTACCAAACGAGCGTGCATTTCACGCTCACGTTTCATTCGCACGCCAAGCGTCGACCAGTGCCCCGGATCAATTGGAACAAGTCCAGACATAAAACATGTATTACGAACGTCGCAAATCGTCGAAATCGACAATTTCGACGCCATATTGACTGCCGAAAGCGAACGTTCAGGAAAAACGGTCGTTTCACTGAACGATCGTCCTGGCTGACAGAACCTCCTATGGAAGAGGGAACTGTAAAGCTCGATCGTTTTATTCTTCGTCGCGCCATACCATCCGTCATTGAAACAGCCTTCTCCCACGCGGAAAAGAACGTCCTTGTAATCTTCAAGCCTAATACCGGCACGCTCACAGCCCATATACATGACCATGATTCCGAGATCGATTTCAGGAACAGCAGACTGATACGTGCGGAAACACTGCGTCATACGATCACAGAAGAAATCCACCCACGCGTGCAAATACTCCGTTTCTGAACTATTTCGCACATCGTCTATAACGTCGTTCCACCGATCATGACGATATCCGAATTTGGTAAGAAAGTCGGAACGACACTGGTCGCACACGCATCCGCCTATAACGCCGGGAGAGGCGGCAAAACGAAAATCGTCGTCCAGAAAATAATCAAAGACGCCGTATCTCTCGTATAACGTTTTAATTGCTTGAGCGCCTTCGGAGTCTGCGGGTTGGTGCCATGAAAATCCCCACTGCTCCGTACCGTCCCATCGCTGAACGCGCTTCCAATGCTCAGGTGGAAGATTCGGGAAACCTTCCGAACGAGGATCTAACGCGCCGCCGCCATGACAAAAAGGCACGCTTATCAGATGTGGGCGCAATCCCGCACGCTGGATAAGATCCAAACAATGATCCAGTTTTTCCCACGTATATGGGAAATAGCCGTAAAACCACGTGCATAACCATGCGTCAGTAACGCCGGCCGCGCGCCAGATCTCCGCAAGATCCTCATACAGATCAAACATATCTGGAGAGCAACTAATATGGTACGCTCGCTCCTTAGCGTCGATGCGCTTATACTCGCCTGTTGCAAAAAGAGGACGCTTATGTTGTGGGGAAGAATCTGCAAGTACCTGCGGGTTACTCTCAAATCTCCCGCAAAGTGAGCATCCAGTCAGAAGACCCGTTTTAATAAAGTCACGACGTGAGTAGACCATCAAACATTCCTTTCCTTGCGAGTAAATTAGGCGCTGAGCAAACGAGCTCCTATATGTTTTACAAAAAAAAGAAGCGTAGTAAAGGGAAATCGCCAAAAGAACGGCAAAAAAGAAAAACATGAGCCGTCGTCAAAGAGAACAATACCCCGTCGCTATGCCAAAATCAACATAGCGTAGTTGTAATACGTGCGAGAAACCAAGAGTCAAAGAATCAGGGCTTAGCGCCGGGCGCGCTACCGTCGCTGTCGTCAGATTTGATTTTCTTTTTGTGAGACGAACGATCAGTGGAGAGCACCTGACGCAAGAGCGCTGAAACGTCCTCATAGGGAGTTTCATTCGGCGCGCCGTTTGCAAACTGCATAATCGACTTCTGCGTTCGCTCAGTCAGCGAAACGAGTAATGACGACACCGTTCCATAGTCGGACTCTGAAATAACAATTCCTCGTTTGCCCGAGATATCGGACGTTCTTGAAAACGCGCCGCTTGCCGCCGCCAAAAAAGCGACCGAAGAATCAATTCTGTGTAGAGTAAGGAGACGCCTCAGATATTCCTGACGGTAATCCTCACGATCGTCAAGCACATTACTAGAAAGAAGGTGGAGCCCAGGACGCAGTAACTCGACGCTAACGTCGTTACCTCCGTATACGACTCCTCCGCTATTCTTATCGACACACAAATAGTTCACGCCGGCATATGCGCCCGTTCGCAATTCGCTCTCCGCGCGCTCAAGCGCCTCGTCCGCAGTAGCGCAAGCAAGGAGTTCTCTACATAACAGTCCACGCGAACGCGGATCATAAGGAACAATTCTCTTGGGCGCGTTGATAGCCGCGACAAACATTCCATGCTGGTTTACGCCCGCCCAAGATCCTCCGGCTTTACGATCAATTCCGCACACCACGCGAGGACGACCAGATTGAATCCTCACTGGTAAACTCTGACGAGAATACAATTCTTCTCGATTGAGAGCGACTAAAATTGGCGCGTCTGCTACCGTGCGATACTGAATTGCCAAAATGCCCATAATTCTTCTCGCTTCCCCTACGTCATGTTGTCTTGAAATCGTTCGTGAACTACCAACGTCATATCGACAACAAGACTGAATGGGTTGGAAAATCACAATTCACGCGTCGAGGACAGGATACCGGTAATGGAAACTATCCCACAACGCTCCACATTACAACCTGTGCGTTAATTAAAAGCGTCTGAACCGGTCTAAACGATCCCACAACGCCTAAAGACACGCAACCTGAAACACCAGGATTCTGCGTATTAATATGAATGGTTTTTAGCAAAATAAAACCCCCTAAATGGGGGGACAATTCTTTTTCCGTTAAAATACATTCCCATTTTGTCTATTATTCCGATTTTAGCGATTCAAGTCCTACTGCCATCATTTTAATCTAAATATGCACGTTGAAATCTAGTGCGCAGGTAGCGACCTAACCACCTTGGCTTGTGACAAAAGTCAAGTAGCGTGGAGCAACCAAGCGAACTTCTCTATCGATACAGACTCATCGATTTCTCCTTGAACTCACAATCAGTATAAAGGATATTTTCAATCCACTTTGAAAAGAAAATGTGAGGTTTTTCAGCGAAAAGGCGCCAATCTGTTGACTTCATGCGAGCGAGCTGCTTAAATTATAATGTGTGTGCTTGCATACTGACATGGGGACGGGTTACTCAATCACCTTGCCGCGTTCATTAAGCAGGCGTTGACTTTCGCCATCCCGGCGAGAGACTACATTCACCATGGCGCTACATATTCCCAAGATCCGTAGCGGCGCTACTGGTTCAAACAGTGCGGCGAGATATTGCCGCTGAAAACTACCGGAGAAGTCAATTATGTTTGAATGTTTGCTCATACGCCGACACTACAAGCTCGGCTTGCAAATTCTAATCGGAGTCTTCGCAATTGCGATCTTGTGCAACTGCTCGAGAGCGCAGTTTTCTTCTCCGGCAGTCTCAGGCGTCTACAATAGAGCAGCCGGTATGGGCGGTAGCATGCCTATGTCCGGGGGAATGCCAGGCTCGTCTTCCTCTGACTTCGGGCAAAGAAGCGGATTCGGGAACGGCAGCTCTTCGCAAGACGATTTCTATATGGGCGACGATTTCATGACGGACAACCTCGATATATTTTCGAATCCTGGCTCTTTCATGAATCGTTTCACCTTCCGGATTCCAACATTTGAATCGATAAAAGTTGGCGCGCCGGAATATGTCTATAAGGGACACGACGCCAAAGAGCCGGCGCTTTCAGCCCGTTTTACTATGTATAATAACGGTCGCGAGTACAAGTACGCCGTTCTCAGTTCAAGCGGCGACACAACCGCGAAATTATGGGATCTAGATGGAAAGTATGATCCTGAAACTGGCGAGTGGTTCGTGACGAGCGGGCGAAATCGTAAGACTTATAAAGACGAGCACAAACAGGGCGTAACGAAGGCTATTTTTGCTCCTGACTACGCGCACGTCCTGACCTGCAGTTACGATGGAATCGGACGTCTGTGGATTCTCAAGAGCGCCGAGAATCTTCGCGCTTATACGGGTGCAAAAGACCGACTCTGGTCGATCGACGTGACAAGCTCTGGCGATTATGTCGCCGCTGCTTGCAACGACGGACGCGTTTATTTCTGGGAAGCGGTTGGAACAGCTAAACGTCTTGGTAATCTACCTAACCGCGCCGACTCACAAGCAGAGACTCCCGATTCAACAGTTGGACACAACGGACCTATTTTCGACGTGAGTTTCAACCCGACAGGGACTTTGCTGGCTACCGCTGGCGCAGATTCTACCGTCCGGATTTGGAATCCTTTTAGCGGTCGGCAAATCGCAGTCCTCACTGGACACAAGGATAAGGTTTATTCCGTCAAATACTCAGACAACGGTTTCTATATACTAACGGCGAGTCGCGATAAAACGGCGCGCCTGTGGGACGCTCACACTGGACAGGAAGTCTGTCGATACGTTGGTCATACCGGCGCAGTCAGAGAGGCTAATTTTGCCGGCACTCTTCAAAACTATGTCTGTACGGCAAGCGACGACGGTACAGTCCGACTCTGGAATTTACAAGGAACGTATATGAGCGATCAGAACGAAAATAACCGTAACGGCGGCGGCAATTCTGGAAACGCTACGAATTCCTCCTCGGGATTTCCTATGCCGACAATGCCGACCATATCGAGCGCGTCTCCTTATGGAATGGGAGCTTCGTCTGGCAGCATGGAATCAGGAGATTCGCGTCAAGATCAGGCTAAACAAAAGCCGAAACGTGCGCCTGGACGTCCAAAAGGTCGTGAAATAGCGGTATTTGAAGCCGACTCGCCAGTATTTAGCTCTGACGTTTCCCCTGATATGGCGTACGTCGCTGGCGCTTGCGCCGACGGAACCGTCAAGATCTGGCGCGTGCCTTCTTCCACTAACCTTTTCTTTGGCGAAACGCGTAACAATGATAATTTTGGTTCTGGCATGGATTCTATGCCCGTAATGATGGGACCAGCTTCTGGCGCTAGTAGAACGAACGGCGGATACTAAAGTAATCCCTGGGCGCACGATCAACATTCCACGCATGAGATCTTGACGCTAAAAGCTAAACGCGCAGGACTTTTTTGGTTCTGCGCGCTATGTTGTTTTCGTCGAACTCCTACGACAGCGACAATATTTGTGTTCAAATACTATCACGTCAGGTCTCCTCCTTTGGACTACGACGAAGAGTAACTGGTTTGCTCGCACTAGTTCAAATCAAAACAACCCCAAATGACTCGTGGTACATTATCCCCTAGTCGCCTTGCCTTCATTGGATATGACGGTCCGAGAAATGTCGTCAGTCTAAATAGCGAATTTTTCAAATTTTCCTATTGTCAAAAAAGTAAACCACGCTACAATGGGTGGCACACTTGGACGTTGAAAGACGTTTGAGGATGCGCCCATAGCTCAATTGGATAGAGCATCGGTCTACGGAACCGAAGGTTATCCGTTCGAATCGGATTGGGCGTATGAAAGCCGGTATTCCGGCTTTTTTTCTTTCTTGGCTTGACTCTACAAGATTCTTTTCGTTATTCAAATGTGAAAAGCAAAACGCTTGACTTCTAATTTGAGCGTTTTTATAATCTAGTGATGACGAACTCAATTTGGGTTCGCGCGTATATCAACAAGTAGACAAGAGAATGAGAACGAACAATGGCAAGATCCTTTAGTAAAATAGCCCCAGAATGGTGGGATTACACGACCGTCGACCCAGAAATTCTCGCAGACGCCGCAAAGCTAACAGAAGACTCTCTCTTCAAGCTCTCGCGTCCAGGGTTCACCGTTCATTATTATGACACTCTCGAAGAATTCTATACAGCGGAGGCGCTCGAGTACGTTGAAGCATGGAAACAAGCGACGCCCGATAATCCGGTCGGAATATGCGGTCCAATCGGTCCGACGGAACAATTACCTCTTGTCGCAAGGATAGTCAACGCGCTCGAAATCAACCTTCGTTACGCTCATTTTTGGGGCATGGACGAATGGGTAGAAAACGGCGTGCCCGTCTCGATGGATCATCCGCTTTCTTTCGCACGCGCAGATTTCACGTTGTGCTTTGATCGAATCGCCGACAACTTGAAAATGCCAATAGAGAATATTCACTTCCCGTCCGGCGATCTCAGCGCATATTCGCAAACCTACGACCAAATTCGTTGCGCTACCATGCAAGGCGGACAAGGCGATACCAAACACTGGGCTTTCAACGATCCGGTTCGAAGAATTGGACAATATCAAGACGCTCCCCCTTCCCCAGAGGATTATCGAAAACTGGCAACGCGCGTCGTTGATCTTCACCCAATAACAATTCTGCAAAATGCGCGAACGAGCGGAGGCGGATACGTTGCCAACGTACCTTCGCAAGCATGCACCGTTGGTCCAGTCGAGACCTGGAAAGCTGATAAAGTTAGCATCTGGCAGGCGGGAACGCACGATAACCCGTTCGGTATGCGCCTCTCAGCGTGGATGGTTGCCAACAAACTTTGCGATTCCGCTGTGCCAATGTCGTTACTTGGAGAACATCCAAACGTTCATTTCCACTATTACCGACCCGCGATCAAAAAGGTAGAGGCGGAAATGCACTAAAACGCATCAAGGTCGTATAAAGACAGCGTCAAAATTTTTACAACAGGGTACTTTTATGTTTCTCAGCGAATTATCCAGACGCGACTGGTTCAAGGCGCTAGGAGTTGGAATGAGCGTCGCCGCTTTTGGCGCCGTTTCAAACGCGCGAGCGGATTTTGTGCACAAAGAAGATAAAACAACCGGCGTTCTATTAGACGGTTCCCAAGCTCGCCCTTGTACGTTGCAAAACGATGGAACCGTTGTTCGACCGGCAATGAACCCGCCAGTTATTAGCGAGACAGACGTTCTCGTTGTTGGGGGTGGTCCGGCAGGATGTTGCGCGGCGATCGCAGCTGCTCGCATGGGCGTTAAGACAACCTTGGTCGAACGATACGGACATTTTGGCGGCTTGGCGACCGGGGGACTCGTTGTCCATATCCTCGGACATTGGATTAAGGAGAATGATCAAAAGATTCAGGCAACCCAAGGAATAGGCGAAGAAATGATGAAACGTCTGGAAGGGTTGCCGAACGGAATTGTCAAACGGGAATTTGGAAAAAACCCTACTCTTGACGCTGAAGTCTACAAGTATCTCCTTGTAGAAATGATAACCGAAGCCAATATCGAGGTCTTCCTTCATTCTTGGGCGTCGGACGCAATTATCGACGATGAAAACAATCCCGAAACAAATCGACCTGTCGTTCGCGGAGCTATTATTCAAACGAAATTAGGACCGCAAGCCATTCTGGCAAAGCAAGTCGTCGACACAACAGGTGACGGCGACGTTTTCGTGCCGGCAGGCGTCGCGCACACACAACGGATGTACGATATTGGGCTTCCCTATCGTATTGGTAATTTAGACCGCGCGACGCCCCCCGAGGGGAGCAAACGCCCGCGATATTTGGGCGATCTAACCCCTATTCCAGGCGTCAACTGGGTAAATATGGCCGGACCGTCGCTTGACGGCGTTGACGTCAGGATTCTCTCCAAATTGGAATTGCAACACCGGAAACAAATCTGGAAGCAAGTTCAAGAAGTGCGCAACTCCCCAGGTTACGAAAATGTGTACCTCATGGAAACAGCGCCTCAAATCGGCGTTCGAATTACGCGTGTGATCGAAGGAGAAGCGACGCTCACGCTACAAGACGCGCGGGACGGCAGGAAGTACGACGATTGCGTAGGAATCGGAGGCGCCTGGCACGGCGATCATATCGGTTGGCATATCCCTTATCGGTGTCTGTTGTCGAAGAATGTCGAAAACATTCTAACAGCGGGTCGTTCGCTTTCGGCAGAACCGCTTATGTCCGATCTTGTCCGCGTTATCCCCAACTGTTGGGTTAGTGGGCACGCAGCCGGCGTTGCCGCCGCAGTAGCCGTCAAGACTGAAACTAGCGCGCACAACGTACCTATCCACGACGTTCAAAAGGAGCTTCGCGCTCAAAATGCGTATTTAGGCTGAAGTCTGTATCTTTATCCCTTCTAACCGAGCGCAAGGCGAAGCGTCGATCGTTGCACGACTTTGCTTTGCGCTTTTTAATCATCGTTCCATTTCATCGACGTGTCTAGCTCAATGCCACTTAATGCGCGCAGGAGGTTCATCGCCTGTATGGTAGCGCTTTTTCGTTTACTATGGGTCGTTATCGCTGTCGCAATACTTTTGTTCGGCTCAGCGACGCTCAGAAGCGCTTTCCTACGCCTAAGCCCTCTGCTTTTTATCGCCTCTTTTCTACCTGAAGTTCGACCTGTTTTGGACTTCCCAGGGAACTACGTTACCACATTCTTCGGATGCGCGTCGCTCATAATCATAACGCTGTGTGTGTTTCGTAGACGTTTCTTCTGTCGATATGTTTGTCCGCTTGGCGCCGCAGTAGACGTCGCGGCAAATGGACGAAGGCGGCTTTTTAAATCTAACGTAGGCAGATTCGGATTAATTCGCCCTACTAAACTATTGTTTTGTTTCTTCCTACTGTTATGGACGTTTGCTCTGATATGCTCCTATTTTCATATCTCCTGCCCTTTACTCCCCCAGGATTTGACACCATTTGCATTTGATCCAATGGCGCTCGTTTCCCGCTGGTTTCACGAAAATACGTTTAGCATATCGCTACTTGTTTTCATTCTTTGTTTCGTCGTTTCACCGTTCTGTTGGCGATTTCACATTTGTCCATGCGGAGCGCTACAAGAGCTCATACACTACCCGATCAGAATGATCAAACGACTCCGAAACTCTTATTTCACACATAGCTCGAAAAGATCGCCTAAACCTACGATAGCTCATCGGCGTAACTTTTTCGCTACCAGCGCCGCTATCGCTGCGATTGCTACTATTGGCTACTTATCTCGCAAAGGCATTGCCCAGCGCGTGTCCAAGTCGATTCGCCCTCCCGGCGCTAGCTCGGAAATATCATTCATAACGAAGTGTGCGCGGTGTGGTCTTTGTATAGAAAGTTGTCCTAATGGTATACTACGCGCATCTGATTCCAAAAACGCAAAGCTCTCAAAAGAGGTAGAGCTTTTCAGTCCCAAGTTACCCGCAGTCGATTTTACTCTCGGCGTTGGATATTGTGAAAAAGAGTGTATTCGTTGCGCTACCGTCTGTCCAACTGGCGCATTATCAAAACTCACCGCTGAAGACAAATGGTCGACGCCGATAGGAAAAGCTCGTTTTACTTTCAATAGATGTCTGCTATATTATCAGCAAGAGTGCTCAATTTGCAGGCGAGAATGTCCGTATGAAGCTATTGAATTCGTCTGGTCGGAAGACGATTATGAAAAGCTGCCGGTGATTGACGAAGATAAATGTGTCGGCTGTGGAAGATGCGTCGCTTTTTGCCCTGGAGAGCCTATCTTTAACGAGGATGGCGAAATCGAAGAAGGCAATGAAAACCAAAAACAATCAAGAAGCAAAGCGCTAGAAATAACGCCAATATAGGATTGCTAAACCCAAAAACCCGGAAAGAACGCAATCGACGCATTCCTCCCGGGCTTTCAAACAAGGGTTCCTCGTGAAACTAGTAATTAACGCGTCCACTCATGAGCACGTCAGGACCAACCACCTCAATCTTCTTGTTTCTCAGTGTCGCCGCTTTACGCATGAGTTCGCGTCCAACGCCGCCAACAGCGACAACAGCCTCGCTACCGCCCACAATCTTAGGCGAGACGAAAACGCGCGCTTCGTCGATCATCTCCATATCGAAAAGGTGTCCCAACAGCTCGCCGCCGCCTTCTACTAACACATTCGTCATTCCTCGAGCGGCAAGCTCGCTGAAAAGAAGAATAAGCCGCTCTTCGTGTGTCTCAGCTTCAAGAACGAGCACCTCGGCGCCCTTGGATTCCCAGAATTCCTTCTTGCCTTTCGGCGTATTGGGACCAAAGACGAGGAGCAACGGAACGTCGCGCGCCGTCAGCGCCAACTCGGAAAAAACTGAAAGCGTTCCGCCAGAGTCAAAAACGATTCTCGTTGGAATACGTTTCGGCGCGCGCCCTTCTGGCAGTCTCACCGTCAGCTTTGGATCGTCTTCCATCGCAGTACGACTACCGATAAGAATAGCGTCGACGCATTCACGCCATTCATGAACTCGCAATCGAGCTTCATCAGACGAAATCCAGTAGCTAGACCCGATTCGCGTAGCAATCTTTCCGTCAAGCGTCATAGCCCACTTACCGATCAGCCACGGTCGATCTTTGAGAAGCCGAGTAACATAGGGAGCGTTAAGTTCCTGAGCTTCTTTCTCGCACACGCCTACCTCAACTTCAATTCCCGCCGCGCGCAACTTTTCAATACCGGCGCCGTTATTCTGAGGAAATGGATCGCTCATTGCGATCACGACGCGTTTAACGCCGGAAGCAATTACGCGATCAACACAAGGAGGCGTCTTACCCTGGTGAACACAGGGCTCAAGCGTAACGTACATAACGCCGCCTTTGGCAAAATCTCCCGCCATTTTCAACGCGTTGATTTCCGCATGGGCGTCGCCGTATTTCTGGTGCCAACCTTCGCCGACAATAAGTCGACCTTCGTTTCGAGAGTCGCCTTCGCCTTCAACCATATCGAATTCGCCGTTTTCAAGCATGATATCCTTCTGGTTTTCGGGATCAGACTCCGTTAAATCTTCGCGAACAATAACGCAACCGACCATCGGGTTGGGTTCGACAAACCCTTGCCCGCGGAGCGCCAACCTTAATGCGCGTTTCATATAGATCTGATCGAGGTTCGAAGCCATTTTCGCAACCGATCCTTTCATCACTCGTTTCACGCCGAACCGACTTCAACATATTAATCGATTCGACCAAACTATCTTTCACTAACTCTAATTGCCAACTTGCAAGCGCCACTGAGCCTCAACGTCCCCTACGGAGGAGAGCAAGTCAATCGATTATACATCAAAGCGCTTTAGCTTTCAAGAGACGCCAAGGGCAAAGATATTCCACCTTTCACAGCGTGTTCCGACCCAAAGACCCGGCTAGACGTCTCTATTCTAGTCGGGTTAGCATAAAAAGCGCTCGTCTCAATCCGAATCATTCCGATTCACGCCGCAAGCGAATCAAATCAGAGGTTGTGCGCATTGCACAGAATTTAGGACCGCACATAGTGCAATAGTCTTCGTTAACAATCGTTCCATCCTGTCCAAGCGTAGGATGCGCGCCTCGCGGACAAGTGGAAACAGTATGCCTCTCGCAACCGCTAACCTCGATTGCGTCATTCCTAGTAGCGTCAGGATCCTCGCGCGCTTCTAAGTAATACTGTCGCGCGCGCTCAGGGTCAAGCGCCAAAGCAAACTGTCGCTCCCAATCGAATGCAAAACGAGCGCGCGCCATTTCATCGTCGCGATCACGCGCGCCAGGACGATGAAGCGCAATATCTGCGGCGTGCGCCGCTATTTTATACGCAACGCAACCATTTCGGACGTCTTCTAAATTAGGCAGTCCCAAATGTTCCTTGGGCGTAACGTAACACAACATCGACGCGCCGTTGAAAGCGGCAATAGCCGCGCCAATTGCGCTCGTGATATGATCGTAACCGGGAGCTATGTCGCACACGACAGGTCCGAGAACATAAAAGGGCGCCTCGAAACATTCGCGCGCTTGTCGCGTCATGTTATCCGCAATCTGGTCAAGCGGAACGTGTCCAGGACCTTCTATCATAACTTGTGTCCCGTATTCCCAGGCGCGCTGAGTGAGCTCTCCCATTACGGAAAGTTCCGCAAACTGCGCGTCGTCGCTCGCGTCGTGCAGACAGCCGGGACGCATTCCATCGCCAAGACTCCAGGAAACGTCGTATGCCTTCATAATCTCACATAACTCGCCGAAAGACTCGTAGAAAGGATTTTCACTCTTATGCGCTACCATCCATTTCGCTGTAAGAGAGCCTCCGCGGCTGACAATACCAGTCAATCTAGAATCAATCAGTGGAATATGACGTTGAAGTAGCGCACAATGAATCGTCATGTAGTCGACGCCCTGTTTCGCCTGGCGTTCGACCACGTCGATGATTTCTCGACGCGACATATCTAAGATATCGTCAAGCTCCTCACAGATCTGGTACATCGGAACTGTGCCGACAGGTACGCTAACGGAATCGATCATTCTTGTCCGGAGAGCGTCTAAATCGGCGCCCGTTGAAAGATCCATGATCGTATCCGCGCCGTAGCGTATCGCGCAACGTATCTTATCAAGTTCACGTTCCGAGTCGCCCGCTAAGGCTGAGACCCCAAGATTAGCGTTAATCTTCGTGCTCGCACGACGTCCAATAGCAATTGGCAAAAGTCCCTTCGACAAATGCTCTTTATTCGCCGGAATAATCATTCTACCAGCGGCTATTTCCTCTCGCACAGTCTCAACGTCAAGCTGCTCTTTACGAGCGACGATCTCCATTTCGGGCGTTACGTTTCCTGCACGCGCTTCCGTTAACTGCGTCATCTATACGACCTCTTCCTATCCAACGAACGTCGCCTCTGAAATATATCGACACTTCTACTTGCGACGCATTCATTTCGGACGCCGTCAAGGCGTTCGCTCTTTTCGTAAATTATGACAACTGCCCTCAATCGGTCAAGCCGATCCGCTAAAAACCTCGCATATTAAAGTTGCAAGGTTCCTACAACATCGGATAACGACTCAATCCGTTCTGCTTCCATAACTCGGGGCAACTCGTCTAGTATTTCCATCGTTACGGTCGGACGATAAAAGTTTGCCGTGCCGATTTGAACGGCGCTGGCTCCTGCTACGAGAAAATCCATAACGTCGTCAACCGACGCGATTCCGCCAATGCCAATCACAGGTAGCTTGACTGCCTGCGCGATCTGCCAAACGCATCGTAATGCTATCGGCTTGATCGCCGGACCACTAAATCCCCCACAACCGTTTCCTAGCCGAGCGCGGCGGCGACGCCAATCTACGGCAAGTCCATAACACGTATTAATCGCCGAAATCATATCGGCGCCTCCCGCTTCAGCCGCTTTTGCTATATCGGCTATTTTCGTTACGTTCGGAGATAGTTTAACAGAAAAAGGCTTCGTCAGATATTTACGCAATTCAGCAGTCATTTTCTCGCAAAGACGCGGATCAACGCCAAAATCAACGCCGCCGGAGACGTTCGGGCAACTTACGTTCAACTCAATGGCAACGACGCCGTCTTGATCGTTCAGTCGCTCGGCCAAAATCTGACAGTCGGAAAGCTTCTTGGCGGCAATGCTCACAATAATAGGGGCGCCTAGCAATCGAAGGTAGGGCAACTTGCTCGTAACAAAATTGTCGAGTCCATCATTGTCGAGTCCGATTGCGTTGAGAAGTCCAGCAGTCGCTTCGGCTGTTCTGGGCGCGGGATTACCAGGTCGCGGCTCAACCGTTATTGTTTTTGGAACAATTGCGCCCAAACGACTGACGTCTATAAGTCGCGCGGCTTCTTTTGCGTAGCCAAAAGTTCCAGACGCCACTAAAATAGGATTTGCAAGTTTAACAGATCCCAGCGTAACAGAAAGGTTCATAGTCTCCTCGTCCATACCATCCATTAGGGTCAAAACCTACGTCACCTCGGATATCTACGGATAATTTTATCGCGCAAACCACGCGGCGCTAAACGATAATTCTCATAGGCGTCATATAACGAAAAGAGAATTTCGCGGACGTCAAAATGAAAATTCTTCAACAGCGTTTCCAGTTCAGACTCCGTTACGTCCCAACCGTCAACGTCGTCAAGGAGAAATTTTAGCAACGCATTGAGAGTTTCAACAGAAGGAGCGGTTTTGAAAAGTACTGGCAGTCCCAATGCAGGAGAGTGAGTCGTTACCAGTAAACCGAGCCGATTCATACGGCAAAAAGTGCGAATGATAACACGATTGACAAAAGACAACTGCTCAAACCCGTCAAAAAAGAGCGCCTTTCGATCGAAAAGCGACCTATTCTTCTGTAATTCTTGCGCCGAAGTAAGAAGAAAATCGTCTTGCGTCTCCGCAGGTTCGAGCTCAATTGGGTCAAACGCTTCTTCCGACGAATCGCCGCTGCTAAAATTGTCCGTTTCGTAGTCAGAGACGCCTGGGAATGGTGCAAATTTTATCGTTTCACCGTCTTTAGCAAGACGCGCGCCATCGCGCAACAGCTTTGACTCAAAGTCAAACTTTTGCGTTTTAACAGTCCCCTTCTCTTGCGAAGTTTGAACCGACGAGTCTGAATGAATCGACTCGGTATCGGATTGAACTCTGAACGCCAAATCAGCGTCGCTCTTACTGGAATCGTCGTCTTGCGACGCTTCATCTTCAAAGAAATCCTGATACGCCGCTCGTTGCTGCTCGAGATACTCCTCGCGAGAAATCACGGGAGGAGGAAGAAGACACTTCGTCGGTAAAAAAACTGGCACCGATTGCAAAAATCGTTGCATCTCGTACCAAAAGACGTCGGGTAAAAAACGTCCTTGATCATGGAGCGTCCAGGAAAAGATTTCATATCCCTCGCGTTGCAATCGCTCCTTGAGCGCTAACATCAACGTTGTTTTACCGCTACCATGCGCGCCTACAATCTGTCCGCGGCAAGAATGTCCTTGGAACTTATCGACCAGATACTGCAGACACACAGACGTACGAATGTCCTCGCCTAACCCTAACGCAAGCGAAAAGAATTCTTGAAACTTTGCCGGTCGAGACGACTTTATATAGAGCGCAAAACTACGCTCGAAAAAGAACGGCAGTTTACCAGGCGCGGTAAAACGCGTAGAAAACGGATTGCTTTCATGAAAATACGAAAAGCTCTCGTTCATTCAGCGCCGTCCTTTGGGTTGTCGCTGGGAAGCATGAAGCAAGCTCGCCAGCGTTAAGTACAATAAAACTCGCTTCACGCAGCGACTTCACGCGCAAAACGAGAACAAGCTCAGTTAGCACAATTGCAGTGTCCGCACATCGGGCAACGCTCCCAAACGAAAAGGGGCTTCGCCAACGATCTGCTCATTACTTGCCAGGAAAACGCGTACGCGAACGCACCAGCATATCCTAATAAGCAAACCGTAATAGGACAAAGGACTTTGCGGCAATACAACGCTAAACCGACCGGGTTGCAATAAATCGATCCAGCGTTCACCATCGTTCGACAACCGCCAAAAAGCGTGCACGCCAACGTCCTCGTTACCCTTGCCTTCAGTGCGCCAGATCGTCGAAATTTCAACAGCCTCTATTGGACGACGAATCTCGTCAAGGTAATAGCTACCAGCCAGCGTTTCACCGGGATAATAAAGCCGAGCGCCGCGACCGTCCAAGCGTACGACAACCTGTTCGCTGGAATTCGTCGCGTTGGTCGCTATGGGCTTATCCGCAAGCGTCAAGGCGTCTCGCATTTCCATGGCAACACTCCAACTTGCTTCGCGCCGCACATACGACGCAACGCAACTCAAGTATAATTGGGTCGCGCGCGCCGTCAAGTCCAAAAGGAGAAGGGAACGACTTTGCGTAGCGCGAACGATCCCCATTATTCATACAACCTTGTAATTACAACTAGCTACTCCTGCGCCGGCGTATACACAATTCGAAATCCAACATAGGGTCCCTTGCGATCGCCGTCGTAGTAACCGCGGTATGCAAACCGACATTCATAATCCCGGCTGTCCCAACACCCGCCGCGATCAACTCGAATGTCAACCGGAGTTTCTTCCTCAGTCGCGCCTGTTGGATCAACAACCGCCAGTCCCTTGCCATTCGCATCCGTCTTGTAATCTCCAGTGCGATCAGAACACCATTCCCAAAGATTTCCAAGCATATCGAAAAGTCCCCAGTCATTGGGAGCCTTCGTTCCTACCGGATGTGAACCATGATAGTCGTCGTCTCCGTACCATGCAATCTCGTCCAACGACTTGCCGCCGGTTGCGCCCGATTCCGTACAGGATCGACCTGCACGCGCCGCATACTCCCATTGCGCTTCTGTTGGCAATTGAAATAGACGTCCTTCGGGCAATTTGGCACGCTCAGAAAGCTTGACACAATACTCTTCGCAGTCTTTTGCCGAAACAGTGTCGACTGGCATTTGCGCGCCGAGCCACTTGCTGGGATTCGGGACTCCGGAAACAGACCACATCGCCTGACTGACTTCCGTCTCAAGAATCCAATACCCCTTAGTGAGAGTTACCTGATGGAGCGTCTCATACGACTGACGATTCTCCTCGTCATCCGGACTTCCCATCTCAAAGGTTCCCGCAGGCGCCCAGCGAAAAGGAAACTCCACATCGTCTATAACCAGTACTCTGCGTTCGCCCGCACGCTCGCCGGGCGTCAGAATCGAAGGCGTTTCACCACGAGCGCACGGCGCGAGCGCGACCGACAAGTACGAAAAGAGAGCTATCGCACAATAACCAACCGACCGTTTGTAACCTAGCAACATCACAGCCTCCATAACACGTAGCGTCCCCGACAACGCTATGCAACGTCTCAACAACCACGCTGATTTGGGTAGAACGCTTTTTGCTCTAGCGTTAGGAAATCAGCTTCCAGCGCTTACAACGCAGACGAGCAAACCAGCTTCCTTTCATGTGCTCATACCAAATGGTAAAGAGCGAACCGTCGTCAAGCTGAACAGTAGAAGGATAGCCCAAATCGCCGTCAATTGCGTCGCCGTACAGCACGATAGGATCCGACCACGTTTCGCCGCTGTCTTCGCTAACACGCGCTTGCACGCCAAGAGGGTTACGTCTATATCCGTAGGTCATCAGCAAGCGACCGTCCTGGAGACGCATAAGAAAAGAAGGAATGCCCCATACGTCAATTGAACGAGGAACAGACCACGTCTTACCGCCGTCCTTCGATACCGTTTGAAGATTCTCGTCGGAATTATTCCGATTACCGTTGCGAATATGGGCGACGATCGTTCCATCAGTCGCTTCGGCGCCATGAAGCTCGTAGTACGCCTTGCAAGTATCGCCGTCGCGCGTTGGGATAAGCCCTAAAATATTCCACGTTTGACCGTCGTCTTCAGAGACTGCGGCGGCGCAACGATGCTCTTCCGTCCACAATTCGTCTCCGAGATAAAGTTGGCGACCGTCTGAAAGTTGAATTGGTCCATGCGGACTATTAATCGGCGTCGCATAGCGCTCAGACCAGGTTACGCCGCCGTCTGTCGAACGAAACATCCAGTTGCCAACTTCTTTCTGACGTTCTTCATCCGTGAGACGACGATGAACAGCCATCCATTTTTCGTACCGTCCGTCCGACCATATGTTAAGCCGGGGTTCACCCTTGTCCCGAAAACCCTTCTCTTCCATAAGCATACCGACGTACGCAAGCGAAGTAAAAGTCGTCACAAGAATAGTGCCCTTGTCGGTAATACAGATTCCAGCGTCGCGATCGTCAATCGGACTGTCGTACAACGTCTGAGGCCAACTCCAGGTGCGTCCGTTATCCTTCGAGCGGAAAAGATCAACACGTCCAAAAGGACACACGTGTCCCTCACGTCCGCCGGAAGCAACAACAAGAAGCTCGTCGTTGCGTTTCGCTACGGTCGGCCAACCGTAATAGTATTCGGACGGCATACTAAAAGTACGCGTCTCTTCAAGCGTTTCGAATCCAGGGGCGCTCGACTGCCCCCAGGTCTGTCTCGCGAGAAAAGGCGTTGCCAAAAGTCCTAACGTTGCAGTCGCTCCTTGACGAATGAAACCTCGTCTACTCGTTCGCTGACCCATATAAACCTCCTGTGAAGGAATTGAAACCAACGTTCTTTGCCATGCTATACGCTGTTTATTCTTAGCCGAGTTGTCCCCGCGCGATTCCACGCTTCTATCGATTGATCCGCGCGACTCAGACGCGAAACGATCCAACTACAAGTTCTGGCATCGCGGCTCACTGTTAGTATATTGTACGGTCGACATGATTTCAAGTTGTTAAATCCCAAAAAGAGAAAAGTCGGAGAACCGTGAACAAAGTAAAAGAGCCCCCGCACAACGCACCTACGTCACGCAAAGGCTCAGTAAAACTCTCGGTCTTTCTTGAAAAATAACCGTACCGTCCACACAAAGAGAACGTGCGCTAGCCCTCAAGCCCCCAATCCTTGATGAGTTGTTCTGCGCCAACCGTCATACGACGGAGCTTGACTGCAAGGTTAGCCTTTTCAGCTTCATTCATCGTCGGAAGCTTTGCCTTAAACTTTGTCAATTGCGCGCGACGCTTGCGACGACAATTAATTTCCTTTTTGCGTTCGGAAATGGACACGTTAATCTCCTATTATTCTCCAAGGACCGACCTCTGGGAACCATAATGGTCGAAAGAAGTCGTGAATCTTATAATGAGCTGGACAGGAACGCGCCCTAACGACGCGTCCCCAGCGGGAATTCATTAAAATCTTTCTCATTTTAACAAAGGAAAGAACGACGTCAAGCCAGTCGATAAAGCCTTTTCCGATTTAAAGCGAAAAAACATAATAATGATCCAACGCGACAAGAGCATATCGTCAGAATTCAATCCTTTAAGCCTGAAACCGGTTACAGAAACACGACGCCGCGTATCTCGTTATTCCTGTAAAACTCGAGCGCCCTGCGCCGCGCGCGTGGAAAAGATCGTCGCGTCAATTCCAGTTTGAGCCTTATATTCACGAATATAACGCTCGGAAATTTCGTCAACTTTATCTGTTCTCACGAGCGACACCGTACATCCGCCAAACCCACCGCCAGTAATACGAGATCCGATAACGCCGCCATCAAAGCCTATCTTACGCGCAATTTCGACGAGAATGTCAATCTCTCGACATGAAACTTCGTAATCGTCTCTGAGAGAGTCATGACTGGCGTACATTTGCTCGCCAACAACACGCCATTCTCCCTTAACGAGCGCGTCTGCCATCGCCAAAGTGCGGACGTCTTCGCCTATCGCATGTCGCGCCCGTTTGAACAGACGGTCCCCGTGTTGATCGTCCAGTAGTTTTGCACGATTAGCCATAAGCGTGTCAAATGAAACGTCGCGCAAGAGCGATACGCCAAGTCTGTGCGCCGCTTCTTCACAACTGGCGCGCCGCTCGGGGTATTCGCTACCGGTCAATTGATGTTTGACATTGGAATTCGTAATGAGAACCGAGACCTCCGGATCCTCAAGTGGAATCATTTTCGGTTCCTGGCTACGGCAATCGAGAAGCATAGCGCGATCCTTTTCGCCAAGCGCAGAAATGAACTGATCCATTATTCCACAAGCCATTTTTGCAAAAACATGCTCAGCTTTCTGACATAAAAGCGGCTTCTCCGTCTTGCCAAATTTCACGCCCGAAAGAGCCTCCATAAGAGTTGCAACCGCCACTTCCAGGGACGCGCTACTTGAAAGTCCGCCGCCTAGAGGAACGCTCGAATTAATCACGGCGTTAAATCCACCAACTTTAGCGCCCTTCTCTAACGCGCACGCAATTGTTCCTTGAACGTAGGACGTCCAGCGAACTTTGTCGGCTGGCTTAATCTCGCCGGAAATAGCGAACGGAGCCGTCTCGCCAGTGTTATGAGAGTAGATCGTTGCAACGTCGGCAGACGTCGGTTTCGCCGCAATCACGGTATAACGCTCTATCGCCATCGGAAAAACGTATCCGCCATTATAATCCGTATGCTCGCCGATCAAATTAACACGACCTGGCGCGGCGACAAGCACGGACGGCGATTCACCGTATTTCTCGTGAAAGAGAGCCTTCGTTTCGTCAATCAATTTGGTAAAGAGTTGGTCTGACATACACCCCCCGTGCGCAATAACGCTTGAACGCGTCCAATGGGAACTGCGCTCGTTCAAACGCTAATAATGCGCTATGCTAGTAAAATAGGATGATAAAACACAAACATCGGAACCTTTGCGCGTCGCGAAACGACGCTACGTCCAAATTCCAAAGAAAAAGTCATCGCGCAAAATTACGATTCTCCACGCATGAACTCGGCCAAAGTCTCGTCGGAATCAACTTGTTTTTCTACCCAGCGATCGCCGACGCGAATTGCAGCGACGAAGTCCTCGCTCTCGTCGTCGACCTCCAATTCTGAATCGTCGACGTCTTCTTCATCGTCGTCGTCTTCCGGCTCGTCCTCAAAACTTGCGTCGTCCTCGTCGTATTCATCGGAATGTAAGCTGTCGTCGCCGTCCTCGTATTCGTCGTCAAACTCGTCGTCGTAATCTTCATCCACGTCTTCGTACTCCTCGTCAGATTCCTCGTCGAAATCCTCTGAGTCGTCGAACTCGACTTCTTCGTCCGAATCGAAACTGCTCGAATCAGTTTCGTCGTCATATAGTTGATCTGAGTCGTCGCCGTCGTCAAAATCTTCCGTTTCGTAGTTATCGTCTTCTGCGTTGTCGTCCGCTCCGTCCTCAAGCGGGGTAACAAGCACAACGGCGCCCTGCTCATTCGTAATTTGCCCGCCGTCCGACTGCTCAATTCCATTCGTTTCGTCTCGAAGCCATTCTGCGAGAGTAGCCAAACGATCCCAATTTTCATTTAGAAAACCGGCGTCGAAGACGGTAAAACAGTAGCATCCTACCGAATGAGCCAACTTGTCGGCAACCCACGCTCGATTGCACTCGGGCAACATTTTCTGGACGATTCCCTGAAATTCCGCTATTTCCTCCGATAGGAACTCAGACGTCTCAAGCGTATCGTAGACCAAGGACGCCACCTCGCTCTCGTCCTCGTCGAAAAACAGTAGTTCCGTCGGCTCTGCGTCCAGATCTCGTTCATCGTCCTCGTCGACCACTCCAATTACGTTTAAACCGAGACCTGTTTCCTCGAGGAAACTCTCAATTTCTTCCCCCCAGATATTACGCTCTACGGACGTAAAAACACGATAATAAAAAGACGACGACATCCTTCTGTACTCCTTGTCAGCTAGCAATGAACATTCCAGATTACTTAACGCGCCATTGAGGCGGCGCCTTACGTTTTTGTCCCGACCAAAGGCGAGCAAGAGCAATTATTGTCTCCATCGCTTTTTCATGCTCCTCGACGTCGAGAAACTCCATCGTTGAATGAAAGTTTCGACCGCCCGTAAAAATGTTGGGCGTTGGCAAGCCCATCTCGGTAAGTCTCGACCCATCGGTACCGCCGCGAATAGGAACCCAGCGCGGCTCTATTCCGGCAGAACGCGTCGCCTCTTCTAGAATCGAAAGAGCTTCCGGTTTATCCTTCAAGAAGTACCCCATATTCAGGTACTGTTCCTGGACGGCAACGTCGCATGAGCAGTCGTATCCGAGCGATTCGCCTAATCGACCTGCCGCTTCGATCACAATCTGCTTATTACGTTCTCGTTCTTCTTCGTCGAATGCGCGGATTAACAGTTCCGCTCGCGCTTGCGAAACGCCGCCTTCCATTCGATAGATGTGGATAAAGGGCTCGCGATTCTCCGTTGTTTCAGGCGCGCGATCCATCGGGAGACTTGCAAGTATATGCGCAAGAGCCCTCGACGCGTTTATCATCTTCGACTTCGCCTCGCCTGGATGAACGTCCACGCCGTGAACCTGCAAGACAATCTTATCAGCCGTGAACGTTTCACCATTGATCTCTCCGCCCGCGCCGCCGTCAATCGTATAGGCGTAATCGGCGCCAAACTCCGAAACGTTGAAGAACGCGGCGCCGTTGCCAATTTCTTCATCCGGAGTAAAACATATGCGAATCGTTCCATGCGGTTCTGGCGAGTCAATAAGTCTCTCTAACGCCGCCATAATAGCCGCAATCCCAGCTTTATCGTCTGCGCCCAACAAAGTCGTGCCGTCGGTAACAACAAGACGATGACCAATCAAGGCGCGCATTTCCTCAGTCTCGACGATTCTCGTGCCGTTTTCCAAGACGACGTCGCCGCCACCATATTCAATTAGCTTAGGGCTAACATTGGCGCCAGACGCAGCGCATGAGGTGTCAAGATGAGCGATCAATCCGATCACAGGAACGTCGCGCGCTTCAAAGTTAGCAGGAAGCGTCGCGGTTACATAGCAATGCTCGTCAACCTTTGCGTCCGATAACCCGAGTTCTAAAAGCTCGTCGACGAGCGCTCGCGCTAGATTGAACTGACAAGCCGTACTCGGCGTTCCCTGAGATTCCTCGCTTGACGTCGTCTCAATCTGAACGTATCTGAGAAATCTTTCCAACGGCGTCTTCATGAATTTTTCTCCATGCACTGTCCTGTCGACACGAGCGTAGTGAAACGCTCGCGGCGCTCTCTTAGGACGACGCTCTACGCCGCCCAAACAAACTCCTCTACTAGAATACCGACTTCTGAGCGGCGCGCAAGACGTCGCATAATAAAAAACTTCATTCGGTCGGAGCCCCGTCTACAATCTTTTTCCAACGTTCAAGGATCAGTAACGCTTCCATCGGCGAGAGCTCTTCAATTTTAAGCTTTCGAAGCTCCTCAACTACCGGGTGGTTGTCTGGTCCTAACAGCGAAAACTGAATCACAGGTTCTTTCTTTTGCTTCTTATTCGTGGAGAGCTCACGTAGAGCCTGACGCAAGAGGTCTGTTGTCGCCGTTACCTGTTTGTCTTCAAGTCCGGCAAGTATTTCCTGCGCTCGCACGACAACTTCCTTGGGTACGCCGGCAAGTTTGGCAACGTGAACTCCATAGCTTTTATCGGCGGCGCCCTCCTCAATCTTGTGCAAGAAAGCAATTTCGTCGCGCCATTCTCGAACAACGACGTTTAGATTCGTTACGCCTGGATATATATCCGCCAAATCGGTTAGCTCATGATAATGCGTTGCGAAAAAAGTGCGACACTGGATTTTTTTTGCTATATGTTCCGCAATCGCCCAGGCGAGCGCCACGCCGTCGTAGGTGCTCGTACCGCGACCGATTTCGTCCAGAATAACAAGACTCGAGCGCGTCGCGTTATTTAAAATACGAGCCGTCTCGATCATTTCTACCATAAACGTACTCTGTCCGCGCGTAAGTTCGTCTGCCGCGCCTACGCGAGCAAATATACGGTCGACTATCCCAATCGTTGCTTCTTTTGCGGGTATGAAAGAACCGATCTGCGCCAATAAAACTAGCAACGCCGTCTGACGAATGTACGTACTTTTACCAGCCATATTCGGTCCAGTAATGAGGTGTAGAAACCCCTTCTCTTCCGAACACACCGAATCATTCGGGACAAATTCCCCGCTTGCACAATTTAAATCAAGCGATGGATGTCGACCTTCGCTGATCGTCAAAATAGGCTCGTCGACCATTTGGGGACGACAGTAGTTGCTCGTAGACGCCAGTACAGCAAGAGCGATTAGAACGTCTAGATGCGCTAATACTTGTGCCGCGCGTTGAATTGCCGCGCATTCAGCGGCAACCTTACGTTGTAATGTGGCAAATATCTCCATTTCGAGCTCTAGCGCCTTCTCCTTCGCTTCTAGAGCTTCTTGGGCGAACTTCTTGAGTTCAGGCGTCGTATAGCGCTCCGCATTCTTGAGGGTCTGTTTGCGCTCGTAATCTTCGGGTATCTTTCCCGACGAAACGGCTGATTTCGTACATTCGATATAGTATCCAAATACGCTAGTATACGAAACGCGAAGATTAGGAATACCCGTTCGAGCCATTTCCTTGGCTTGATATTCCGCCATCCAAAGTTTGCCGCCCTTCTCCTTATCGTGGAGATCGTCCAGCTCTTTGGAATATCCCCCTTTGACAAAACCGCCGTCGCGATAATTCAAGGACAAATTTTCCTGAAACGCACGATCAAGCTCACAACACAATTCCGTTTGAAGCGTTAACCGGCGACCTAGCGTTTGCAGTAAAGCGCTCGTCGAGCCTTCTAGAAACTCTTTAAATTGGGGAAGACATTGAAGTGTTTTGCCTATGCTTGCAAGTTCACGAGGAGTTCCGCGCTCCTGAACAATTCTAGAGATTAAGCGTTCCAAGTCGGAAACGGAACGAAACGAATCTCGAATCTTACCGACATCTTCACTGCGAGAAATAAGCTCCTCGATGGCGTCCTGACGAAGTTCTATCTTGCGTCTATCCTTCAAGGGGCAGGCAATCCAATCGGACAGTAGTCGACTTCCCATTGCCGTCGAGCAGCGATCAATGGTCGCTAATAATGACCCGTCGCGTCGACCGTCTCGGTACGTCTGCACAATTTCGAGACTTCGACGTGTCGATTCGTCGATTTCAAGGTACTGCTCGCTACGATATGGCGACAGGACGTCGATGAAGTCAAGCGACTGTTTCTGCGTTTCGAGGATATAGTCGAGAGCAGCGCCCGCCGCCTGAAGCGCATAGACGTCGGAGCTACTGGAATCAAAACCAAATCCCTCAAGGGTTGTTAGACCAAAGTGTTTCAGAAGCGTGTCGAGCGCTGTTTGACGTGAAAAGACCCAACCCGGACGTTGGGTAAGCGTCGTGCGTTCAAGAATCCATTCAGGAAAAGCGCGACGAACCTCTTCTTGGATGAGACACTCGGACGGACTAATACGCGCTAAACTGTCAAACAGGTCGTCAAAAGTAGTCGTTGTCGCAAAAAAACGCCCCGTAGATAGCTCAACCCACGCTAGACCAACGTAACAATCATTCTCAAAACAAGACGCTACGTCTCTTTCACCAACCGCAAGGGAACTGTTTTCTGACGTCCCGACGTCTAACGCTCCTACTGATTCGGTAACGAGAGAAACGCTGGAAACACGACGACCGCTTTTGCGACCTTTATGCCCTTGCCGACTCTCCGAAACAAAAATCGACGCAAGATAATTACAACTCCGAGGGTCGAGCATCGACTCGTCCATCATCGTGCCAGGCGTTACGATTCGCGTTATTTCACGTTTAACTATGGTCTTGGCTTTCTTCGGATCTTCCATTTGATCGCAAACAGCGACACGATGTCCAGCTGCGACGAGTCGAGCCATGTAGGATTCGAGATGTTGCCACGGAAATCCCGCCATCGGCATGGGATTCTCCTTGTTACGATCACGCGTCGTTACCGTTATATTGAGCGTTTTCGCCGCCTTATATGCATCCTCGTTAAACATCTCATAAAAATCGCCCATTCGAAACAGCAAAATTGCGCCCTTAGAAGCTTCTTTGGCCGCATAATACTGTTTCATCATAGGGGTCAGTTCAACATCGTTCGTCATAATCCAAAATCATCGTCCGTTTCACCAAGTTGTCCAGTTAGCGACGCGTCGCACAACGCGCGTAATCTCTGGTACGCTGACCGTCTAATTATAACGTCGAGTCCCTTTTAATAAGAGGGGCGTCGTCAAAGATCAAGTGAAAAACCTCCCACAAGAGACGTCGTTACAACCAGCGCTCTCGAAAAAACTCACATTAACAATATTCTTTCGGAAGTTCTTTCATTGTAAAAAAGGACAATATGGGCAATATACAGACAAAAAGGCGGCTATCACCAGAATCGAGGAAGATCCGAGTTGATTGGGAATCAAGATCGAACTCAAATGGCGAGACGCGCCCCTGGTCAAACCAAAAAAAAAAGGTATAATGCGCGAGTACAATAAAGAGCGTCGTTGCTAGACAGTCGTCTTCCATCGGTTTTGCATCGTACCGTCAGCCGTTTCAAGAAAACGTCGTGCAGAAGGTGCGTTGCGCCGTTCGTTCGAGGGTTGACCGAGATCGCCTAGCGACGCTACTTAGCAAGCATATTGAGAGGAGAATACTCAATGATCGTTACCACGAAAGAACTGTTTAAGGAAGCCTACGGAAAGTACGCAATCGGCGCCTACAATATCAACAACCTCGAGCAACTCGTCGGTCTGTTCCGCGGTAATCTCGGCAAATCGGCCAAGAATGAAGACCCCAACGACGACACGAAGAGCGCTCCCTTTATTATCCAGATTTCGCGCGGCGCTCGATCCTACACCGACAAGAACTTCCTCGAAGGAATGATTCGCACCGCCGACAAGGTCTTCCCGGAAGCGATTTTTGCCGTACACCTTGACCACGGCACCGAAGACGTCTGCTACGACTGCATTGACAGCGGTTTTTACAGCTCCGTCATGGTTGACGCGTCTCATGAAGAATTCGCGAAAAACGTTGAAATCACCAAACGCGTGGTTGATCGCGCGCACGACAAAGGCGTTGTCGTGGAAGCGGAACTCGGACAGCTTGGAGGCGTTGAAGAAGACGTCGTTGGTAGCGTTAAGCTGACTAACCCCGAACAAGCGGCTGAATTCATCGAGAAAACTGGCGTTGATTCGCTTGCGGTCGCGATCGGCACCTCGCACGGTGCGTTCAAATTCTCCGGCACGCAAGGTCTGCACTTCGACGTCCTTGAGAAGATTCAAAAGGCCGTTAACGCAGTCAAACCGAACTTCCCGCTCGTCATGCACGGTAGCTCTTCCGTTCCGAAGGAATGGGTCGAACGTATTAATAATGCGGGCGGCGCGCTGAAAAATGCGAGTGGGGTTGATGAAAAGCAGTATTTCCCGGCTGCGAAACTCGGCGTTACGAAAATCAATATCGACACGGACGGACGTCTCGTCTGGTGTGCAATTCACCGCGAATTCTTCCGCGATCACCCGGAAAAATTCGACCTCCGCGAGCCTGGCAAGATCTTCATGCCGGCTTACGCCGAATACATCATCCACAAAAACCAAATGCTCGGTAGCGCCGGTCACCTTGAAGAGGTTCGCAAGATTCTCGCGAAGTAGTCGCGTCAATCCTATCGTTGGTTAATCTTCTTTGGGTCGTTGCGCTCTTCTGCGCGACGACCTTTTTTGACAAGTAATACGTCGTCGTCCCTCTGCGTCAACAAAAGTTTCCCACAAATGCCTAACGATACAATCAGCGCCATTCCTCTTTAAAATCGGTTCTCTCAAGCGAATTGAGTCAATTCTAGATATAACGCGGGCGATATGGGAAATGGAGGCGCGTCTCTTTATCGTCGCAATCACGCGCGCCTACTAGGGCTCACCAAGGAGTATGCGTATGTCAGACCTCGGATCATTTCGCGCTATTGCTAACGGACAAGGGAATAGCCGCCTGCTCTATACTTGTAACCGCGTCTACATTGCGGCTATGACGCTGGCGGCTCTTCTAATCTTCACGCTGTTTGTACGGCACGCCAATGCGCAAAGCCCCGACGTCGCTCAATCGGGAGGTCTTACTATTAAAAACGGTGGCGGCGTAAGAGGAGTCGTCGTCCCCCCAGAGAATTCAAACTCTGAAACAATAGAAATCCAGCCTGTTTTGGGAGGCAAGATAAGCGTTGAAAAAGCAGAGGTCAAGCAGACGATCAGTTTGAAACCGGAACAGATTCATTATCGTAGTTTCGCACCGCTTCAACCAGACGACGTAGAGTCCAATCTGAAGATAGCAAAATGGGCTAATAAGAAACAACTATCTGCGCTTGCCGACCTCCATTATCAGCGTGTCGTCGAACTCGAACCTGAGAACGCCGAGGCTAGGAAGGCGTTGCGGCATGTGAAAGTAAACGGCGTGTGGGTCTCGAGCAAAGAACGGATGGAGCGTTCCGGACTTGAACGCGTCAACGGACGAAATGTTTCCAAACAGGAGGCGGAACTGATTCGACAAGCGGAAGAGAATAAAGCGATTGCGAAGTTCTGGAAGAAAGAAATTAAAGCTCTTTACCATGGCGCGCGTAGCGGCGATCAGAAAAGACGCGAGGCGTTGAGATCCGTTCGCAACCCGGCGGCGCTCTCGCCAGTTATCCAAGCGTATCGCGAACTGAACGGCGACCCGGAAGGACGCGTTTTACTCATTCAAGCGATGAGCTCAATCGGAACGCCCTCAGCGCTTACCGAACTTGGTAAAATAGCGCTCACTGATTCGGACGTCGACGCGCGCGCCGCCGCCGTAGACGGGATATATCGTCGCAAAACAGCCTCAGCCGACGCCGTAGAATACTTCAAGCGAAGTCTCCGCTCAGACGATCCAGTAATTATCAACAACGCCGCCTACGCGCTCGAGAGGTTGCAATCGGACGCGGCTATTCCCAATCTTATCAACGCGCTCGTCACGGCGCATAAACGACAAGTAGTCGTGGGCTCGGAACAGACCGGCGCAACTTTTGACGGTTCTGGACGTGTCAGCGGATTTTCGCCTGGCGGTAGCGGACGTTTGAAGACCGTTACTGAAATGAGTCGAAATGAAGCCGTGCATCGAGCGCTTGTTGCTATAGTCGCGTCTCACTACGCGAATCCGGTTGATTATGGCTTCAACGTTGACGAATGGATTCGCTGGCGGCGGCAAGTAGAACAATTATCTGATTTTTATCCCAGGCGTGACAGGTAGCGTTCTTCCTAACTTCAAAAAATCTGGCGACTTCGTCATTGACAAATCTGACCCTGACCGTTACAATCACGGACAATCAGTTTTGTGGGCAACCACAACGTTTAATTGTTAAGTTTCAGGTTAGGTGTGTTGATGCAAGAGAACATTTATTCAAACGCGCGATCTTTTCAGCATTGCGCGATCGTTTTCTTGCGGCAACGTTTTGTCCGCCAGAAACGACGTCCCCGTGAGTTCAGCTCGTCTTTCGCTTCTCGCGTTCGACTTTGCGCGCTAGGATACCTCCTATTTTTCGCGGCGCTTTCCCTTTTTGGGAATAGTTTACACGCGTTCTTGCCGCATTGTCACGAACTAAAAAGTACGAACCACGCCTGTTGCGCGTCTGTGTCGAGCTTGACTCAGGACCGTTGCAGTTCACGGACAGTCAATTGTGAGTCGGACGAAAATGACTGTCCAATCTGTAGTTTCTTCTCGCAATATCGCACGGTTGTCTTTGTTGTCGCCGCGATTGTTGTTTTCTTGGAGACGCCGAAAAAGCTACGCTTGACGTTGCCGCATTCTCGTTCGAGAATTCCGCTCTTTGTATCCTTTGGTCGCGCGCCGCCCGTTGCCGCGCTGTAATTCTCTCTTCATTCTTTACCGGTCGTCAGTATCGTTGCGACATACTGCGTCCAGATTTTCCACGTGACCGGCAGAGTTTTGTTTTCGTGTTGTCAGAGAGCTTACGAAACTTGATCTACTAGGATGCTGGTTTCCGTAGGTTCTGGCGAACAGTGTATGTACAGAAATAAAAGAGCATAGGATACAAGCAATATGGCTTCTTATATCACATATAACGCACCCAAAGCGTTTTCCAAGAAACATAAAGGTTTCACGCTCGTCGAACTTCTCGTTGTTATCGCAATCATCGGAATCCTGATCGGATTGTTGCTGCCAGCCGTTCAAGCGGCACGAGAGGCGGCGCGACGTATGGAATGTCTCAACAACCTCAAGCAAATCGGTATCGCGCTCCACAATTACCACGACGTTAACGGGGCGTTCCCGTCGGCATGGCGAGGATACGCAGCCGACGGCAAGAGACCATGCGTCTACGGCGATCCAGGCTGGGGATGGGCGGCTGCAATTCTGCCCTTCATGGAGCAAACGCCGCTCTATAGCCAAATCGATATCGCAACGTCAATTTCAACCGACAAGAATAAGCAAGCGCGAACACTCTCGCTTAAGGCTTACCGTTGTCCGTCTGAATTTACGCAGGACGAAACATTCACGTTAGGCGATTCCGGGCTTTTACATCACCACGACCACCATGATCACGACGACGACGAAGATCATGATGGCGATCACGATCACGAGGAATTCGAGTCAATCGTCTTTGCAGCAGCCAACTACATCGCGTCGGTGGGAACAACAGATATCCACGACGCAGAAGATTATGAGGAAGACGGTCTATATGGAAACACCATTTTCAAGACAAATGGCGCTTTCTATCACAATAGCGAACTGGGAATGAACGCCTTCACCGACGGAACCAGCAACACAATCTTTGTCGGCGAAAGGGTCGCCAAACGCGAACATTTCTCTACCTGGGCCGGTATGCCAGCAGGAGACGGTTGTCTTCCAGCGATCGTTGCAGGTTCATTTCACGAAGGATTTAACAACGAGGGCGAGGAACACGGCTTTTCGAGCGCACACTCAGGCGGCGCCAATTTCCTCTACGGCGACGGTTCAGTAAAATTTATATCGTCAACGGTCAACGTCGACGCGATTAAAGCGCTTGCTACGCGGGCGGGCGGTGAAACCGTTTCGATGTAGTAAATCGCAGAACGAGTGAAGCGACCTATCGAAGTAAAAATAGGGCGACGGCTGTCATTAACCGTCGCCCTTGCTTTTTCATGTAACGTTTAATCTTCGTCCCGAACCTACCTCAAATAAATTCCTTGCGCCGCACATTCGCGAATCATGTCGTTCGGCCAAATGGACGCTTGCACCTCTCCGATGTGAGCGCATCGTAAGAGGAACATACACAATCGCGACTGCCCAATCCCTCCGCCGATAGACAGCGGTAGTTCGTCATTAAGTAACGCCTTATGAAACGCCAATTCGCGCCGCTCGTCGCAGTTACAGATACTAAGTTGCTTAAGTAACGCCGATTTATCCACACGAACGCCCATAGAAGAGAGTTCGAGCGACTGTTCCAAGACAGGATTCCAGACAATAATATCACCGTTGAGTCCATAATATCCGGGATCAGTTTCCGTACTCCAATCGTCGTAGTCGGGCGCGCGTCCGTCGTGAATCTTTCCGTTTGAAAGTTCGTGTCCTACGCCGATAATAAAGACGGCGCCGTATTTTCTCGCAATTTCCGTCTCGCGCTCCTTAGGAGTAAGCGTTGGATACTCCTGGAGCAAATCCTCTGTCTGGATAAAGGTGATGTTTTCAGGTAAGATAGGTCTGATGTGCGGGAAGTCGTCGTAGACTGAACGTTCAACTTCTTTGAAGCACTCGTAGATCGATTCGACAACGTCGCAAAGAAAGTCGAGATTTCGATCTTCGACGCCAATAGTACGCTCCCAGTCCCACTGATCGACGTATAGCGAGTGAATGTTGTCTAGCTCCTCATCGGCGCGGATCGCGTTCATATCGGTATAGATACCATAGCCGTTTGGAATACGATAGGACGCGAGTTTCATACGCTTCCATTTCGCGAGCGAATGAACTACTTCCGCACGTCGTTCGCTCATGGATTTGATTGGAAAAGAAACGGGACGCTCGACGCCGTTAAGGTCGTCGTTGACGCCAGTGCCAGACAAAACGAAGAGCGGCGCCGTTACGCGACGCAAATTGAGCTCTTCCGTGAGATTCGTCTGAAATTCTTCCTTGATCAAAAAGATTGCCTGTTCCATCATCTCAGGCACGAGCTTCGCAACGTACCCTTGCGGAATAATCAACGACATAACTGAGCTCCTATCAGTAGGCGACGCGGCGTAACCTGACCGCACGAAATAAAGAACTTTAAGGCGATAAACGCCACACTCTCGGATATTGTATGTCCAATCGCGAGAACGTCAAGGTCAAAACAAGATTGCATTACATTATTTGATACATAGAACACCAAGTATTAGCAACGCTTATTATCTAAATGTCAATCTTAGAACACAAAACAAGAATCAAGACAATTTGCTTAGACAGATCGCTACTTACCGACAAGAAAAGGATCGTCTTTCCTAGAATTACAAAAGACGATCCTCGTTGCAACAAGATATACGAGCCAACTTTATTAGTTTGACTTATTTAGGAGAAACCTGGTCGGCAAGTTTCTTATATTTTGCAGCGTCGGCAGTGTTTTTCAGTCCTCTGCTCATAGTCGCAAGATTGGAATACGGTACGTAAAGATTCTCATCTTTCACGAACCCAGATTCATGTGCTTTTTCTAAGAAAGCAACCGCTCTTTTTAGAGTGGCGACGCCTTCCTCTTTCTTACCCTTTTTCCAATATGTCGACGCAACAGTCGCCAGCGGCACGCCAACGAGAGCTGCGTCGCGCGATTTTAGCTGTCCTTCAACTTGTGCAAGAAGTGCGTTAGCTTTGTCAAAATACGCGAGTCCTTCGGCGTCCTTGCCTTGCTCGATGAGAATAGAGCCAAGTTGCAATTGAGCGAGCGCGGCGGGCGTTCGTTCAGATAGCGGACGATACTCCGTAACAACCTGAAGGTATTCTAGTCCCTTAACGCCTAGGGTCGACGCTTGTTTATAATCCTCACGCGCTTCATAAATTCGTGAAGCGGCAACGAGCGCATTTCCAACCTTCCAGCGCGTAGAAGCAGCTGAAACTTCGTCGAGCGTCTTCCGTAGATAGAGTTCTGCGGCTACGCGAGCTTTTTGAACGTAGTTGTCCACCTGTTGCGCATCTGGCATTTCTAGACAAACATTGACAGCCGCTTCATAAACGTCTATCTGGGCGGACGGGAGCTGAGACGACTCAGGTCGCGCAGCGTCTATTTCTTTGGCAATGTCAGTTGCGGAGGCGAGCCACTCAAACGCTTTTTCTTGGTCGGTCGGGTTCTTCCATTTTTTACGCGCAACCGCTTTGGCAATTGACAAGTTTGCGCGTAGCTCCAACTTCTTCGCCGCCATGTAAACTTCGCCCTGTGGTTTCGACTCATACAAACTCTGCAACATTTTTAGCGCGCGTTGCCCTTGTGAAATCGCGCCGTCATAATTCGGTTCTGCGGCGCCCAGTCGAAGTAATGAATCAAGCGTCAACGCCTCAATCGAGAACAACGGATGTTCAACGAAAGAGTCTCGAACAGCGTCCATATAACGAAGCGCGGAATCAACTTCGCCTGACTGAATCAGCGCGTCGATGTAAGTCAGATGGAATTGAGGAAGTGAATCGTTAAGTTTTATCGCCTTAAAGATGTGGCGTCTCGCGTTCGTAAAATCGCCGACCGCAAGATTGGTTTGGGCGAGAATCCAGTAAGCGCCGGGCGCGTTGGCGTCGTGCAACAACGCGTGTTCTGCGTCGTCGCGCGCATACGTGTAATTCGTCTGGAGATCCTGTTCGGCGCGCATAATGAAATATTCGCATTTGACAGTTTCGGCGACAATCTGAATTACTCGATTGCTCGGCAGTCCTGGCTTTTCACCCTTTTCGAGTACGAACGCGACGCCCTTTTCGGGAAAAACTTCACGGAAATTACCGACTTCATCGGGCGCCCAAATGGGACGCACGTCTTTAATTTCGCTTTCAAAGACCTTGCGCGCGTCCGATTCAGAACGGGGTTCCGCAAGGTTAATCATGATAGCTTCTACGACGTCGTTGGCTCCAACCACTTGGATCGTCGTGTCTGGTAAAGTTGGAGTTTGAAAAGTTGCAACGTCGTAACCGTCAACCTTCTCGGTCGCGACGGGTTCCTTAAGGATAGGGTTTTTACTCAAGTCCGAGAACTTAGTTACTCCTGGCATGACCTCGAGAAATTTCGCACCGTGCGGTTTATGCCCTGAGGCGTCGGCATTATCGGCGCGAACGTTGAGTTGCGGCCAATCCTCGATTTCGTCAACGAGAGAATTTTTCTTTCCTCCGGCGTTCGCTTTCGTTTTACTTAGCGTCTTACCCGATTCACTCGCAACGGGCGCCTGACCAGATGTCTGAACGATCGGATTTGCCCCCAAATTAGCCGCTTCTTGCGCAACAGCGCTCGAAACGCTACTTTTAGTAATTGGGACAATGGTAACAGCGTAAACGCAAAACAAGACGGCGCCGAAAAAGAGCCGAGACGTTATAGGAATATTTTTCATACGAGCGATAGGGATCATTGTATTGGTCTACTCCATGTTTTTCGAATACTCGTCGCGATCGCGACTGTATACAAATCTTCTCGTGCGGATCATAATAAAAAAAATTGACGGAGTCCAGAGCAATTAATGGCATTGCCGCAGTCCGTAGACAAAAGTCTTAGTGTTACTCATGGGAAATTTCACAGAAAAATGCGACAACAACAGTAATTCTTCTTTAAAAACGCGAGCTAATCCCGTATAACTATGAGTAGCGGACGCGAGCGTGCGAACCGCAAAGGCAAATTGTAGACAACTAGCTTCGTCACACATCGAGCAGAAATTCATCAAAGGAGTCGTCATATGTTGAAAGTCGGTATTGTCGGTATCGGATTTATGGGAATGATCCATTACCTCGCTTATCAACGCATCGAAAACGTCAAGGTTGTCGCGTTGTGCGAATCTTTCTTTAAGGAACGCCTGACTGGCGACTGGACGAAAATCAAAGGTAACTTTGGTCCCCAGGGCGAACAAATGGATCTCTCGGGTATCGCGACTTACGAAAGTCTCGACGATATGCTCAAAGACCCGAACGTCGACGTCGTTGATATCTGTCTTCCTCCCGCCGCTCATGCGGCGAATACTATCGCCGCGCTTGAAGCCGGCAAAAACGTCTTTTGCGAAAAACCGATCTCATTGCAAGAGGCGGAGGGAGTCGCAATGGTAGAAGCGGCAAAGAAGTCTGGCAAACTGCTCATGATCGGACACGTCCTTCCATTCTTTGACGCGTTCAACTATCTCTACCAGGCAGTGGTTAGCAATAAGTATGGCAAATGCCTTGGCGGTCATTTCACTCGCGTTATTTCGGATCCAACGTGGCTCAAGAACTTTTATAGCATGAACGGATCCGGTGGTCCTATGCTCGACCTTCACGTTCACGACGCGCACTTTATTCGCATGCTCTTCGGTATGCCGAAAGCAGTTCAAAGCGTTTCTCGCTTGCGCGGCGACGTGCCGGAGTACTTCAACACCCAATTCCTTTACGACGATCCGCAACTGGTCGTTACGGCGACAAGCGGTTGCATTATGCAACAAGGGCGTCCGTTCACCTTCTCGTATGAAGTACACTTTGAAAAAGCCACTGTCTTCACCGATTGCTTCAATCAAGTTCCCGTCACGGTTCTCCATGAAGACGGGTCTATTGAAAAGCCGGAATTTCCCGCTGGCGACGATATAACGCCATTCGTCAACGAGCTTACGGAAGCGAGAAATTGCTTCGTAGCCGACAATCCGTCTGCAATGCTCGACGGAGCGCTCGCTCGCGACGCTCTTACTATTTGTCACAAGGAAATTGAAGCGTGCAATTCGCGAGAGCGCGTTTACCTGAAATAGTCCTTCAGAAGGATACTAGCGACTCGTAATTACAAAGACGGGAACGACTGCGCGCCGGACGTTCCCGTCTTTCGTCGATCTGTAATTGTCCGCTCTAATATCGATTTTTCTTATTAAGTTGGAGCACGACAAATTGCTGATTCTGATACACTGCGTCGGAGTCAATAAATTCTTTCCAACGCCTTGCCGCTTCTGGAACAGCAAAAACGGTGTACGGCGCCGCTTCTAAAATCGCGTAGTCGTAGCCTGCCGACGCGCTTTCTTCCAAAATCTGCGCGCGACCTTTATTGATAAAGACGACGTTCAACGCCTGGTTCCAACGCATAGGCGAATCTTCTTTTGCGCCTGGGTTTGCATAAAAGAGTTCCATCTTGCGATTCCATTCCACGATGCTTTTAGCGTCCTGTGGGATCTCTTTCCAACTGCCGGCCTCAGCGCGACCTGCAAGCCACTTGAAAGAATCACAACCGCGCGGAACTAAAAAAACAGCGTCTTTTGGCGTATTCGCCGCCACCCAGCGGCATGTCTCGCGCCAAGCGCCTGCAATCGATTCCTTAGGGGGTTCGCTACGAGGAACAACCTTTGAACTGCGTAAATCCACATAATATAACAACCGCTGACCGGGCGCAGCCAACACCGCAAATAGCAACCACAACCCAATTCCAACTAGCAACGCATTCGAAATGGTAAATCTGCCTTCCAATCCCACGCGCGCGTTAAATTCCATAACAACGCGATCTCTTTTCAGGGACAACTTTCGACACAACGTGCCAATGGCACAGGCGCACAAGATCGATAGTCCAAACGCGTCAAGCGCCGCTATAAAAGCGACCGCCTCAGTCGGTTTAGGAATAGGAATCGAACCGTCGACTATATTGGCGTTAGCAAGAGCCATAGAGTGTCGGTACAGGATAAAATGGAAAAACCAGTAGAACCCGACGCCGAGAAAAAGTTGAACACTAAACAATACTGGGATATGTTTGAAAAGTCGCTGACGCTCGTCTGAGGAATGATAAGCATTGAACGCAACATATACAAGACTCGTGATCAGACGCGCAGAAGTCATGACAAAGCCGAATGGAACGACCCAATCGGATAGTCGATACCAGTAATATCTCAATAAACCTGCAACGTCCCTATAGTCAGAAATTCGTCCTGAACTGGCAAGATATTTCGCGCCATAGTCCAAAGCCAGACCGATGCTCGCGACAACGAGCGCGCCGACAACAAACGAGTTGACGCGGGCAAATCGATCCGACGTCAGAAAAGTATCGTCCGATTCAAAAGGCGCTAGCGGTAGCTCTTCACGTCGCGCACGACGAATTAAAATTGCGGTCAAAACCGCAACAAGCACAAAGCCCAAAACGAGGAGTCCAAATCGAGTCAGGAAAGTCCATGGTAAAGACGACGCCACTAAATGATGAGACAGTCTTTTAAAGACGTAAATCTGGCGCGACTCGCGCAAGATCGAAGCAGTAACCCCCGAGTCGAGACGCAACGCGGGAATAACGCCCAAAAGAGACGTTACGCCGCCGATAGCAAGACCTGGTAAAATGCGCAAAAAATCACACGCGCATAAGCGAATTCGATCCGCTACCGTATTCACGCGACATAACTTCAACGCAAAGAGACGTCTCAAAATGTGTTCAACGCCCCATGCAAAGAGCGACGCAATAACAACCCAGCCGCCTACGAGAACGTGAAATGCCGACGCTAAGCCATAAAGAACCCAAGCGCGATTAAACTTACCCTCGACAAAATATGCAAGACCCCAGAAAACAAGGGGAAACGCAAAACTCTTTCCCTCCACCCCACCGATTATCCACTCGCCCGCTAGATGGAAAGTATCAAGATAAAAAGCAAAAGCGGTAGCTGTCACAACCGAAATCAATTTGACCGGGATAAGCGATCGACTCAATCGCCGCCACGCTATCGCCATAAGGAGCCAAACCAGCACGCGACCGACCCAGACGGCAACGTTCTGAGTAAAAAAAAATGAAAGGAGCCCGAAAACACCATAAAACAGCCAGTGTGAGTCTGGGGTGTTCAAGAAAGGATCGGCGCTCAACCAGTCGTGATTCCAAAAGTGAATCGCTTTACCTACATAATACTGTTCATTGACGTCAGGAGTCGGCCAAGCGCCGTAAGCGACAAAAACAGCGAAGATTAAAAAGACCTCAAGGATAGCGACGCCCCATGAACGCAACCGTTCAGCTCTTGGACTGCGGTTCGGCATAAAAACTTTCTCCTATATTTCTCCCCCCAAATAAGCAAAACGTCTATCACCCAGCCGTTGATTACGGTAGTATCAAGAAGCCTATTGCATAGATACCGGCGTCGACAAAACCATGACTAATCCAACCGCCATAGATCGAATCAGTCTTGTGATATATCGTTTGCCAAACAACTCCACCGATGAAAACGCCAAAGGAACACACCCACGTTAAGACGTTGTTGTAGCCAAAGTAAGCGCCCAGCACAACGATGTGGTGAAGTGTAAACGCGACGTTTGTTATAAGTATCGACGGAACTAATTTAACAAAACGAGAAACTCGACCAAACGTGAACCAGCGCCAGTAATACTCTTCAAGCCCGGAGTGAATGATTGAGTAGAAGATCGAGGTCGCCAAAAAAGCAGGCTTCGTCGCCAAGCCCAAAGCGAGAACACGCACAGAAAACTCGCGTCTAAGTTGAAGAACAAAATCGGAGTCTGAAAAGGTCGGCGACGTCAATCCGTAGCGTCCGGCGACGAAAATCGTTAAACCAACTAGCAAACCAAAGAGTGAACCGACTAGAACCCCGCCGCTATTGAAAGGACGCGCCAGGAAACGTTTCTTCAATACAAACGCTACTATCACGATCGGAAAGGCAAACTGTATCGTCTTGCCTATAAGATAGAGAAACTTTGCCGCATTAGGCGCGGCTGACAGTCCCCAAACAAAGTAGGCGTACGTTAACGCTGTTGGAAAGAGGAGCGCAAATATGAGAATTGCAAGATCGCGCCCCCAAGGTCGCGTCTCTTCCTGAGAAGCAATCAACGATTCATTCTCGCTAGAAACCGTCATGACATTACCTTTCTCGACCCTTTGTCGCCAAAGCGCTCAAAGCGCGTCGCCGTTTTCTCAACGTAGTGACTTGAAAGCGGCGTCGGCAGCTTCTAATGTTTCGTCTATTATAGCGTCAGAATGATCGACGCTGGTAAACATCGTCTCAAACTGACTGCACGGAAAATACGTACCTCGTTCGATGAGACTCCAAAAGAACTGGGCAAAAAGTTCTCGTTTACAACGCGACGACGACGTCCAATTGGTAACGCACGAGTCCTCATCTGAAAGGAAGAAAAGGGTCGCCATACCTCCGCAGTGAGGAGTCGCAACCTTAATCCCCGCTCGATCGGCGCTCGACTGGAGTCCAGTGGCTAGACGTGTGGTCGCACGCTCTATCTTCGCATAAAAGTCCGGATCGGATTCTATTGCCATCAAAGTCGCAATTCCAGCGGCGGTCGCGAGTGGATTACCGCTTAGCGTGCCCGCTTGATATACCTTGCCAGCAGGCGCGACCTCGTCCATAATCTCAGCCGCGCCCCCGTAGGCGCCAACCGGAAGACCGCCGCCTATGATCTTGCCAAGCGTCGTCAAGTCGGGCTTAATACCATAGTACTCCTGCGCGCCGCCGCGAGCCACGCGAAAGCCGGACATGACTTCGTCAAAGATCAAGATCGAACCGCAACGACTCGTTTCGGCACGAAGCGTGTTAAGAAACTCCCGAGATCCTGGCACACAACCCATATTGCCAGCAACCGGCTCGACAATAACGCAGGCAATTTCGCCGCCATGTTCGGCAAAGAGCGATTTCACTCCAGCGACGTCGTTATACTCCAGAAGAATCGTATCGGCGGCAGCGCCGGGCGTTACTCCGGGAGAATTCGGTATCGAAAGGGTCGCTGCGGCGCTACCTGCGGCAACCAGCAGGCTATCGACATGCCCGTGATAGCAACCGATAAATTTTACAATTTTACTGCGCCCCGTTCGTCCGCGCGCAAGTCGAATTGCACTCATGGTCGCTTCCGTGCCGGAATTGACCAAACGTACCTTTTCAATCGAGGGTATCATTCGGATAATGAGTTCCGCGATCAGATTCTCCGCTTCGGTAGGGGCCCCGAAACTCGAACCGTTCTCCAACGCTTGAGCAATCGCCGCATTCACCTTAGGATGGCAGTGTCCCAAAATCATCGGTCCCCAAGATAGAACGTAGTCGATATATCGATTGCCGTCAACGTCGTAGAGATAAGGACCGTTAGCTCGCTTCATAACAATTGGAGTTCCGCCAACGCCGCCAAAAGCGCGCGCAGGACTATTCACGCCGCCCGGTATTAACGTCAAAGCGCGGTCAAAAATTCTCCGACTATTTTCACCTGATTTCATGGGGAAATTCCTTTATTGTTTCACGGTAAACTGGACGTGAACCACCTTCAGTTGAACTCAATTACCATTTTGGGTTCTTTCGCCAAGCCATGTCCTCATGCTGTAATCACACGAGCGTCCACATCTAATAGTATAAGACCAACGACGTTGCTATCAAGCGCCGAAAAGAAGTAAACCATAGTTGTTAAAATAAGCAACATAACAAAACCAGAAAGACGTCAACGATTAAAACGTCCAGTGCAAAAATACTCCCATTCATCGAAAAGACTAGACGATAAAAAGGTCGATTGCATTTAACCGCTACCCCCTGTATAATCGACAATGCTGTGTGCAAGACGTCTGTTTCGCCTAGCATTCTCGACAGGACTCCTCGTTTTTCCTATTAGAGAAATGACACAGGCTCAGACCGAAATTTTAACGCAACGTATCGAGAGTCAGCATGACGAGCTTCTTCGAAAGATCGACGAACTTGACCACCGGATCGCCGCGATGTTGGAAGAATGGACAACTGTTGCCGCAGAAGATGCGACACTTTGCCATAAGAAGTAGCCGCACACTTTGAGACAAGCGACGGCGACCTATGCGTTGCGATAATTACCTCACTCGTCTCGTTACTATCGTTACTAGGATCGCGATAATGAAACTCAACACGCTCACCACTCGCGCAACTGCGTTTACCTTCGCAGTTGCCTTCTTTCTCATTTCTTCTCTGACGCTTCTCTCTAGCGTCAATGCGCAAACGCTCAAGATCATGTCGTACAATGTGCGCAACGCCAAAGGACTCGACAATAAAACCGATTACCAGCGGGTTGCCAGCGTTATCGCCAAGGAAGCTCCCGACGTCTGCGCTATCCAAGAGTTAGACAGTAAAACCAAGCGCTCTAACGGCGTCGACGTACTGGAAGAACTCGCCAAGCTCACCAAGACGACGCCGTCTTACGGTCCGGCGATCGATTATCAAGGCGGTAAATATGGTATTGGCATTCTTACCAAAGAAAAGCCTGTTAACGTAGAATACATACCGTTACCAGGTCGCGAAGAGCAACGTTGTTTGCTTATCGTCGAATTAGAGCGTTTCGTCTTCTGTTGCTCGCATTGGTCGCTCACTCATGAAGACCGCGTCGCAACTGTGTCGATCGTAACAGACAAAATGCGCGAACAAAAGAAGCCGGTCTTCATATGTGGCGATTTCAATGCGCAACCAACAGAAGACTCAATAAAAAAACTTGAAAAAGATTGGACGATCCTTTCTTCAGACGAGTTCACATTCCCGGCGGACAAGCCGTCTGTGCGCATTGACTACGTTTGCGTTGCCGACCCTACTGGAGCCGTCAAAGCAGAGGATTGGCTCGATGCAGTTAAGAGCGCTAAGGTCGTAGATGAACCCGTCGCGTCAGATCATCGACCAATCACAGTTGAACTCGACGCAAAGATTTTCAAATAATCAATCTGCTCAAGCCTTAAAAGGAAGACGTCCAGTTGGCAAGACTCGGACGTCTTTTTTATTCAAAGGTCAAACTAGCGCAAACAATGGCGCCGGAGATATCAGTCAATCTGCTTGATCTCGTAAAAAACGGCGGAATGTCGTGGAAGTGTTACAGTAAAAACGAGCTTGCCGTCGGCGCCAATTTTAACGACTCTGCTTTTACGCTCGGGCGCACGTTGAGCCTTCTCGACATATTTAGCGCGAAGCTCAGCACGATACCTAGTTGTAACTTCAGGATCGACAAAACCAACGTCCAAACAGCCGCTATCGGGCGACCAAGAGAAAGCCTCGTCTGGAATTTGTAAACGTTCTTTGTCGACTAACCAATCACAAAAGAAGTTGTCGGAGTCGTCAATGATAGTCTCAGTAACTTCAACGCGACTCTCTTTCCAGAACGGCGCGTTAAAATCAAAGGTAACGTCGGCGCTACCAACGTAGTTAAGATCGTACTTGAAATTATACGCCGTCGCGTAGAGAGTTTCTGTTCCTTCGTCAAAAGCGGCGACGCCATTGCAGTCAACCCCATCGGCAAGCGACTGCTCGAACGTCAGACGGAGGCGTCTCGCGTCTTTATATTTCACTAGATTCTGAGCGACTCGATAGGAAAGTAGCGGATAGCCGCTCCATGCGCTCGAGCTTGAGTAACTCCACATAGAGAAATAATCGATATCTGAATCGACCATAATCTTGAATAACCGTACGTCGTACGCAACCTGATACGTTTGTCCTACAATACGGAACGTCAAATCTCCAGCGTTGCGTCCTTTTGACGCGCTAAGTATCCTCCCCTCGTCGACGCCATATCGCAAATCTTTGAGACCGACAGCCTCAGCTCGTTCGCGAATGCGCGCTACCGTTTCAGCCAATGTCATCGGATGCGGACGATTGGGAGCGTCGTCGTAGAAGGAAACGGCGAAGTATTTAATCGTCGTACCGCGTTCGCCCGTCTTGGCGTTGACGTCCTTAACACAATGGTCGAGCAACTCGCGCTCGTCCCATAATCCTTCAGTACACGCCATCGCGTGCGCTCCAACCCATACGTTATCGCCCAGCACAGATTCCAACGCGGCGACGGAGTAATCGTACAGTTTAAAAAAGGCTGCCTTGCTACCTTCAGGCGTTTTCTCTTTATCATGAAACCAATCGGCGTTTTCAAACTCTACAAGAACGCCAAATCGCCACGATTTAACCTCATCGCGCCCAAACTCGTCAACCAGCGCCTTTGCCATAGCGCAGATGTAACGATAGTAAACTTCGTAATCGTCCGGAGGCAACACGTCGACGCCGAAAACGGCAATCTGCGATTCCTTCGACAGCTTATTCGGAACGCTCAGTTTTATAGTAGGCTTCGCACCTAGTTGTAAAACGGCGCGACACTTGTCAAGAAGCGCGCCGAACGCATAATCGTCAAGAACGTCGGTATTATTCGGGTCGAGAAAGAGATCGCGAGAAGCGTTGCCACCAGTTGCTTGCATGAATTGCACCCATTCGACAAATTCGCTAAGGTTAGCGCCTTCGTCTTTCGTCGGAGGGTTCCACGTTTGAAGTTGCCAAAGGTTTACAGTCGATACCTTATTGCCAATTGGTTCGCCGCGTTTCGTCGCGTCCACATTAAAACGGGCGGTTGTTGGACTGTCGGCTTGAAGCGAGCCGGTCGTAGAAAATAGTAAAAGGGAAAAAAGAACAAGCGTCGTAAGACGCCACGCTCGTGAGCATACCATGAGAGTTCTCCTTATATGGTGCGACACATCGTCTCAAAAAACGCGCTGGTCATTTAACGAGTCGACCGGCGCGCGATATTACCGCTATCTGCAGTGGAATCTGTTTTCGAGAACCATCAAGCGCGCGTTCTACGGCGCTCTGTAGTCTTTTACAACATGGAACCTCCATACGTGCAAGAGTGACGCTACGCGTTGCATTCTTTGAAAAGATAGCGGCTAGCTTCGTCGCATAATCGACAGCGTCAAGTTTTGGACAGCCGATGAGAGTTACTCTGTTGCGCATGAAATCATCATGAAACGTCGCACAGGCGTAAGCGCAACAGTCTGCGGCAACCAGTATGTCGGCGCCGTTATAAAACGGCTCGGTAATAGGAGCAAGTTTGAGTTGCAAAGGCCATTGACGCAACTGTGAAGTTGCGCTACTCGACGAACAGGAAAACTCTGGCTTCGCCGCAGTGTCTCTCGCAACGCGAAATTGATCCACAGTCCCCTCGTTATATAACAACGCTTCTCGCCTCTCGAACGAAATAGTGCCTTTTGGGCAAGCGGGTAGGCAGTCGCCAAGTCCGTCGCAGAAGTCCTCGCGCGCTAATAGCGCCTTACCGTCGACAATCGATATTGCGCCCTCGTGGCATGCGGAAACGCAGAGTCCGCATCCGTTACATTTTGCGCCGTTAATTTGAATAATCTGCCTAAGCATTGCGCACCAATCCTCTCGATCAAAGACATACGGATTGCTAGTTCAATGCGTCAAGCATCTGCGCCGCGTTCTCAGTCGCTTTCACCTTGTCGAACGCTTTAACAATAACGCCATGCTCGTCGATTAAATACGTAGAGCGAACAACGCCCATGGAGACTTTACCGTAATTCTTCTTCTCTTTCCATACGTCGTACGCTTGAATAACCTCTTTATCGACGTCTGAAAGCAGAACAAAACGGAGGTCGTACTTCTCAGCAAATTTCTTATGTGAAGCAACCGAGTCCTTACTAACGCCGAGTACAACGGCGCCCTTTTCAAGGAAATGGGGAAGCGACTCGCCAAAAGCGCAAGCTTGCTTCGTGCAACCTGGAGTGTTGTCCTTGGGATAAAAGTAAAGAACAACTTTCTTACCACGAAAATCCGATAGTGAACGAAGAGTTCCATCTTGATCTGGCAAGGTAAATTCCGGAGCTTGTGAACCTATCTCTAACATAAAAATCTCTCTTGTAGGTCGGCGAAAGTATCAAATCTTACCAGTTGGCAAGAATACCGCATAATCAACGATCTTGACGACCGCACTTTGCTTGTAGCGCGCGGCGTAACTTCTCATAACGCGCTTCTTTCTCGTCTTTGGCAAAATGAGAGGTCCGTGACTGAACAGAATTGCGATCAAGACGGTAGTCAAGCCGTTCGTTGCCAAATTGTTCGCTTGTGAGATCGAAGACGCAATCGCCGACGACATTGTAACAATGGCAATTTCCGTCGGCTCGCTCTATCCCGTACACAAGTCCGCCAAAAATATCCTGGGCGAGAAACGCTGTAATCGAACACTGTCCAAGCGTCTTATTCTCGTACGTCCACTTGTCAGCCATACGAGGCGCGCACGTTTCTGGGCTCCAAATATCGGAAAGCGCGTCGTAAAGGTCGCGGGGCGTGGTAACGCCGGGATAGTCGTCGTTGATAGAGGGAACAACCGCCTGCTCCCAACCAAAAAACTTATATTCCATCTCTAGCCTCATATCTGACGAACGTGAAACGCACGCGCAGCTAAATCGCACAAACGCGCTTACCGATGATACCAATATTGTACAGCTGTCGATCAAACGATCAAGTTGGTTCTGAAAGGCAAAACGCAACAACTCGCAGCGCGTCTAAACAAAACTGGGATTTGTATGCGTCGTGTCGCACACAAATCCCTACTGATGTAAACCAAAACGCTAGGCGTCGACTACTCGTCAAACTCGAGGTCGTCGAGCGTGAGATTTGAATAGTCCGCGCCCTGTCCCGATTCGAGCTCTTCTAGGGTCGCGCCCTTCTGACGTTGAACTTCCCACGTCTTCGGCGCAGCTTGAACCGATTTAGAGACGCCGGCACGTTCAAGAAGCGACTTGCCGAAAATATTTGCATCGAGAGCCTCGGGAGGAACCTCGCCTTGCGCTCCATTCTTGACAGGATCGTATCGCAGAATGAACTCATGCTTCGCGAACGCCACGCGATCATCGGGATCAACGCGACGATCTTGAGTCCGCAGTCCATTAACCGTAGTACCGTTAGTGCTACCAAGATCAACGACGTACCAGTATCCACGCGAAAGAACCAACTTGCAATGCTTACTGGAGATGTTGGAAAATCGAAGGACGATATCGCACTTTTCACTTCGACCGATAATCAATTCTTCTTTGCGAAGAGGAATTTCGTCCCCGCCGCGATAGGGCTCTAAAACGCCTAGCATACTTAAAATCCCCTAAATTTAACGCGTCTTTTGAAACGCGCTCATCTCAATCCACACGAGCGACTCAATTAGTCTTTGACTCGCCGCTCCAGCGAATTATACAGTCCTTTTCCAAATTGACAAGAAAGAATCCACGCCAATGTCAAGTTGACAGTCTTCCTCGATTGGTAAGAAACGCCTTCATTCATTTCCGCAGAGGCGGCGTTTTTTAAGGTTAAACAACCTCCGCCCTTGATAAAATGAAAAAAAGGTGTATCCTTATCTTATGACGTTCACTTTGTGTTTGGCGTTCCCTCAAGAGACCTTTTTTGTGAATGCGACTCTTGCGCCCTCTACGTCAGTCAAGTGCAATACAACGGAATCGAGGAGCTAATCGTGTCCTATAACGACCCCAAATTAGAGCAGAAGAAACATAACGACGATCTTCAGATGAGAAATGGCGCGACGATCGTTGTTCAAGCGCTAATCAACTGCGGCGTCAAGTACGTCTTCGGCTATCCGGGCGGCGCGACGATTCCGTTGCACCAGGCTTTTACGAATTTTCGCGATCAAATCCGCGTTATTCTACCGCGTCACGAACAAGCATGTGGTTTCGCCGCTCAGGGCTATGCGCGCGCGACGGGCGAGGTTGGCGTATGCATGACAACAAGCGGACCTGGCGCAACGAATATCATTACGGCAATAGCCGACGCCAAGCTCGACAGCGTCCCAATCGTCGTAATTACCGGTCAAGTCAATCGTAATTCAATCGGTGAAGACTCTTTTCAAGAGACTCCGATCACGGAAGTATGCCGTTGTATCTCGAAGCACCACTATCTCGTTGAGAACACGTCCGACCTCGCTCGAATCGTTGCGGAAGCAATCTATGTCGCCAAGTCCGGACGTCCGGGTCCCGTCCTCATCGACATTCCTAAAGACGTGCTCGTAGGTCAGAGTTACCCGGACTATAACCAAGAGTTCAACCTACCGGGTTATAATCTTTCGACGAAGATCGACGTCGCGGCGATCGAGACTATTGTCCACCAGATTAACAAGTCGTACCGACCAATGATTCTTTCTGGCGGAGGCGTGACGATCGCCGACGCTAACGAGTTGCTCCTCAAGATCGCTGAAAAGACGCAAATTCCCGTCGCAACGACTATGCCGGGTTTGGCAAGTTTCCCTCGCGATCACGAGTTGTGCGTCGGAATGGCCGGTATGCACGGCACATATTATGCAAACACGGCAATTCGTGACAGCGACCTACTCCTTGTTTTCGGCGCAAGATTTAGCGATCGTGTGGCAGCTATTCCTGCGAGGTTTGCACCTAATGCGTACGTAGCGCACTTTGACGTCGACCCGTCGGAATTCTACAAAGTAAAGAAAGTGGACGCGACCGTCTGCGGCGATCTCAAAGACACGATGGGCGAATTGCTCAAAATGCTCAAGGATCGATATACCGGCGTCGATCTCACCGAATGGAAAAACCAGATCGCTAAAACGGCAAGCGAGCATACAGCGACTTATCCTACCCCTCACTTTAAGGGTGAAGAAGACCTGCCTATTGCGCAAGCCGCCATCGCAGAATTATCCAAGGCAACTCAAGGTAAGGACGTAGTTATTACGACAGGCGTTGGTCAACATCAACTATGGACAACTCTGTTCTATCGCTTCAATCGTCCGCGTACGTGGCTTTCGAGTTGCGGGTTAGGAACGATGGGTTTTGGGCTCCCCTCAGCGATGGGCGCTAAAATAGCGCGACCGGAAGCGACTGTTATCGCCATCGAAGGGGACGGATCGTTACAAATGAACATTCAAGAAATGGCGACCTGCGTTACCGAGCATATTCCCGTTAAGCTTCTTCTCATCAACAACCAGCATCTTGGCAACGTTGTGCAATGGGAAGATATGTTCTTCGGTGGAAATCGCGCTAACACCTACCTTGGCGATATCGACGATCCTGAAAATATAGGAAAAGGCGACGGAGTCCATATGAAACGCTACCCCGACTATGTCGCGATCGCTCGCGCGTACGGCTGGGAAGCCCTTGCTGTTGAAAAATGGTCGGAATATCCCGAAGCATTAAAAAGTATGCTCGACAGTAGAAAGCCATTCATGATAGATTTGCGCGTCCCGTACAACCAGTACGTGTTGCCGATGATTCCGCCTGGAAAGACGGTCGACGGCATTAAGGAAACAATGTAAAGGTTCTAAGCGCAAAAAATGACGCCGTCGACGCATCGCCACGCTGACGGCGTTTGGGAAACGACGCTCAAAAGCTAGACGTTCGCCGCTCTAACTGCATTCTTCATTGATTTCACGTATTCGGCGACATATTCGGCGCTCTCTGCGCCATGTTTCGCGATGATCTTCATAATAGCGGAGCCGACGATAACGCCGCAGGATGTTTGCGCCATTTTATTCGCTTGTTCAGGGGTTGAAATGCCAAAACCTATCGCATAGGGAATAGACGTATTGGCGCGAATAATTTCAGTAATCGACGCAAGATCTGTCGTGATTTCATTCCGCACGCCTGTTACGCCCATGCTCGATACGACGTACAGAAACCCCTTGGCTTCACGCGCAATCATGGAGACGCGGTTCTCAGACGTCGGTGCAACGAGCGAAATAAAGTCAACGTCGTTCTGTTCGCAGATTGGCGCAAAATCCGCTTTCTCCTCGAATGGAACGTCCGGCAGAATGACGCCGTCAATTCCAACCTCGCGACATCTCTTAACAAAGCGCTCAGTTCCATAAGAAAAAACGACGTTCGCATAGGTCATGAAGACGAGCGGTATCGTAACGTCGCGTCTTAAATCTGCAACAAGATCAAAAATCTTATCGGTTGTCGTACCGGCGGCAAGAGCGCGAATATTGGCGCTCTGAATCACCGGTCCTTCTGCTGTTGGATCCGAAAATGGAATTCCAAGTTCGATAAGATCAGCGCCGCCTTCTACTGCCGCGCGTACGACCTTCGCTGTCGTCTCTAGGTTAGGATCGCCGCACGTGATAAACGGTATAAACGCCTTACCATTTGAAAAGGCCTTTTGAATTTTACTCATAGATTTCCTCGCCTCGATATCGCGCGATAGAAGCGCAGTCCTTATCGCCTCTACCTGAAATTGTAATAACGATGATTTTGTCGCGTTCCAGAGTGGGCGCTAGCTTCATTGCATAGGCGACGGCATGCGCAGACTCGATCGCTGGTATTATCCCTTCCGTTCGAGAGAGAAACTCGAAAGCATTCACAGCTTCGTCGTCTGTAATCGGAACATACCGCGCACGACCAATATCGTGTAAGTATGCATGTTCTGGACCAATTCCGGGATAATCCAAGCCAGCTGAAATCGAGTAAACCGGAGCGATTTGCCCAAATTCATCTTGGCAGAAGTACGACTTCATGCCGTGAAATATTCCAAGTCGCCCGGTATTGATTGTCGCGGCTGTTTCAAAAGAATTCACGTCGCGTCCACCTGCCTCACAACCAATGAGCTCGACTTCTTTGTCGTCAATAAAATGATAGAAGGTTCCAATCGCATTGGAGCCACCGCCAACACACGCGATTACATAGTCCGGTAATCGACCTTCCTTCAAAAGAATCTGACTCCTGATCTCTCGCGAAATAACCGCCTGGAAATCGCGCACAATCGTCGGAAAGGGATGTGGTCCCATAACGGAACCTAGACAGTAGTGTGTGTCAGACACGCGATTCGTCCATTCGCGCATCGCTTCGGAAACGGCGTCCTTCAGCGTGCCCGTACCTGTTGAAACCGATACGACTTCGGCGCCTAGCAAACGCATTTTGTATACGTTCAGAGCCTGGCGTTTGACGTCCTCTTCCCCCATAAAAACAACGCATTCCAACCCCATAAGCGTCGCAGCCGTAGCTGTGGCAACTCCATGTTGACCGGCGCCAGTCTCCGCAATGAGGCGCGTTTTGCCCATCTTCTTCGCAAGTAAAGCCTGACCGAGAACATTATTGATTTTGTGCGCCCCAGTATGATTGAGGTCTTCGCGCTTAAGATAGATTTTCGCGCCCCCCAAGCGCTCGGTCGTCCTCCTGGCGTAATAGAGAAGCGACGGACGACCGGCGTATTCGTTAAAAAGAGCCTCGAGTTCGTCGTTAAATACTTTATCGGATTTGAAGCGCTCATAGGCGCGTTCAAGTTCTATCACTGCGTTCATGAGCGTTTCTGGAATATATTGACCTCCATGAACGCCAAATCGTCCTTTTTTCATAAAGACGCCTTTCATTCAAATACAAAGATTCTAAGTTGGGTAGACTACACTAGCCGAAATTTCTAACGCGTTCAACCACTGCTTTCATCTTATCAAAATCCTTCACACCATCCGTCTCGACCCCCGAACTCATATCGATTCCATATGGATGAAGTCTCGCCGCCGCTACTAGAACGTTGTCTGGCGTTAGACCGCCGGCAAGAAAATAATTACGTGCGAGCGGTTCAGCCAGCGTCCAATCAAAAGAACGCCCTGTGCCACCCTCGCCGTTATCGAGTAAGGGATAATTGGCACGCGTCCTCTGAGCGCTTTCTATATCGCTACGCTCTGTAACCTTAAAAGCCTTGATAATCGGCGCGTTCGTTCGTGACGCCAACGCTTCAATATAATCGTCGTTCTCACGACCATGTAGTTGCACGGCGTCGATCACACCACCGCGCAACAAGTCGACAATATCGTCGATGGGCGCGTTGACAAAAACACCAACCACGCAAATTCCAGCGCCAAGTTTCGTCCTAAGGCACGCCGCTTGGTCGGGCATAACACGTCGACGACTCTGCGGCGCAAAGACAAATCCGATAAAATCTGGTCGCACAATGTTTGCGTACTCAATATCGCATTCTCGAGTAAGACCGCATACTTTTACCTTGATCATTATGCGGTTCCCTTCAGCCACCGCAACGTGGCGCGTTTGTCGCTCGAGCGCATCAGAGTTTCTCCGACAAGTATCGCGTCGACTCCAACGGCGCGCAACAGCTCAACGTCTTGCGGCGTTTGAATTCCGCTTTCTGCTACGAAAAGAGCGCGACTACCAACAATTTCCCTCAATCTCGCCGACGTCGTCGTATCGACGGAGAAGTCTTTGAGGTTCCGGTTATTGACGCCAACGATTCTAGCGCCTGCTTGTAACGCGCGTCGCACTTCTTCTTCGTTGTGAGCTTCCACAAGCGCAGATAGACCTAGCGAATCAGATGTCTCGAGGAATCTCCTTAGACTTGCGTCGTCTAGAATTGAACAGATCAACAATACGGCTGACGCGCCGAGCGTCTTCGCCTCGTAAATCATGTATTCGTCGACGAAAAAATCCTTCCTCAAACAAGGGAGATTAACGACTGTCGCAATCTCACGGAGATAATCGTCCGCTCCAAGGAATTTTGTCGGCTCGGTCAGTACGCTAACGCAGTCTGCGCCCGCCGCTTCGTACTCTTGAGAAATCTTCAAATACGGAAACTCGGAGGCTATAACGCCCTTAGAAGGCGACGCCTTTTTACACTCGCAAATAAAGGCGACGTCCTGCGTCGTCAAGGCTTTTTCAAAAGCAAACTCGCCTACCGCTAACGGCGTCTGTTCGGCGCGCGTTATAATCTCACGCAACGGCGTCTTGGATTTCGCAGTTGCCACGCGTTCGCGCGCGCTCGCGACCAAAGCGTCTAATATTGTCCCCATCGCTTTTTCCTTTATCTAAATTCACATATCGTGAGAGAGCGCTACAAAGCGCTCCAAAGTATCGCGCGCTCGACCAGAATCAATCAGCTCCGACGCAAGTTCGACCCCGCCTGAAATTGAATCGCTTTTACCGGCAATGTACAACGACGCGCCTGCGTTGAGAAGCGTTGCGTCTCGTTTGGCGCCACGCTTACCGTCAAGTATGGCGCGCGTAATCGAAGCGTTCTCTTCGGGAAGACCGCCAATCAACTCCGAACGATCACGCCGCAGCATTCCAAAATCTTCAGGCGCAACGGTATAGGTTTTATACCATCCGTCCTTGAACTCACAGATTGAAGTTTCGGCGCTTAGAGAAATTTCGTCGAGTTTATCGCAACCATAGACAACCATACCTCGTTTCACGCCCAATTTCGAGAGCGTTGTCGCTAATGGCGCTAGTAACGACGGCGAGTAAACTCCAAGCAACTGCATCGCCGGACGACTAGGATTCGTGAGAGGTCCGAGAATATTAAAAACCGTACGTATACCCAGTTCACGACGAACTGCTCCAACGTGTTTCATCGACGTATGATATTTCTGAGCAAAAAAGAAACAGAACCCAACTTTATCGAGGAGCTCCACGCACTTTTCAGGCTCAAGATTAATATTAGCGCCAAGCGCTTCCAAGCAATCGGCGGCGCCGCACTTAGACGAGGCGGCGCGATTACCGTGCTTTGCGACCTTGACGCCGCTGGACGCAACGACAAACGCCGACGTCGTCGATATATTAAAGGTATGTGCAGAGTCGCCGCCTGTTCCTACAATTTCGAGCGTTTCGAAAGGATGGGAAACACATAGCGAATGCTCGCGCATCGCAGCTGCGCACCCCCAAATTTCATTGATCGTATCGACCGTCGCGTTTTTCGTCGACAACGCTGCAAGAAACGCCGAATTCTGCGTGGCGGTCGTTTCGCCGGACATAATTTCACTCATAACTTCGTAGGCTTCCTCGTACGTGAGGTCTTGTTTGTCGACGATTTTAAGAATAGCTTCTCGGATCATGGTCACTAACCCTGCGGAAATTTAAGGTCTACAAAATTCTTCAACATAGTTCTTCCCTCCGGCGTCAAAATCGACTCGGGATGAAACTGAACGCCCCAAATTGGTAATTCCGCGTGCTCGATCGCCATAATCTCGTTACGATCAGTCGTCGTCGCGACTACTCTTAATTGCGTCGGTAACGATTGAGGATCGGCGGCAAGGGAGTGATACCGCGCCACGAGGGTTCGTTGCGACACGCCTTTAAAAAGTGGACAATTGGGATTGAGCGACACTTCAGATTGCTTGCCGTGCATAATACGTTCCGCATGAACGACAGCTCCTCCAAATGCGACGCATATCGCCTGATGCCCGAGGCAAACGCCCAATATAGGGTATTTCTTACCTAATGTTTTTATGACGTCAATAGAAACACCCGCGTCTTCCGGACGTCCAGGTCCAGGCGAGATAATAATATGAGTCGGCGCGAGCGCGTCGATCTCTTCAACAGTAAGAGCGTCGTTACGCGCCACTTTAATCTCGGGCGAGAGTTCGCCAACAAGTTGAAAGAGGTTGTAGGAAAAGCTGTCGTAGTTGTCAATTAATACAATCATGTTCGATCTCCTGAGCTTGTTTTAAAGCGCTGACAACTGCCGCCGCTTTATTAATGCACTCTTGGTATTCTTTCTCCGGTACGGAATCGGCAACAATCCCAGCGCCGCTACGTACAAATACCGTACCGTTCTTCTTGTAGGCAATACGAATTGCAATACAACAGTCCATATTTCCGGTAAAGTCAATGTAGCCAATAGCGCCACCGTAAACGCCTCGCTTATTATTTTCAAGCTCGCCGATAAGTTGGCATGCGCGAATCTTAGGCGCGCCTGAAAGCGTGCCAGCTGGTAAAACGGCGCTAATCGCATCGAGCGCGTCACAATCCTTGCGAATAACGCCCCGAACGGTCGAACCAATGTGCATGACGTGTGAAAAACGCACTACGGCGCGTAATTTCTCAACTTCGACTGTACCAAATTTACTAATCCGACCAAGGTCGTTACGTCCGAGATCAACGAGCATATTGTGCTCGGCAAGCTCTTTTTCATCTGTAAGCAACTCCTCTTCAAGGCGTAAATCGTCTTGCGGCGTCGTACCGCGAGGACGCGTGCCCGCGAGAGGAAACGTATGCAAAACGCCGTCTCTTAGCTTAACGAGCGTCTCGGGAGAAGCGCCGGCCATTTCGACGTCCGTCCCCGCAAAGTAGAACATATACGGCGACGGATTGATCGTGCGTAAAATACGGTATGTATTCAGTAGGCTACCTTCAAATGGCGCGCTGAGACGATTCGAAAGAACAATTTGAAAGACGTCGCCGTCGCGAATATATTCTTTCGCGCGCTCAACCATATCGCAGTATCGTTCCTTGTCGAAGAGGGGCGTGAACTCCCCTTTAATTCGGCTCGGTTCTTCCACCTTTTGGGCGCCAGTTTTCAGGAGAGCGACAAGGTTTTTGAGCTCCATAACGGCGCGATTATACTCCGTTTCGGGATCAGCTAGGTTAGCGTTCACAATAAGAATAATCTTCTGCGCGTAGTTGTCGAAAACGATCACTTTATCGAATAGCATGAGATCCGCTTCTTTGAAGTGTTCGACGTCTTGGGTCTGGACGCGAACAGTCGGCTCGCTGTAACCTAGGTAATCGTACGAGAAATAGCCGACAAACCCGCCGGTAAAGGGCGGCAGATTGGGTAGCTTGGGACTACGGTATTCATTGAGGATTTGCCGGATATAGTCAGACGGATTCGAGGAATGAAATGTAACGCCGTTTACCGAGATTGAATCTCCGTCGCAGGTCAAGCCAAGTTTTGGAGCAAACCCAAGGAAGGTGTAGCGTCCCCAAGTAGCGCTGTCTGAAACAGACTCAAGAAGGTAACAGTGCGTCGAAACATTTTTGAGAATTCGTAGTACGCCAATCGGTGTGAAAGAATCAGAGAGAATCTCACAGCTTATCGGCAGGACGTCGTATTTTTTCTCGCTGGCAATTGCGAGCGTCTCTTGTAACGTCGGTGAAAACACGTTCAGTCTCCTTTGGAAAGACGTCTAAAATCACAAAGGCGCCTATGCGCAACCTACAAACGCAATCGGAGAGTCGTTTCGACAAGAAAAAAATCCTTGACAGAAACGACCAGCGATCTGTCAAGGACGAATATAAAAATCCGCGGTGCCACCTTGCTTTGCGGGATCCTACTTTGAATCACACACACTCTTTGACGTACAATTATACGTTGACTTTTGATCACGGAGAGTCGCCTCCGTCTCCCATACTCTAGGACTAACCTATTTCTGTTTGCCCTCAGAAGCCCATTCAGTCTAGCGTTTCACGTCGCAATTCCACCGCCTGCGACTCTCTCTCGTGAAAGAGGCTAAACCTACTATCCTTCCTCAAAGGTTTGACAATATGATAATCACAATTTGTCGGACGTCAACCACGCAAGCAAAAAAAATCTGAAAATAACTCCCGTCGCACCGCTACTTAGTTTTACCTGTCAGAATGTAGGACCCCACCCTGTCTTTATCAATTTGCTCCCTGGGAACGCCAAGCTCACGAGACAGAATTTCCAAGACGCGCGGACCGCAGAATCCGCCTTGGCAACGCCCGCTACCGGGTCGACACCGTCTTTTGACGCCGTCAAGCGTACGAGCGCCAAGCGGACGGCGAATCGATTCGACGATCTCCGCCTCAGTTATCTGTTCACAACGACAAATAACGCGACCGTAAAGTGGATTCTCTTTAACGAGAGCTTCCTTCTCACTGGATGAAAGACTTGCAAAACGAACTTCTGAACGATGAGGATTAAAATCGCTATTCTCGTGAAAATCAAGACCTGCGTTAGCAAGGAGATCAACTGCGTAGACCGCTATTGCGGGCGCAGAAGTCAACCCTGGAGATTTAATGCCCGCAAGATTGAGCAAACCGTGTACGTCGGGATCAAGTTCGATGATGAAATCCTTACCGTCCGGTAGCGCTCGCAGACCGGCGAAGTTACGTATTCCGTCGCTAAAATCAACGTGGTCGCTCAGGAGTTTTGACATATTGCGAACAAAATCCAAACCGCGCCTGGTCGTTGACACGTCCTCTTTGTCCTCGCCGTCCTGCGCGTCCGGACCAACCAACAGATTTCCGTGAACCGTCGGTGAAACAAGAACGCCCTTGCCCAGTTTAGAAGGACACATGAAAATCGTGCGCTCGACGAGGTTGCCTTGACGCTTATCCAAAATATAGTACTCCCCCTTACGAGGCGTTACCTTGTATCGCTTCTGACCTATCAACTGCTGCACAGCGTCGGAATAGATTCCGGCGGCATTGACAACATAACGTGCACAAACAGACTCTCCGCTCGCAAAGGTTATTTTAAAAAAGCCGCCAGGAACGCCAAGCTTTTCAGCGAGAACACCCTCAGATTGGTACTTTTCAAGCTTGACAACTTCAGCGTTAAGTCGGACGTCGCCGCCATTGACGACCCCATTTTCCGCTAGCGCCGTCGTAAACTCGTACGCTCCTACGATTCCCCCTGTAGGAGCGACAAGAGCGCCGCAAATTGTCTCTTTAAGGTTTGGTTCAATGCGTCGAACCTCCTCGGCGCCGATGATCGCTAGACCGTCGACGCCATTCTTCGTACCGTTCTCATACAGCTGGTGAAGATGCGAAAGCTCATCCTCTGTCAACGCGACAATAAGCGAACCATTCTGTCGAAATGGAACTGATAACTCGGCGCACAAGCCTGGATACATCTTGTTACCAGCGACGTTGAAACGCGCCATAAGCGATCCGGTCGGTGGATCGTAACCCGCATGTACTATCGCAGAATTAGCGCGCGAACATCCTAGTGCAACGTCGTTTTCCTTTTCTATTAGAACTCGGGAGAGACGATATTTCCCTAACTCACGAAAAAGCGCCGAGCCGACGACCCCGGCTCCTATTATCGCAACATCGTATATCATCGCATCAATACCAAACCCAAGCGTTCCACACCTCGAAACGCTTAACAAACTTACGTTTTTTCACACGCGATCATGACGTCATGAAATCGCACACACAAAACCTTAATATAACGGAATCCGTAACAAAAACAACCGAAAAAGATTTGACGCGTCAAATCTTTTTCACTCGCGCGCTGAACTATCGAGCGTTCTTATGAGCTTTCTTAAGCATACGTGGGACAGTAAGCCCCATTTGCTCGACTGGGAGCGAGTCATATCCCATTTGGATCGGTTGCGAATCGTCCTTAAATCGATAATCGTTTCGTAACGCGTCGACAAAGAATGAACCGTCGTCCTCTGCTGCGACGAAATTGTTCTCCAACTTGACATATGGCTTCGCGGTCTCTTCTATTGTCGAACCTTGCCATTGACCTTGACGGTTCACGTCCCAGGTTCCACCGATACAAACATTATCGGCAACGACATTTCCTTCGGGACATTCAGGCTTTTTTCCCTCGTCGAGTATCGTTGCAAGTTCTGGATATCGGGTTGAATACGGAGGTTCGTTGAACTTTATTCCTAAAATCGTTCCTTTCTCATGAAACTCTTTCAACCAACCTTGAATATGACCATTTGCCCATCCGGCGCCACGCGCGTCAATATGGATAGCCGGATGGCAGTCGACGAAAACATTACCAAGGATTTTGCAATCTCTACCGCCCCCTATAAACGCCGCGCGCGTTACGTTGACAAACAGGTTGCCTATCATATCCGCCGATGAAAACATATCGTCAAGGTAGATCCCAACGCACCCGTTGTTTTGGAACCCTACGATATCGTGAAGATAATTATTGCGCAGAACATTGCCACGCATCGTCCAGTTTCGACCCGTGTAGATCGCGCCCGCGTCGTTAGACTCATAGCACACGTTGCAGATTTCGTTGAATTCAAAAATATGGTCGTTCCCGGAAAAGCCCATGCCCATATGGGGAGCGTTCTCCACAAAATTATGTCCCACATACGCGCCAACTCCGCTTACGGTAACGCCTGGAGCATATACGCGGCGAACTCGAGCATACTCGTGAACATAATTTTCAACCACGCGATTCCCGCTTGCAATCAACTCATTGCGGTCGCCGCCTCCCACTGAAATGCCAGAACCGCCAAGATTCCACAATTCACACTCTGCAACCGTGATTTCGTTACCGACGAGCGAAATACCGCCGCTCCCGCTGTTGCTTATATCACAGCATTGGATTGTTACGTCGTTTAGATAGCCGCGTCCCCAAACGACGTCGTTCCGCGCGCCAAACATTTCAAACCCCGACCAAACTATATGGGAAACTTCTTCCAGCCTCAAAACGGCGTTATTCTGCGTTAGCAGAAAATCGCCGTCTTGCCAATCGTCTGTCGTGGGAATGAAGTAGAGGCGACCTTTCTTGCGATCTATGTAATATTCGCCGGGCGAATCGAGTTCGCGGAGAGAGTTAAAGAGGTAGAACCACTGACCTACTCGATAGCCATAGTGATGGTAAGGCTCTTCAACGTTAAGAAGTTTTGAGTCGACGTCAACCGACGCAACTCGATGCTTTTGCTCAGACCAGTCCCAAAACCAATATCCGTGAACCCACAAATCCTCCTCACCAGCGCAAGCGCATAATTCTGGATCGTCAAAGTAGAATTTTCCCTCTGCCACACCCTTGGCGCCGTGAATGCTAACTTCATGAGTTGTAGCGTCTCGGAAAAGATCTGATATCTTGACAAAGCCATGATCAGGATAGCGCGCCAATGTCATCGGTTTTCCTTGGAAAAATAACTCAGCGCTATCGGCTGGAGTACCAAGGTTGGCGACGCCCTGATTCGTTAAATCGATGACGATAACTTTATCATTGACTTCGTTTTTAAGCTCAGGAGGCGCCTCGCCAGCGTCAAGCTTACGCGCGCCGACCAGGAAGCGTCCCGCGCTTAATCGAACTCCACCCTCGCGTGTAGCGCGCCAAATCACTGGCGCATCCTTTGTTATACCGCTGTCGTCCTGACCAAGAACGAAAGAATCCTGAAGCTCGTACAGACCCGAACCAACTTCTACAACAATTGGAGTCTTGTCGTAATCGTCCGAACTCTTCAACTCACGGATCGCCTCGCGAGCTTTCTCGAATGTTGCAAACGGTCCGTCCGAATTATCAGCAGAGGGCCGCGCCAGACGTCCGGACCATTCGTCAGAGCCGTCGTGCGCAATATAAAAAGTAGGGGTAAACGAGTCGACGTCGCGCTGTGCGAACGCATGAAGATTAAAACATGGACAAACCAGCAAAGCGGCGATTACGCCCCTAGTTATCCAGTGTGACAAACGTGTCAAAAAGCGATAAGTCGGCGATATATTTTCGAAAGGCGCGGGCATTTTACAATCCTCTTCGACGTAAACAGTAGTTTGGTAATAGAAAAAGCGTTTCAACGCTCACAAGCGTCAATTATACAGTAGAAAATAGAGAAAGAAAGAGCGTGAAAAGAGATCTACTTTCACGCTCATATCTAGCGCCAAACTAATCGGCAGAAATTGGTCGAAATAAACCGCAAGTTGAAATTTAGCCCACTTTGTCCCCCATTTTAGGAGGTTTCGTAAAGATTCTAACCGTCTTTAGGGCCAACGCGATATCGCGAGCAGACTTCGGACGATCCTTAGGTCGCTTAGCCATCATCTGAGTAAGCAACGTGGAGAAAGCCTCGGAAACATTTTTATTACGCGCGCGAATGGATGGAATCGAACCTGAGACGTGTTTCTGGAGGAGATCGTTTACAGAAACGCCTGTATAGGTCGGTCGCGCCGCCAAAATTTCAAAAATCGTACACCCTAAGCTATAAATATCAGACCGACCGTCCAACTGCTGTCCGAGAATTTGCTCCGGCGCCATATAACTCGGCGTTCCCTGGGGCGTAGTTTTCATCTTGAGGATTTTAGCGAGCGGATTGGGCTTGATCGATTTGGCAAGCGCGAAGTCTATCAACTTGACGCCTCCGTCTTCGGAAAAAAGAAAATTATCAGGCTTAATATCGCGATGAATCCACCCGGACTCATGCAAAAAAGCGAGCGCTTCCACCATTTGGGGAATCATTAGAGGAAGAAATTCGCAGTAATTCTCGTACCCCTTGTGAATGATCTGCTTGATATTCAACGCCGGAAACCAATCCATAGCAATATATGGAACCTTGTTGTACCAGCCAAAATCAAAAATATTCACTATTCGCTCGTTCCGCAACTTCGAGCCAACCTGATATTCCCATTTCAGCATCTGAACCTGTTTACGGTCGCGACTCACGTTTTGAAACAGTGTTTTGATTCCGACATAGCGCCGCGCGCGGTCGTCGTACGCCTGCCACGTTCGACTGGTCTGACCCGTATAGACAACATTTAGTAGCCGATACGGTCCAATATGCATGACTTGCGTTGATCCCATCGTTTTGACCTTTCCTAGCGAGGTTCGTCGCACTCTATCTTAATGCGGGTTCTTTGTTCCCGCGATATGGTTCTTCTATAACGCTTACGCTATTCCCAGAATCTCGACGCAACGACGCAAGCGTTGTGTCCTCCAAAGCCAAAACTGCTAGAAATGATACGATCAACTCGCTTCTCTTTCGCATAGAGCGGAGTAAAATCAAGATCGCACTGAGGATCGGGACGCTCAAGATTGAGAGTTGGCGGAATAACGCCGTCCCGGATAGCCAAGAGCGAAAAAATCATCTCTACGCCGCCGCTACCGCCTAAAAGATGCCCAATGGCGCTCTTCGTACTAGAAATGGAAACACTTTTAGCGCTGTTGCCAAAGGCTCGTTTAATAGCGTTTACTTCTGCAACATCCCCTAGCGCCGTCGCCGTGCCATGAGCATTGATGTAGTCGATTTGCGAAGGCTCCAAACAAGCGGATCTCAAACACGAGTCCAAAGCCGCGCCTGCATACACACCGTCAGAATCTGGCTGCGTTATGTGCGACGCGTCCGTTGTGCAACCGTACCCCAAAAACTCGCCTAGAATTTCCGCTCCGCGTCGTTTTGCATGCTCAAGTTCCTCGAAAACGAGAACACCGGCTCCCTCGCCTATAACGAATCCATCACGGTCGGCGTCAAATGGACGACTCGCCTTCTCAGGCTCGTCGTTCCGTTCGGAAAGAGCTCGCATCGCGGCAAATCCAGCAAGCCCTAACCTCGAAACAGCCGCTTCGGCGCCTCCTGTCAACGCGACGTCGACCTCGCCGTCGCGTATCATCTTGAATGCGTCGATCATGGCGTTGTTGGCGCTCGCGCACGCTGTTGAAACGCTGTAAGACGGACCATGAATTCCGTAGCGTATTGCAAGGTGACTGCTCGCCGCATTAGGCATGATTTTGGGAATTGTGAACGGTGAAACGCGATTCGGTCCGCTATTCGCTAGTTTGTCGTCTTGTCGTTCAATCTCGCCAAGCCCGCCAACGCCGCAACCTATTATCGACGCGCAACGAAAAGGATTCTCTCTCGTGAAATCCAAACCGGACGCTTCGACTGCTCGTATGCCGGAAACATACGCAAACTGCGCAAAACGATCAATCTTCTTAACGTCCTTAATTTCAATATAGGGGACGGGAGAAAAATCGAGACACTGCGCCGCAACCTTAGAACGAAAAATACTCCGCTCAGGATCGTCGAGACGCGTTACGCCGCTTGCTCCTTCGACCAGACGTTTCCACACGCTCTCTACGTCGCATCCCAAGGGAGAAACAAGACCGAAGCCCGTGATTACTACGCGTTTTTTCATAACGAGACTCAGAGAACGATAATACCACTGTATCAAAACACACTGCGTCGAGCGAGTCGACGCAGAAACGTTCAACACACAAAGAAGTCAACGGACGGCGTCAACCGCTCGACGCCGTCCGTAATAATTTACTTGTCCAGCTGTTTTGCGATTTGGTCGACGACGTCGTTAACAGTCGTAATATTACCAACGTTATCCTCGTCGATGTCGATCTCGAAGCTTTCTTCGAAGGCGATCATGAGCTCAGCGAGATCCAGGGAGTCAGCGCCGAGGTCGTTCGCGATATCGCTCTCGCCCGTAATCGTGTCTTGTTCGCGACCAAGTTGAGTAGCGATAATCTCGATGACTTTCGCTTCAATTTGACTTTTGTCCATTTTAAACCCTTTCTGAAAATATTAACACGCCGAATAACAGCGCTTATTATCAGCCAACCTGATCAAAGACCACAACGACGACCTTTGATCAAACAAACAACTCTCGTCACATCTTCGCAACGCCAAAAAGATTACTTTTAACGGCGTTACGCGTGAACAGACTAATAGATCAATCCGCCGTCAACGGTAAGGATCTGACCTGTCACGTATGAAGAATCCGGACTCGCAAAGAAGAGCGCCGCATTCGCGATATCTTCGGGATAGCCTATTCTTCCAACTGGAATACGATCTTTAATCCCCTGGATATACACCGGCTCAAGAACCGACGTCATATCCGTCTCAACAAACCCTGGGCAAATAGCGTTTGCGGTAATATTGCGGTTGCCGAGCTCTTTGGAAATCGTTCGCGTGAATCCGATAACGCCAGCCTTCGAGGCAGAGTAATTCGCCTGTCCCTTATTGCCAATCAACCCGCTAATACTAGCGATATTGATTATGCGTCCCCACTTACTTTTGCGCATCGACTCAACGAACGCGCGCGTAATCAAAAAGGTTCCGCGCAAATTGACGTTAATTACGTCGTCCCACATCTCGTCAGTAATGCGTCGTACAAGCATATCGCGCGTGATTCCAGCGTTATTGACGACGATATCGACTTGTCCGTAATCTGCAAGAATAGCTTTTGAAACGGCGTCGACCGCTTGCGAATCAGCTACATTGCACACATACGCTTTCGCGTCGCCGCCGTCTTCATTAATACCCTGAACCGAAGCCGTAAGCTTCTCCTCGTTAGTGCCGAGGCATGCAACTCGTGCGCCTGATTTTGCAAAGGCCTTGGCTATGCCTAATCCTATGCCGCGCGTCGCGCCCGTTACAACCGCGATTTTACCTGTAAGATCGACTTGAATCATGTCCTGTTCTCGTTTGCTCCAAATTACAATGTGTGCTACCGACGAACGCGTCCCTAAAACGCGCCGACGTCGCTCGCTACACCACTCTAGTTAAGCTTAACTTTTCTATCAATACGCTTCATCAGACCGCGCAAAACCCGCCCCGGTCCGACTTCATAGAATGCGTCGATCCCATCGGAGAGAAGTCGTCGCATAGAATCTTCCCACATGACAGGCGACGATATTTGCCGAACTAATATCTGCTTAATCTCGTCAGGATCGGAATGAAACTGCGCGTCGACCCCACTGATATATGGCGTTTTTGGTTCATGGAACGGCGTCGATTCTATTACGACGCGCATCTTTTCCACTGCCGGACTCATTAGAGGCGTGTGAAACGCGCCTGCTACCGCTAGCGGCGCCAACTTAATCGCGCCCGCTTCCTTCGCCAAATCAACCAGTTTTTCGCATGCGGTCATCCCGCCTGAAACAACGTAGTTTTTAGGACACAGATAGTTCGCGACCATCAGGACTCCAGGATCGTCCACTTGATCACATAAACTCCGGACTACGTCAAGCTCCAAGCCTATGACGCTAACCATGCCGCTAGGTTCTGCGTCGGAAGCCTCTTGCATTGCTTGACCCCGCAACTGCACTAGCTTCAGCCCGTCGTCAAATGACATAACTCCCGCGAAAACTAGCGACGTGTACTCGCCCAAGCTCAGACCTGTTGTTGCAACACACTGCTCAACGACGTCTGGCTCGATTTCACGTAGAGCCTCTAGCGCGGCAAGACTCGTCAGGAAAATCGCCGGTTGACTCTGCTCCGTTGTATCAAGAGCCTCCGACGGTCCCTCAAAACAAATCTTCGTCAAGTCGTACCCAACAACCTCGTTCGCTCGCGCATACAATTCGCGAATTTTAGCGGACGCGTCGTAAGCGTCGCGCCCCATTCCAACAAACTGCGCTCCTTGACCAGGGAATAAAATTGCATTCTTCATCTTGTTTCTTTGCGTCCATCTTTCGCAACGCCCCACTAGTTGCGGAGACTCGCGAATCCACTACGTCAAGCGTTATCTAACAAAATACGCTCGTCTGCAAGCTACGACCGCCAGGACGGCAACGCCGCCAAGACGCTCTTGATTTAATCAAACGCGCCGCGTATTGCAATAGCGTTTGAGAAAAAAACGGGATTTTTCACGATTATCGCCGCAATTTTCTCGACCGAGCCGAATGAGCTCAAGAAAAAAAGGGGAACCGCAAAGATTCCCCCTCTCCTCGTCTCGAAAACCGTCTCCGCGAACCATTCAAGGACGATCAGTCTTCTTGCTTGACGACCTCACGTCGCATATAATGACCACAATTCGGGCACACAACGTGCGGTGGGATCATCTTATTGCAATCGGGACAAGCAACCGTCTGAACGGGCTTCTTAAAGTCGTGGGATCGACGCGCGCCTGTGCGAGCGTTACTCTGCTTTCTCTTTGGAACCGCCATTTTAAACCCTATCTTAGTAAACTAAATCTTCTCATATACCGAACGCGCTCGAGTCGCGGCAAAAGCGCGACGTGAACAAGACGGTTATTGTTATATACCCAACGCATCAACGCAAGCCCGATCAGGCGAGGAACGCTCGCGCCAACAATGCGTCGAAATGAATTTCGTTACTATGATAAGGGACAAACTGGATTCCGTCAACCGCCCCCACTGGCAAAACATTCTACTTTTCAACTAAAAGCAACTATTTTACCACGTGCACACGCTAAAGAAGCCAACTACAATTCAAGCAACATTGTCGCAATGAAGGGGGGACTGCGACTAAATTACCCAATTCATCGACATACATCCGAGAGCTGAACTCACAATACGCGTAGCTCTGCATGAGGCGTCAAACTGTCCGTTTCAAAAGGTTGAGCTGATCGGCAACAACAACTGAAAGGCAATTATGTCCTGTGTGTTTGACAATATAACAAAAAATGTCAAATTGTCAAGTTGAGCGTAAAGACCAGATTTGAAACTTTCAAAATGAAAAAAGTTGACGTCGTATATTTGAACGAATACAATGGACGGAGTCATCTGTCGCGCGATCGGCGTGATCTACGCACGTGAGACAAATTCATCCCCAAACATACGGGTATACAGTTGGGTTGCCCGTTAGCGTCAACCCTAGACTCTTGGAGGAAACTATGATTCGTCGTGATTTTTTCAAAGCAGCTGGTCTTGCAGCAACCTCTGGACTGGTTGTCTCGCTCGATTCGGGAGCAAACGTGTTTGCTGAAGGTCAGCAAGACTTCAATACCGTTACTTTTCCGGGTAAAACAGGCAAACCGCAACCAGGATGGGGCGATCCGCAAGTTGAGCATTTCACTTCGTATTATCCCGACTTCGCCGATAAGAATCTTTGGATTCGCAAAGACAACCAGGTAATCGCGGCATATCGCACCAATCCGAACCAAAAGTACCCCTATATTTATCCTCTTGCCGGACCGATCTCGCGCGTCTCTGTAACAAGCGAATCGGCGCAACCGTGGCCCCATCACCGTTCTGTTTTCATGGGCGCAGATCGCGTCAATGGCGGCAACTATTGGCAAGAAGGTTCTGATCGCGGTCAGATTTTCAGCCTCGCCCTTAAACTGGTTAGAGCAGAGCCCAACGTCGTCGAGTTTACCGACCGATGCCAATGGAAGCATCCTAAGCAGGAGCCGATTATTGACGACGTGCGCAAATACGTCCTCACCTGGAAAAACGACGACTACTACACGCTTGATCTCGGATTCGAAATGACGATGCTTCAAGACGTCCACATTGAGAAAACCAATCACGGATTCTTCGGCGTCCGCGTAGAACAGGATCTCTCGCCGCAAGGTGGAGGCGCGCTAATTAGTAGTGAAGGCGCCTCGGGAGAAAAAGACACTTTCGGCAAACCGGCAAAATGGATGGCGTTCTACGGCAAACGGCGCTTCAATCCCGCAATTACTGAAGGAGTCGCCGTACTATGTCCCCCGAAAGAACCTTTCGAGAACTGCCCTTGGTTCACTCGCGACTATGGCAATATTTCACCGATGCCGTTCCTATTCCAAGAGGGCGGGTTCAGTTGGAAGAAAGGCGACGTCCTCAAGGGCGTATACCGCGTAGTTGTTTTCGCCGGAACGCCTCAGGACGTAGATCTCAACGGATTGTGGAACGATATCTACGCATAGTATTCAGTCTTTGTTCACGCTAGTCCAACTTTCACACGCCAAATTGATTGACGCCTTGACACGATTAAACAAATCTTCTATCTTGTGCGTCGATCATTTGGCGTGTTTTGCGTGCAGCGCGACACAAAGTTTAACATAAACCATGGGAATAATAAGGTCGAGTTGTGAAAGTCGACAAAGTCACGGAAGAGAAGATTATTTTGGGGATAGATCCAGGCTTGAATCTCACAGGTTATGGCGTCTTGGATATTTCCTCAGGTCGCGCCAAACTTCTCGAAGCCGGAGTCATTCGTAGTGTCGGCAAAACGCTAGAAACTCGTATTAAAGATATTTACGACGGCGTTAGGGAAGTTGTGGCAACTTATCGACCGGACGTTATGGCGCTCGAACAACTCTATTCCCTATATAAGCGTCCTGAGACGGCAATTCTCATGGGGCACGCGCGTGGCGCCATCTGCCTAGCAGCGGCTCAATCTAATATGCGCGTCGTCTCCTATGCGGCAACCAAAGTCAAAAAGACAATGACGGGTTCAGGGCGCGCGCCCAAAGATCAGATACAGCGCGCCGTCCAACTCGAACTTCGTTTACCGCGCTTACCCAACCCTCCCGACGTCGCAGACGCAATAGCAATAGCGTTCTGTCACTTTTCAGAGGCTAGGCGAACCCTTTTGTAGGCGGCTTCAATTCTGCAAGAGCACAGATTGTTTTTCAAATGTCGCACCTCCATTTGTCGAAATTCACAATTCAGAAGAAATCACAATGACCAAAAAAAACCTTGTCGTATGTTTTCGCGCCGCGCCTGTTGAAGAACGCTTAATTGCACGTATTAACAACGCGTGGTCGTCCGAACTCAATATCATTAACGTCGGTCAATCAGACGTTGCTACCGCGCTTGTCGAGGCTGATTATTTTTGTGGACACGCTAAAGTTCCAGTAGATTGGGATCGAATCGTCATGAACGGTCGTTTACGTTGGATTCAGTCTTCTGCGGCTGGTATGGACTGGTGCCTCGTTCCCTCCACAATCAATTCGGATATCACCATAACGACAGCGGCTGGAGTCCTTTCTGACCAAGTTGCGGAACACGGGTTGGCGCTCATACTAGGCTGGGGGCGGAATCTTCGTTCTTTCATCTATGATATGCGCGTTCAAGAGGACAACCCGGATTATCGAAAATTCAAGCGTAAACCAACATTCGATTTGATCGGTCAAACCGTCGGTATCGTCGGTTTCGGCGGGGTGGGACGACGTTTTTCTGAGGTTGTCGCGCCATTTGCAGGACAGATCCTTGCGGTCGATCTCTTTCCAGAAAATAAGCCCTCGCACGTCGCTGAACTGTGGAACGCGTCGCGTCTAGACGACCTCCTCGCCGTTTCCGACGTCGTTTTCCTATCGTTGCCATTGAACGCAGAAACTCGCGGAATCTTCAATGCGGAGCGTCTCTCAAAGATGAAACGTGGCGCGCTTCTTGCTAACCTTGCTCGCGGTCCGCTCGTCGATACGGACGCGCTTGTTCAAGCGTTGCAGACGGAACAGCTTGGAGGATTCGTTTGCGACGTAACCTCGCCAGAACCGCTCCCGTGTGATTCGCCGCTATGGGATATGGAAAACGTTATAATTACGCCGCACGTCGCCGGACAGATTGGATGGCGATTCGACGATATCTGCGATATATATTGCGAAAACGTCAGACGGTTCCGAACGGGCGAACCACTTATTAATAACCTCAACCAGCAAGGAAAACGTTGGGGATTTCCGCTTCGCGACGGTTCCACTCCACTGTGGATAGACGTCAAAAAGCTATATTCAACACGTCGACCTATCAAACGAGAAAAATACAACTTCACCAACTTTTAATCGCCTAGAAAACCCAACGTCCCGAGACGATCTGTGCGTCGTCTCGGGACGCGTGGGAATGCGAGAGTGAGCAACCGACGAAATCATGACAAGAATCGGCGTTCCTATTTAAAGAGAAAGACGTCCCCTAATTGGATCGTTATCTCCTCGCCGCGCGCGTTGCAACCGAACGAAATTGAATGCACGCGGCTGGCGTCGAATTGTTCGCCCACGCCTCCGTAGGGAGTCAACGACGAGAACGGAATGACAATGAATCGTTCTTCTCCGTCTGCGGGGGCAAAGGGAACGCCGGTATAGTAATAGTTGCCCTGTTCGCTATACGTAAAAAACCTCAAAACAGATTCCTTATTACTTGACGTTCCTTTGACGCGAAACGCAATTCCCTTAAATTCTGCAAGCGAGCGTTCCGTTACGCAACCTTGATTGTCAAACAGCTTCAGCTTCTTTGTGTCGTTAGTCAATGGCAAAGTGAAAACGGGATAAGCCCATCGATCCGATTCGTCTGAAAACCTTGCGACAACCCCCCAGCTCTTATCACTGGACGCGTCTGTAGAAAGTCCTTCACAAAACTCTAACAGACCATTCTTCGACGAACTCTTACGCCACCGATTCAAGTCGCTAATATCCAGCGGGCACACCAATGTGGCAAACGTGCGAAAACTATCTTCGTCAACAGGTCGAGAAATAGCAAACGTCAACGTTGCGTCGTCGCCTGCACGAAAAATCAACTTCGACTCGGCAAAAGGAGAGACGGCTGACGTCGCTACGGAGAAAGGCGCTGTCGCGCGCCCCCGTGGGGGGACAATGACCTCTTCTGGAATAGTCGCTAACGCACGTCTCGACGTCATAGCTCCATTTTCGTCTTGAACGACAAAATCGAGCGAGAGAGGCAAGATTTTCTCTTGAACGTCAAAGTTAAAAACAGAAAGGTTGCCAGAGAAGGCGTCTGCCTTAGAATCATGCATTTTGTATCCACCGCGATCGACGCTCACGACCGACGAGTCGAAATCATATCGAAGAACAGTCGAAAAATTACGTCGTGGATCGGCTCCATGTTTAACTCTCGCCGCAACGCGTAAATTTCGCATCGCGTCGATCTCGGTTGGTTTTGCAAGTTTAAGCTCTAGGTTACTCGGCAAACCGACAAACAGGAAGCCGTCGCGAAAATCGACGGTCCCATCCTCCGAAACGTTAAGACGCTCGCCCGTGATTCGTTCTACAAAAAGCGGGTTACACGGCAGGCGTAATCGACGGCCTTCACGTCGATCACGCGAATAAAGAACGGCAACTTTTTCGTTTGTCTGAGAATCCACAAAAAGGTACGAACGCTCTACTATATCATGAGGGAAAGAGAGACTACCAATACAACGCTTACCGCCAAGAAGCGACACAGAACGCGCGTAGCCGGCGATTGAACGAAGAGGAGCGTTGCTAAAATCGCTCATACCAAAATTGTTGTCGTTCTCTTCATAGTAAACGTAAACAAAAGGAAAATAAGCGTCGACGCCGAGCGCTTTCGCCGCGACTCCCTTCTCAACGATATCGATCGCGCTCAGAAGGTCGCTCTCGCGGTTAGGTCGGTTCGCGCCTTTACTCCAAGGACGCCCACATTCGGTAATCCAAACCGGTTTCCATTCCGCATTATTCTTTTCAAGCCAGCGAAGATAACGGAGCGACACGTTCTCCATTTCGTACGCGCGGCAATATGTATGAAAGGAAAAATAATCGCAAGCGTCAAGAGCGCCGTTGTCAGCAAGACTATCCATGTAATCGTCTCGAAACGAAGCAATGATTCCACCGACTATCGGCGTTTCAATCCCTTGACGAGCAAATTCGTTTGCGATGGTTTTTAAAAGAGGAACATACTGATCGGCGGGAAGATTGCCGCTAAAACCAATATCAGGCTCATTCCAGACCTCAAAGGAGTTCCAATATCTCTCCCAACGTTTACCTATCACGCCCCATGCGTCTGAAGTCTTAATGAGATCCTCGGGAAACTTACCGACTAGCCCCGTCCAACCAGGAGCGTTGTGGAACAATTCAAGCACGGGCATACCGTTTTGTTCTGCGAGTTTTCGTAGCTTCTCTGAACGATTGTCCCCCTCAAAGTCGAAGACGCCCTCTTTGTTTTCTATCCTGATCCAATTCAATCGTTCACGATAAGTCGCGAGCCCCATACGTCGAGCGTTCTTTAAGAGCGCCTCGCGCACACTATCATCGTGAACCAACCATGTAGAAGCGGCGTCAATCGCAAAAAAGGCGTCGCGCTCGCGCGCCGTTGTAGCGTCGTAGGGAGGCTGACATGCGACGCCAAAGGTCTGATTGCTCTCGGGCAACGTCAACTCGTAATATCCCTGCGGCAATGTCGCCTGTACGGCAAGAGACGCCCCGTCAACTTTTCCCATGCCAACAAGAGCCAATTCCCCATCGGTCGTCCTAAATTCGAACTTAACAGCGTCCTCGCCAGGGGGCTCGTTCGCTTTGAAATGGAAAACAGCAGGCTCATTTGGATTAGTCCAAAACTGAACGACGTCAGTTGGAGTCCATGCAACGGCGACCATGATCAGAGAGGTAATAAAAGACGTCAAAGTCATAACAATTCCTCTCGCCGATGAATAATTCGGCGATCTTCAGTTTCTTTTACTTTACGCAATGGGAGTAGGCGCGTCGCACACCTCCACTACGTATAATTCGGTAAATGAAACAGACGTCAAACGTCGATTCACAATGTAACTCAGCCTACACGACCGTCCGTTACTTCCCTTTCGAATAGCCCGGTTCGGGAGTATTCAGAGTAAAACCCGGAAATTCAGCCGCCGTCGACCAATCTTGCTCGAAATAGTCCACGAGCGGAAAATCTATACCGTCGCGAAGGAGCTTACGGATCACTTCTGGATCGTCCGTACCGAAATAATTAATTTTAACGCCAGCCGCCTTCAACTTGGCAACGTCCTCCTCGTCATAGGAAGTAAACTGAATGAAGTCGCATTTCCAATCGACGACGTTTTGAATGACTTTTTTTCGCGCTTCTCCCTGAGCGCCGGTAAGAAAGTCAATCATAATCTCGGGACAAACTGCGCGCGCAGCGTCGACGTCAGCCTTGTTTTCACAAGCGATCATTGTTTGCGCAACACGTCCCTTCGCCACTATCAATCTCGTCGCCGCTTCGGCTATGCCTTCACCGGGTTTGATGTGGACGTTTAACAGGATGTTTCGCGGCAAGCAATCAATCGTTTCCTCGAGGGTCGGAACCTTCTCGCCTTTATACTTGGGGTCTGTTTTGATTCCAGCGTCAAGCGCGCGGATTTCTGCAAAAGTTAAATCCTTCACTGCGCCCTTGCCAGTCGTCGTACGATCAACAGTAAGGTCGTGCATAATGACCAAACGCCCGTCCTTCGTCTTTTGAACGTCGAACTCGATCTGTTGCGCGCCAGAGCGAGCTGCGGCAACAAAACTAGTAATCGTGTTTTCGGGACCTTGTTTCTGGTCGCCTCGATGCGCGCAAAGTCCCCGTTCAGCAAGCGTGGGCTTTGGAAAAACTTCCGCTCGTTCGAGATATTCGGGTTCTACGACATTAAGCTCATATCCTCCTATTTTCTCGACGACGGGCCAGTCTTGTGCAAAAAAATTCACCAAAGGAAAATCAACGCCATCGTCAAGTAGTCGACGTATCTTTTGAGGATCGTCCGTTCCGAAGAAGTTGATCTTGATACCGGCGTCTTTGAGACGTTTAATTTCGTTAGCAGAGTAGTTGTGCGTCAGCTGAATGAAATCGCATTTCCACTCAATAGCGTTTTTGATATATTGTTCGGGATTGGGCTTGCGATCCATACAGCAGATTTTAATCTCAGGGCATATGGCGCGCACCGCTTCCATTTCCTTTTTATTGCATGCGAAAAACGCCTGATGAACGCGGTCTTTCTCAATTACGACGCGACATGCGTCTTCTGCGATTCCCTCGCCGGGCTTGACATGAACGTTGATCCAAATATTCCGGGGCAAGGAATCAAGAGCCTCTTCGAAAGTTGGAACGAGAAGATTGTCATAGGTGAAGAACTTGTCTTTAATGCGCATAGCGCGAATTTCATCAAAGGTAAGATCCTTAACTGCGCCTTTGCCAGTTGTAGTGCGATCAACGGTCAGATCGTGCATAATGACCAAATGTCCGTCCTTCGTTTTTTGGACGTCCAATTCGACCTGTTGTGCGCCTGCTCGCGCCGCTGCAACGAATGCTGGCACGGTGTTTTCAGGAGCGACTCCCTGGTCGCCTCGATGTGCGCAAAGACCTCTTTCAGGTAACGTAGGCGTTTCCGCTACGACGGAACCCAACACGAGAAAAAAAGCGACCAGCGTCAGTAATAACGTTGACGCAGTACCGATCACAGGATGTTTCAACATGGCGTCGCCTCCAATGGAAGTAAAAAATTTAGGAAATCAAAACGAGTCCTACGCGCTATAATGTCTAACTCCAAGTCGAAATCAACGTCGAGCGCGTTAAACAAATAACGCAGCAAAAAAAACTGATCAATACAGTCGGTCTATCAACAAAAAATTCGGACGTAATGAAAAAAGACAGGCGCGGCGAAACAGAGGGAATCGATACGATCAAGAGCGCCATTGTGCCCGTCGACAAGCCGCTCAAAATCTCCCACTCCTTGATCGCGCTTAATGGCGCTAACCGTTATATTGCCAGCAAACCCCATGCACGAGACGACGACGCCTGCAAAGGCGCACTTCGCCCAGTGGTCAAACGGCATAAAATAGCCCAGCGCAATCGCGACAAACGCCGTCGTTAAAATACCAAGAAAGAGCCCCTCGTATGTTTTATGCGAGTTGACATTGGGCGCGACGCGATGCTTCGGGAACGCGAGGGACCAAAAGTATTGCGCTACGTCGCTAACTTGGGTTAGGAAGACAAAAACAAAGAGCAACGTTACGTTTGAAACGCTCAGATTCTTATGTGGCGATGAAATTATGAGCGGATCAGCCCCCATTTTCGTCGACTCATTTGAACCGTCCTCGTTAGATTGGTCGCCAGACGATTCTGAAGCGCTCTGCAAGGCGACGACAGACTCTTCAATGGGGCGAATCACTTTATCTTCAAGTCCAGCAGCGGGAAACTCTGACGTTTCGCTCGTTGTTGGCAACGTCTCTGTTGGTAGCTCCATCGTCAAAAGCGCCGGCGCGAAACTCAACGAATAAACGCAGATCAGGAGCCCGACCTGCAACTTGGCAATCCTTTCAAGGTAATACTTCGTGTCGTCCGTCATAGCAACGACCGCTGGTAGAATGAGGAAAGCAAGCGAGGGAATCAACGCTGAATAGTAAAAATAAGGCTCATGTCCGAAAATGGTAGTGAACCACTCGGAATCAACGCCGACAAGGAAAAACTGCAAAGGCGTCAGCAAGAAGAAGACGCCTACGATCGTCTTATGATCTGCGGGTCGAGTAGGCGTTAGGGTAACGTACTCGCGCAAAGCCCAGAATGCAACCGCGCCAAAGAATAAAATTGTCGCGCCGGTTCCGAGCAAAATCGCGCAAATTAGCGAACTGAACAACAGCCACCATGCATTGACGCGAGAACGACAGGTGGCAAGCGTAGCCATATCAATACCGCTCGGTCGCCGCCGAAAAAATTCAACGGTGATCGTCGCTCCTGTCAACAGCGTCAGTACGCCGCTTATCAAAATAATTCCGCGATAATCCATACGCTACCCGTCCCGACGCACAATCCGCTAGAATGCCAAAGCTCCTACCAATATCATGGTCGCGCTACTCTTGACGATTCCGGCGCCACCAATTGCGAAACGTTCCATGAGACTCAGGAAGTTCACGTCCACGCGTCCATCTTCCGAGAAGCCAGGGATGGAGACTCTTGGGAAAAATAGGCGCAAGTTTCGCGCCCACGCGAACAGCCAACATCATCATGCGATAACCGCAACTTGTCTGCATGAATCGTGAGAAGGTTTTCCAAACCAGAGCGTCAAGACATGAACTTGCAGGTGATTTGGGACGCGCTTCTATCGATCTTGCGCGAAGTCGCACCAGCTGGTGCGCTATATCGACCTTTACGGGACAAATTTGCGAACAGGCGCCACAAAGCGTCGAAGCAAAAGGTAACTTCCCAGCCTTTTGCATTCCAAGCAACTGGGGCGTTAAAATAGCGCCAAGTGGTCCTGGATAAACCCAACCGTACGCCCAACCGCCAACTTGACGATAGACGGGACAATGCGTCATGCAGACCCCGCAACGTATGCACCTCAAAACGCCGCGCGTTTCAGGCGAGGCAAGCGCTTTCGTCCGACCGTTGTCTACGATAATAACGCGCAAATCGCGCCCCTCGGTCGGCGCGTTAAATATATGTGTGTAGGACGTCAGCTTCTGCCCCGTTCCCATGCGCGGCAACATATTGAGGAACAGCGGAAGGTATTTCGCCTTCGGAATAATCTTCTCGATTCCAATGAGAGCAACGTGCAACTTCGGCGCCGTTGTTGACAGACCAATATTACCCTCGTTTTCAACAAGACACAACGCGCCAATGTCCGCAATACCGAAATTAGCGCCCGACATTCCCATATCGGCGTTCACGAACTCCTGGCGCAACTTCTCATGTGCAATGAACGTCAATTTCTCATGCTCAGCCGTGTAGGGAACGCCCAGCTTTTCATGAAACTTCTCGCCTATTTCAGCCGCGCTCAAGTGAGTCGCCGGCGTTACAATATGGGTCGGGCGCTGTCCAAGCAACTGAACGATATATTCGCCCAGATCCGTCTCTAATGCGCGCACGCCTTCCGACGCCAAAGCGTGATTCAAGGCGATCTCCTCCGAAACCATCGATTTCGCCTTGACCACCGTTTTAACGTTGTTCTCTTTGGCAATCTGTAAAACGATTCGATTTGCCTCTTCCGCGTCTCGTGCCCAATAGACCTTCACGCCCTTTTTGGTCAGATTAGACTCAAATTCGACAAGCGTCCTATCAAGATTAGCGAGCGCGTAGTCCTTAATTTGCTTCGCGGCTTCACGCCAGCTTGGCCACTGAGGTATACCCCAGCAGAGCTTCAGACTACTCTGCGCACTCTGCTCGGCTGTGATAGCCAAAGACGGGGACGCCTTGGCGTCCGGTTCCGCAAGCTCCTTCGTTTTGTCTTTCCAAAATTCGGCGCCTTGCAACGCATTTGGAGTCGTCGACATGATCTGATCCTCTATATCTAACTAAACCGAACTCTGCTCACGCCCGATTTCATGCAACAAACAACCGGCTGGAAAAAGCGTCCATGGAGCAGACGCCCTATATTTTGTACTTTTACACTCGATTGTCAATCATTGATTGAACGAAAAACGCTAAAAAAGAAAGTGTCGTCGCCCAGAAAAACTAAAACACATAGGAAAGTCCAAGCGCGCTGAAGTGGGGAGTCGTATCCCTGGCAAGAAGCGCGCCGTATGCGCCAAATATATTCATTCGACGTTCGCGGTCGAGGTATGCGAGGTCGAGGCTCCCAATTTAAGAAAGAAATCGCCTTGTTTGACGCCAGAAGAACAAAAGTAAGCACAGAATTAGCGTCTACCACACTGGCTGTAGACCAGCGCGATAGAACCGCCTACACGACTAGCTGACGAGCGCACGTCGAGCAACTCATGAGTGGAGACGACCATTCAGTTTCAAGACCAATATAAAGAAACCTGGTTCTAGTCTCCTTACCCAAAATTAAATTTCCCCTAGTTTCCCGACTCTTGCGCGTTGTCCAACCACCCTACTGCAATTGAATTGCACAACGGAACGCCATAGTGAAAAGGCTTCAACACGAAAAGACCGTATATTTTTCCAAGCAGCCTCAAGAGAATATCCATCGTACTTTGACCTTCATAGCCGGTCGTCGTTGCCAACAGCATCCGCAGACAAAGCGGTAGAGGGAAGAGCGCGTCATTGGATAAAGTCGTAAGACTGAATATGGCGTCGTCAGGATTAAAGAAAGGGATATATTCCTACCTCCACAAGGAGGTCGTCAAGTTAAAAGCTATGAGAAAAAGGACCAAGGAAGGCAGAATTCAACTTCAAGATTGAAAGCCGACGAGACTTCACGACGTCTCGTCAGCAGTCACATTTCTTTCACACCTCGCCACACATCTGCTCTTGCTCTTCCCATTAATAGTCGGCTCCAAGCATTACCCCTGTTGTACGGATTCTAGTCCTCAAAACTGCTCCTTCACAACATTGCCAGCTATCGTCAAAACTTAACAAAGCGCAGAAAAAAGCCAGGTTTTATCAATAAAACAGTAAGAATAGTCGCAAAGCGCTTGAACCTCAGACGCTGGAACGACGACAAATCGCCGCCGTTCCCATTCAGTCGACACAGTCGCTTTAGAATCTATTCTTTAACGTCCGAACGTGGAGTCGGAGGTTCCTCAGAACTTTCGCCAAAGATATTCGTGCTAAAGGGCGCCGGTTTAAGAAACATTTCCTCCACAAAAATCTCGTTGTCAAGTGAAAGCCACTTCTGCCACGGCAAATATAGCGGCGCGCGCAACGTTACGCGCTCCTTCGTTGTAAAATCAACAAAACTCATCTCGCGAGAATGAAGCGCGATCGCTCGTTCTCTACCATCGTCGAACTGTTCTCCAAAAGGTTCGGTAGAGCCGTAGAGTTCGTCCCCTAAAAGAGGAAAACCGCGTGAAGAACACTGAAGGCGAATCTGATGCGTACGTCCGGTTTCAAGCTCGATTTCAAGCCATGTTACATTTTCAAAGCGTCCAAGTACGCGGAAATGCAGAATCGCTTCACGTGCGTCAGGCTTCATTGGCGAGACCAACTCCGCTTCGGCTCGACCAGGAATTTTACGCATATAATCGTACCACGTCCCTGAATCCTCAGGCACTGTTCCACTTGTCAACGCCCAGTATTTCTTAACAACGGAACGCTCTTGAAACTGGTCGGACAGCCGTCTTGCCGCACGAACGTGCTTTGCAAATACGAGGAGTCCCGACGCCGGACGATCAAGCCGGTGAGGTAGACCTAAATATCTCTTGCCGGTGCGTCCGGATCTTAGATTCATATACTCCTTGACGCGAGCTTCAAGGGAATCGACTCCCGCTGGAGCTTGTGTTAAAACGCCAGGTTGCTTATTGACAACAAGGGTTGGTCCAACCTCGTAGACGATATTAAAACGTGGTTTGACGTCAGGATCGCATAACGACTCAGCGCTGTATTCGTCAAGTTCACCGTCGTCCTGAATTTCTCTGTCAAAACGGTTGTTCTGTTCCATTGAGCACCCTATTATTTCTATTAATCATCGCGCCGAATGAGACGACGCATCCCTAAGGGGTTCGTACGTACTTATTGTAATATAAGCTGTCTCAACTTGGAGGCGGCTGAGAAACTTTTGGGCAAAAGAAACAGAAATGAAAGAAAAAACAAAATAACCTCTTGCGATTTCGGAATTCTGAGGTATATTTAAAAGCGATTCGAGGAGGATACGCGAATGGTTAGCAACCTGACTCGAAATCAGGCGCCGGCTTGCCGGTTGAGGGTTCGAGCCCCTTGTCCTC
>ONJR01000038.1 GCA_900318195.1 uncultured Planctomycetota bacterium
CCCGCCGCGCCTTCGACCGCGTTCCAGCCGATAGTCGCCGTCGTAGTTGTTACTGACGTTGCAAGGAGAACCGGAGCCGAAAGTTGCGCTTCCGCCGTCGTGAAGGAGCCCGAGGACGACGCGCCGACCAGACCCGTCGCCGAAACTGCCGCGACCGAGAAGCTGTAATCGGTTAGCGAAGCCAAACCGGTGAACTCATACGTTGTTTCGTTTGCGCCGAGATCGATTGTTGCGTCGCCGAAGATCAGCTTGTACCCCGTCGCGCCTTCGACCGCGTTCCAGCCGACATTAGCCGACGTCGTCGTTACCGACGTCGCAAGGAGAACCGGAGCCGAAAGTTGCGCTTCCGCCGTTGTGAAGGAGCCCGAGGACGACGCGCCTACCAAGCCCGTTGCGGAAACTGCCGCGACCGAGAAGCTGTAATCCGTTAGCGACGTTAGACCGGTAAACTCGTACGCAGTTTCATTCGCGCCGAGAGTTATCGTTGCGTCGCCGAAGGTTAGCTTGTATCCCGCCGCGCCTTCAACCGCGTTCCAGCCGACATTTGCAGTTGTCGTTGTTACCGACGTCGAAAGGAGTTCCGGGGCGACGAGTTGCGCTTCCGCTGTTGTAAACGCGCCCGTCGCGCTCTCGCCTACTAAGCCCGTCGCCGACACTGCCGCGACCGTAAAACTGTAATCGGTTAGCGAAGCAAGATCGGTGAACTCGTACGTCGTTTCATTCGCACCGAGCGTTATCGTTGCGTCGCCGAAGGTTAGCTTGTACCCCGCCGCGCCCTCGACCGCGTTCCAGCCGACTGTCGCCGTCGTTGTTGTTACCGACGTCGCAAGGAGAACTGGCGCGGCAAGTTGCGCTTCCGCCGTTGTGAAGGAACCCGTGGACGACGCGCCGACTAAACCCGTCGCGGAAACCGCCGCGACCGAGAAGCTGTAATCCGTTAGCGACGTTAGACCGGTGAACTCGTACGCAGTTTCATTCGCGCCGAGAGTTATCGTTGCGTCGCCGAAGGTTAGCTTGTATCCTGCCGCGCCCTCAACCGCCGTCCAGCTAACGCGCGCCGTCGTCGCAGTTACTGTCGTAGCGCGCAACATCGGAGCGGGCAGTTGCGCTTCCTTGGTTGTAGCGTTCAATGTTGTCGCTTCGCCCAACTCGCCGTTCGCCGCTATACCTGCTATCGATACCGAGTAGGTTGTCGAGGGAGACAAATTGTTAAACGTATAACTATTGACGTCGGAGCCAACGTCGTATGTCTTATTGTCGAAAATTAATCGATACCCCGAAGCGTTGGAATCAGACGACCAAGATACGGTAATCGAATTCGAGGTTGTCGTCGCGGTCGCTTGCGGCGCGCTTGGAATAACGACCGTATATTCGTAGGCGCCGAGATCGACTGAACCGTCTTGAATACGTTCGTTTCCAGCGAGGTCTTGCTCGGAAGTTACGTAGGAACTATTGCCTGCGTCGATCGCTTTGGAGCCTGGCGCTAAGGTATATCCCCCGTGACAAAGAGCGGTTCCGCGCTGTTATAGACAAGATTGCCGCCTCCGTCTTGGCTCGCGTCCCAGGTCTCGCTAGAGAGTGTGTTGTATACCTTGACGTCGGCGTTGAATAGTCTGATCTTACCAGCGCTGTCCGCTATGATCGAATTGTAAACACGACCTGTTCCGCCTGAAAAAGTAACGACCCCTGTTGACGCCGTATTGTTCGCTATTGTTACGTTGCGTAATTCAGTCGTCTGACCTGTGCCTGTAAATGAAGCGACGCTATTCAAATTACCCGCTCTATTTTCAGCGAAGAGGGCGTCGGAAATTATCGTATGCGAATAGACTGCGTCTTCACTAAGTGAGCGTGTGCTGATCGCACCGCAATTTGACGACGCAATATTGCCTAAAAACAAGGATTGCTGAATATTAAACGTCGCTCCCTGACTATAAATCGCGCCGCCCGCGCCCGAATTATATGTGCGGTTCTCCTGAAAAGACGTGCGTAAGATACTAACTTGGGAGTATTTTGCGGAAATAGCGCCGCCATAGTTCCAACCGTTTTGTCCGCCTGAAATAAATTCCCCTGTTACGCTATTGCCTTTAAATTCACTGTCGCGAATGGTTAGCGATGAATTTTGTTCCGCGCTGATGGCGCCGCCATAATTAGAGAATGTACCGTTACCTACACGGTTTGGTCCTATTACGTCATTATAGCTAAATATGGAGCCGTCTATGCTGAGTTGTGAATTATGCTCAACGTATATGGCGCCGCCTGATCGGTAGGAGGAGTTATTGGCAAAGTCTACATTCTTTAGGGAGACCGAGGAGTTATAATCGATAAACATTGCGCCGCCTTTTTGGTCGTAACCGTTCGTAATCGTTAGACCTTTAAGCGTAACGTCGTTAGTATTAGGCGTAACTGTAAATATCCGAGACTCGCCGTTCGCTTGTAACGTAACGACGTTGCCGCCGTCGATTGTAATCGATCTGTCGAGCGTTAGGGCGCCCTCGGGCAACATAATCGTACAATTTCCCGTCTCGACGCTCAAAGAAGAGTCGAAGACGATTATATCGTAAGGAGCTGCGCCGTCTATCGCTTCGCGCAACGAGAGCAAGCCGTCTTGAGGGTCAACAACGTCGTTACTCGTTGTAACTACCCATTCCGTAGGATTGTCTGGCGGAATTATCGGATTGTCGGCTCCCGATTCATATGCGCCCGCGTCGACTCTTACCCCTTGAATCCTCTCTTTGCCTACGATATCATAGGGCAATTCATTACCTTGTGCGTCAACGGCGTATACGTTGTCGCCAAAATCTATCGCGGCGGAATTGCGAGCGAGCGTATAGTCGCCAGCGTTCGCGTCAGTAAAAAGAGCGATGGAGGCGGTCGTTTGATTATTCTCACCGCTCGTCCATATTTTCGACGACGCTATCGTATTACGGCATATTACCGTCGCCTTGCTCTCATAGTTATAGAGATCGTCGCCCATACTCGCTGAATTTAACGCGAAAATGGTGTTATAGAAGTTGAGATTCGTGTCTCCCATAACCAAGACGGCGCCGCCGCCCATCTGCGTTGTATTTTTTACAAACGTTGTATTGGTGAACGTCGCTTCGCCCGCTCTTATCGAGATTGCTCCGCCGCCTGCGTTCGATCCGGTAGACGAATTCCCGTCGAATAACGTGTTCGCTATGTAGGCGGGACTATTATTCATCATAAAGAAGATCGCGCCGCCCTGAACTGTCGCGCTATTATTTCGGAATACGCTATTGAGAATCGTTATATCGGAATAGTCGAAGCACAACGCGCCGCCGTAGTTCGCATGGTTGTCGGTGAACCAGCATCGATCGATCGTAACTGCGGCGTTCGTCAGAACTATCGCGCCGCCCGATTCGCCGCCAGAACCCTTCGTCAATTCAAGACCGATTAGTTTCGTACCATTTCCACCAGTTATATTGAATATCTTTGAGCTATTGTTGCCGCTAACGGTTATACCTGGTCGCGCGTGTTCTGCGTCCCACAGAGCGCTCGCGTCTATCGTGACGTTCTTACTAAAGTTGAGCGCGCCAGAACTGAGCGTTATCGTCTCGCCTTGGAGCGACTCGTCAAACGTTACGCGCGAACTATTACCGTTCACGCCCGCGAGCGCAAGCGCTTCGCGTAGCGACAGCACGCCGTCGTTCGCGTCGACAACGTCGGTTGCGGTCGTTACAACGAGCGGCGCGTTTTTCTGGATCGATATGGCGACTGAAAACGCGTTGTCATTCTCATTTGACTCCGCGACTGTGTTCTCGGAATCGACGACGACGGTAACGAAATGCGTTCCGGAACTGAGACGCCCTAACGACGTCGCGTACGTCTGCGACGCGCCTTGTGTAATTTGACCGACATTGACTGTCGCAATCTCTTCGTCGTCAACAAGTACCTTGCATTTAACTTGCTTAGAGTTCGGCAAGTTCATCGTCGAATTAACGCTGAAATTCAACGTAACTTCTTCGCCTTCGATGAAAGTCGTCGAATCGACGCTTCCTTCCGACGACGCGGTAAAAGAAAATGGAGAATCGTCGATCTTTTCGGCAAAGTATAAATTAGGACTCGTCTCCGTTTCAAGCGCGTACTTGGAAGGACGTTGTGTCAGGAACGTCAGGCTAGCAACAATTAGCGGATCTTTTGAACTTGAAACAGAATAATTCGATATAACGTAAGCGCTTTTGGTTTCGGAGCCGATTTTAAGCCCCTCAGTCCAGGTAATATCAAACGAAAGCAGGTTCCGCTCTCTGCTATCTTCAAACAATTGGTCGTTCGAATCGACGAAGTACAGGCGTGTGTAATAGTTTGGATCTGTTGGATCGAGCGCTGGGTTGTAGGCGTATCCGTACACTGTAAGCGCGTGCCCGTTTGATAATGCGCCTGTCGACTGATTCGCGTTGTAGATCGCTATTCCCACGGCCGAGCCGCTACGTAATCTTGTCGACATATCGATATAATCGAAAACGCTATACGCGTCAATCCAATCAATATAGTTGTCGCTCTTTTCGTTGTATTGCGAAAACTTGTCGCTGTAAAATCCGCCTTGTACCGTCTTCGCTTGATTTGATAGCGCCTCGTTATTCAGCGCCCACTGAAAGGCGTACGCGTGTTGACCACCGTCGTTCGGAAAGTTCGCGGCGAACCACGTCTGCATGAGCTCTTCTTCATCCTGCATTCCATTCAACTGCCCCCATCGGGTCGACCACAGCATATTCGACGCCGAAGCCGCCCAGCACTGGTTTCCGTCGATATTAACATTTCTTTTATCGGCGTCATACCACGGTTCGGAAACGATAAAATCGACGTAGGAATCCGCTAACTTTGGTTCAACGTAGGGATCGGCGTCGGGACGATATTCATACGCGCCGATATCGACCGCGCCGCCGGCGACGCGATTAAGTCCGCGAAGGTCGCTCGTTAGACGCGTTCCGTTCTGCGAGACGGCGTACTGCGCGTCGCCAGCGTCGACCGCTTTACTATGCGGCGATAGTCGATAGTCGCCGTCTTCGGCGTCGAGAAAAATTGATTCGTCAGAATGCGCGATAATAATCGCGTCTGCGTCTAAATTATCGCTGATATAACCAAACGCAAGACAAGAATGCGCGGTGAACGTCGAAGCATTAGAATAAACGTCGTCATTGTTCCCCGCACCTGCGGAATTGAGCGCAAAGATTGTGTTATATGCGTGAAAAACCGCGTTCTGCTGGAGATATACCGCGCCGCCGTACATGCTCGAGGAATTATTCGCAATCGTAGCGTTACGCGCCGTTAGCGTTGCGCCGTTACTCACTATGCCGCCGCCCATGCGCGCGCTATTGTCCGTTACGACGGTGTTGGTTAACGTTAAAGCGCAAGTCCCCTGAAGCCAAATACCGCCGCCATAGGAAGTCGCGCGATTACCAGAGACGCGACTATTATCCAATGTGATCGTCGAATTATAGCCATAGACGGCGCCGCCGTAGGCCGCGTCGTTGGACTCGAAGACGCTTCTATCGACCGTCAGCGTCGAGTTCGTTAGATAGATCGCGCCGCCGTTGCCGCTGCTATGCGCGTTCACAAATCGCAAGCCCAAAAGCTCAACCTCGCTGTCGGCGATTGACATAGCTCTACCCAACGATTTCGCGTCGATCGTAAGACCGGGCGCGTCCTGCTCAACGTCCCAGAGCGCGCTTGCGTCAAGTCGAACGTTCGTCGCGACCGTTAGCGCGCCAGAGAGCGATATCGTCTGACCCTGTAACGAAGGCGAAAATGATATATCGGTTACGCCGGAAGTCGCAAGCGCTTCGCGCAACGACGTCACGCCGTCGTTCGCGTCCACGACGTCGCTCGGCGTCGTTACGGTTACGACGAGCGCGCCGGTGGGCGCCGCGTATGAAAGCGCGCCAAGATCGATCGGGATGGCGGAACGCGCGTCCTCCTCTTGCGACACGAACGAGAGTACCGACGGCTGACTGGGTACGAGCGCCGACGCTAGTTCCGAGACGCTGAGCAAAGCTCGCTCCTCGAGGGACTCGACCCTAAGTTTGGCGCGCGCGGGACGTTGACGGAAAGCGGCGTGTTTACGGACGGTATCTTTTATGAATTTCATGACGTATCCTTTTCGTCTCTATTTCTACAAAGCTTATCATTCGTCCCTACGGGAGTTGCCTGCGGAATTCCTCGTCGGCGCGGCGTACTGCGGTATGAGAGCTTCTAAAGGGGCGCCTCGTTCAAACGCTGTATCATGAGGAACCAATCTTATAGCGCACAGGTAGTTCTCAATGGTCGGAACTCAACGACGCCGTCGTTCTCAACCGCGCGCTCCCAACCGTCGGCGTTTTAGTATACTCCAGAACCGGCGTGAAGCAAGCGACGACGTCTTTTTTCGGTAAATTTAACCTCGGAAACAACGCGTTTTACACGAAACGAACGTCGAGCGGTACAAAAAGAGGACGTCCCGATACGCCGAATCGTCCGGGCTATGTTATTAGCGCCCGCCGAACCGGACGCCGGAATCGCTTGTCCATACTCCTAGCGCGAAACGCTTGCCGAAGGCAAAGCCCCAGGCAAACCGCCATGATTTCAGTTCACGCGTCGCCGCCCGGGGTTATTATCTTAGCGCCTCTTCGCAACCGAACAGACGCTCGAACAGCCAGTCCGGGCTCCGGTCGCTTGTCAACAGATTCTGCCTTAACCCTCATATTAACAAAATCTAGGTCGTTTACTACCAATATCGTCCATATCTGAAAAATTTTTTTTGATTAAAGCAGTTATATAAGAAAATTATCCCATGCCACCCCCAAAGACTTCTGTCAATTCGCCCGGGTCCCCTATACAAAAGTCCGCGTTAAGTCGTCGTATTATGACGTCGCCCCGCGCCGTCAAGTTCGTTCTCCCCTCTCTCACACGCGCAGAAAAAAGCAATAAAAAACCCCGACGAGCGCGTTGCGCTCTTGCGTTCGACCTGGATTTCGTATAAGATCAGACCGTTCCCCCACCCTTTAAATTAGCGTCGTTAGCACGCGGTAAGGAGCTGAAATGAAGAGAGCGTTGTATTCATGCGCAATATTATCGTGCGTTATCCTATTCGTCGCGTCTTTGAGTTATGGTCAAGGACCGTTGCGTCGTCCGCCCCAGGCGCCGCCTCCGGGCGGACCGGGCATGGGACCAGTCGGCGCGCTACCGCCGGGCGCGCCCGGACGACCTGATATGCGTCCGCGCATGGAGCGTCCGGGTCTATCGATCGACTGGTGGTACGATCGCGAATACGCGGTTCCGCACAACGGTCAGCAGTTAAGCGACGCGATCCGTCGCGAGGAGCGGAGACTGAAGCCGGGCGAGAGCGAGCGTTTTAAGATCGTTGCGGACGGACCGGAGAATCGCCCGCGCTTTGTAAAACTATTGCCGGAAGAAGGGAGCGAACTTCTGCAACGCGGTCAGCGGGTCGTCGGGCTCGTTACGATCACAGTCGATCGCTTCTCGCGGCGTCCAGACAGACCAATGGAGCCGCCGAAGCAGGAGGACTTTGAAGCGTGGCGTCGCGGGTACACGCGCGGCGCGGTCGATTTCGACGATTTCGCGGCGGTCTCGAAGGCGCTCGTTCAACTCGCCGGCGGCGGCGGGTTCATTAACCTCCTGAAGCAGGAGGTGTACGCGCCGTTCGACGGCACGGTCATACTGGTCGCTCAGGATCGCGCGCCTGACTACGAGGTCTTCGACGTCGCGGCGAATCGCAAGGATCCGCAACGCTATCGCAAGGGCGAGTCTGTCAGAACGCTGGGGACGACTGTCTGGGTTCTCAGCGCGGATAAGAAGTACGTCGGGGTCTTCTCGCAACTCGGGCGCTCGGACGCGACGGTCGGTCAACGGGTAACGGGCGGTAAGACGCGTATTGGCGAATGCAGGGACTATAAGAGTCGCTCGTTCCAGCTCTATCGCGTCTACAATCCGAGCCAGTATTTCCTGAACGGCTCGCGCGGTTCGCAGCCGATTCAGCTCTTCCCCTGGGCGGACGAGGACACAACGTATTCCACCGCGCCGCAGGTATGGCGCGAACCGACAAGAGGATGGTAACGGCGCAACGACTCTGCCCAAAATCACTCCCGGAACGTAGAAGAACGCGCGCGCTCCCAATTCAGGAACGCGCGCGTTTCACTCTATATATAATATTGCAGACGTCTACTAGCCAATCGGCGCGCTAGCTCAATTTCACGCGCTCGCCCTTCTTCGCCGACTCGTACACCGCGCAGATAACTTCCACGCTCTTGCGCCCCTCGTAACCGTCGATGAGCGGCTTGCGACCCTCGTTAATCGCCGCAAGAACGTCCGCAAACTGCTTCGCGTGCGCCTGATGACCGATCGCCGCCGGATCCGCCGCGCCGCCGCCCCCAGAAAGACGGTTCGCCATCGACTCGCGTATCGCCGCGTCCTCGTCCCGAGACTCCACGAAGTCCCACTTAATGATATCTTCCTCTTCTATTACCGCCGAGCCCGTCGAACCGTGCGTCTCGATGCGCTTAAGATAGCCGGGATACGCCGCCGTCGTCGCTTCCAACGTGCCCAACGCGCCGTTCTTAAACCGCAACGCCGCGACCGCGACGTCTTCTACCTCGATATTCTCATGCGCGACCAGTCCGGTCAGCGCCGTTACCTCCGCAACGTCCCCCATGAGCCAGATCAAGAGATCGACGCTGTGGATCGCCTGGTTCATGAGCGCCCCGCCCCCGTCAAGCTTCCACGTGCCGCGCCATACGCCGCTGTCGTAATACTGCTGCGTGCGATACCACTTCACGATCGCGTCGCCAAGCGTCAACTTGCCAAAACGACCGCTCTCGATCGCCTTCTTCAGCTGCACGCTACTCTGATGGAAACGGCTAGGAAAGACCGTCGAAAGCGTTACGCCAGACTCCTCGCACGCGCGAATGATCTCGTCGCAACGCGAGGGCGTGATCTCAAGCGGCTTCTCGACTATGACGTGCTTGCCTGCCCTCGCTGCGGCAACGGCGGGCTCCAAGTGCGCGCCGCTAGGCGTGCCGATCGTAACGATCTCGATCTCGGGATCCGCCAGAAAGTCCTTCAGATCGCCGTACGCCTTGCACCCGAACTCCTTCGCCACGCGCTCCGACGCGATCGGCAACTGATCGTAGCACGCGACCAATTCCGCGCCCAACTCGCGAATCGCGCGCGCGTGAAACGTTGAGATCATTCCGCATCCGATTATGCCAAACTTCTTAACCGCCATGTCCGGCTCCTCTCTATTCGTTACGCGCCCAACGCTCGTGAACGCGATACGTCCAAGTTACGACGCGCCGACCCTCGACGCGATATCAATATATTATTATAAGCGTCCGACGCGCCCCTTTCAAGTCGCGCGAACTTTTTCAGTCATGCGCATGACGATAAACGTCGGACAATCGACAAAGTTTAACCAAAAGATAAAATCGTTCTAATGCTAAGGGCGCTAAATTACCGATATTCAGAATAAGAGTCTTTGCGCTGTGTGAAGACTCGCGCGCCTAGGTCGGCGTATAAGTTTTACGTTATTAGTGTGTGGTCGATCGAGATGAAAAAGTCGAATGGATTCGGACAACGCTACGCCGCGCGGCAATACGCGCGCCGCGCAATACTCGCTATTCTCGTCGCCGCCAGTATATCTGGCGTCGCGCGCGCGCAAAATAGTGAGAACGACGACGCGAAATCGACCGCGCAAAGAACAGAATGGTCTCTCATTCCCGAGCTGACCTTTAAAAATCCATTTGCTTTCGGCGCCAATAAGGAAAAAGAACAAGAAGAAAAGAAGAAGCCCGAAGTCAAAGAGGAAAAAGATAAGCCGTATCTCATCGAGAGAATCTTCGGAAGACCGCTCTCGGCTAAGAAAACCGACCCTGACGTCGACAAAGCCGTACAAAAGGAAACACAAGTCGAAACGCGTAAGCGCGAGGAACGCAACGACGCGCGCCCCGATACGAGTAAAGAACGCGTCGTAAAGATCGCGACGACTCCGGAGTCGGACGAACCGACGAAACAGACGAAATCGAACGCTACGCCGGAACGAAAAAGCGTACAAACGAACTCGAACGCTACTGCGCAACGCGTCCCGATCAAGAGCGCTGAACTCGAAACGCAAACGAACGAGGAGCGACCGAAGAACGCTCAAAAAATCCTGCAGGAGGAGATCGCTATCGAGCCGCAAACGGAGCGCGAAAGCGAGATGATTACCGAACCGCTACCGACGCTCGACGACGAAGAAATACAAAATATGTTGCGCGATTTCGCCGCGCTCAATCAGGCAAATCAGCAAAACGCCGACCCGAATCAAGCGACCGGCAAACCGGTTGCGACGCAAAGGTCAGACGAAGCCAAACAACGCGCGGAAGAAGACTCCGAAGAGTTCCTGCGCGAACTCGAGGAAATTAAAAAGCTTGAGAATAACAATCAACCCGTTCCGCAAAAGTTTGGATACTTCAAGTCCGATAAACCGAACGAAAAAGAAGAGCAGAAGAAACCCTTCGAGCCGGCGCCGGCCGTACTCTTTCTAGAAAACGAACCCGAACAAGCGTCCGAAGAACTCAATTCGAGTCGCGAGAAAGAAGAAAACGGCAACTCCAACGACGCAATAATCGAGTCGGATAATAACGACGATGAAGGATGGATCTCTTACGAAAGCAAAGACCCGGCGCTCGTCGCTGATCAGCGTGCGTTTGGAACAACACGACCCGTCAATCCGGCGACCGCGCGCGTGCCGCAAGGGTACGTCGAACCGCGACGCGCCGCCGCCGCCCCTAACGGCGTCTTTAGTTCAAACGCATATCGCGTCGACAACGCTCAGTACGCAATCCGCGAGAATCGCAATCCGGCGCTACAGCTCGAAGACGTCGACGCCTTCGCGCGAGAAGCGCAAATGGACGCACAGCAAGCAAATGAAGCGGAGGCGCTCGACGCCGTTATCGTCGATTCGAGCGACTTCTCCGCAGACGAGCTCGCGCTAGAAACGGTCGAACTGGAAACGCTCAAAGAGGAATGCTTCGCCGCGCTAGATCACTACACCTCGCTATTCGTCGAGTTCGATACGACCTACGAGTGGACCGAAGCCGTGCTAGTGGACGTCGATTTTATACTCGATCATATTGAAAGTAACCCGGAAAACGCGCGCAAAAGAATACGCGCGCTAAAAGAGAAGATCGCGATCGGACAGTCCCTCAAAGAGCGCGTGCAAGAGCCGCCCCTACCGCGCGCGCAACGCGAAAACGAACAAACGCCGAGAATTATTACACGATATAGCGGCTCGCAACGCGCGGAACTACTCGATTCGCTACTGCGCGCGCTAGAACGTCGCGCATTCGTTTGGTCCTACGCCGCTGATTATTTCGACGCGCGAAATTCAGGAAAACTCAACGCGCAGCAGGAACTAACGCTACAGGAGCTCGCGCTCGTTGTACGCGCGACAGACGACGCGCGCGCGTTCTTCGGAGATTCCCCGAACGGGCGAAACTGGCGCGCAAGTTTCGACGTCGACGAACTCGCCCGCGACGCCAAACGCGTTATGGAACTCCCAGCGACAAACTTTAAACCGATCGCGACGCCCAACGGCGACCAGAACACGCTTGGCTACCTCGGAGCGCCCGTGCCAGCCTCGCCCGCCGATCCATACCTTGACCAGGTCGAACTAGAATCGGCTGTCGTCGCAAGCGGACGCGCGCCGTCAGGACGAGAGGCAATGGCGCTCGAACGCAATCGAAGAATGCGGTTCCTACATGATCGCATTAACGCCGTAGCGTATAAATTCGAGAAGACCCCGATGACCCCGGAACAGCGACGAGTCTTTGAAAAACCGACGCTCTCGAAATGGATGCGACTCGTCTCCACGCTCGCAGGCGATCAAACGAACGGACTCGCGCTACTCTACGCGTTCGAACGCTACGAAAGACTAGGCGGCGGCGACGCCGGACGATCGCTACAGCAGCTCGCGCTAAGAATGACGACCTCGCGATCCGACGTCTGTCGGAAATTCGGCCGCGCATTCGACGCCGTATACGATAACCCGAACGTTAAAGCGTACGTCTCGGAAGCGCTCATTAACCGCCTACTACCCGTACGCGACCCCGAGTTCGCCGTCGTACAGGAGCGCGTCCTCGATAATCCGGTCGTCGGGACGCGACGCGTCGACACGCAGGTCTCAATTAAACTGATTCCCGACCCCAATCGCTTACTCATGAACCTCAACGTCAACGGGCGCGCCGTCGCGAGCACAAGTAGCGCCGTTTTCTCGGCGACGCTGCACAACCAGAGCTACGTCAACTACTACGCCACCAAGACGATAGAATGGCGCGACTCCGGTATCGCCTACTCGCCCGCCGCCGTCTCCGCGAGCGCGACTAATCAGCTCAACTCGGTGGAGACCGACGTCGACTTCGTACCGCTCGTCGGCGACGTCGCGCGCGAAATTACAAGAAGCCAGTACGAAGCGCGTCAGCATGAGATTCGCGAGGAAACGCGCCAGAAGACGACGCGAGAAACGCGCGAAAGATTCGATCGCGAGGCAAACGGCCGATTCGACGCGCTCAATACGCAACTGCGATCGAACTTCTTCAGAAATATGGCGAATCTAGGGCTCTCGCTACGTACGCAACGCTCGAGAACGACCGAAGATTGGTTGCTCGCGTCGCTACGTTTCGGGTCGGAATCGTCGTTGGGATGTCAATCGACGGAGCCGGCGACGTTGCCGGGCGCGTTCGCCGACGTTAAACTGCACGAGTCGGCGGTCAACGCGTTCATTACCCAACTGCAACTCGGCGGGCGCAGAATGACGCCGCAACAGACGATAGAATACCTCGCCGTTAAAATGAACAAGCCGCAACTAAGAAACGTGAAAATCGACGACGCCGCCGATATCGCCTTTACATTCGCGAAAACGGATCCAATCGTCGTACGATTCTTCGAGGATCAGGCTAAGCTAACGCTACGATTCGACGCAATTGAACTCAACGATAAAACGTGGAACAATATCGAGATAGAAGTCAGCTACCGACCGGTCGCAGGAGAAAACGGCGTTCCCACGCTAACGCGCGACGGGTCCGTCGAAATATACGGCGCCGCAAGTCCGCGTGAACAACTACCGCTACGCGCCGTCTTCTCGAAAGTCTTTCCCGCTAGTAAGTCGTTTGCTATCAACCCGGAAGCGTTGCGAAACGACGAACGATTCGCCGGACTCGCGCTAGGTCTATGCCGCGTGTCAAAAGGATGGTTCGCTATCTCGATCATTCGCGACGAATACTTCGGGCGCGATCGCGCTATGCCGAGTCGATCGTTGTAGCGCAATAAACGAACGCAATTCACCGGGGGGAGCGTTTACCCCCCCGGGACGTTGTTATACAACTACTGTTTTAATAGGACGCGCTAGGAAGCAATTTGAAGCGGTTACATTTATTTCACTTCGTTATATTGATATGTTGTCTTGCGTCACAGTGGTGAGATAGGCGTCAAACAATTCCTTATGAACGTTTCCGTCAAAGGTCTCTTTTTTTCCTTGACGACACATATCAATAAACAATTGACTTGGATCAATATCGTCATTCCTCTTATTCAACCATGTAAGCAGCGCCGTTGATAAATCACGGCGTTGTTCATTCGATAATACGCTATTAGTCAGTATGACGTCTAAGTATGACAAACGATTTACCAAAGACGCGGCTCCATAACATTCGATACACCTTTTTAAACCGAATAAACTGTAGGTCGTGCGACTGAATACAACCCAAACAGGCTTACCCGTCCTTTCTCCAACTTCCTCTGTCAATTTTGACAAAGGAGTTTCGCCAACGACAGTATGATAAGTAATTCCACCTACAGAAGCCTGATACATTACTCTGCCTGAGGAAAAATCAATAAATGAAGTCTCTTCTCTTGTAACAAACGAACCAACTGTCAAGAGAATGAACACTACAATTAGTGCATAACAAATCTTTCTGGAATACATTAAACTCTATGCATTGTTGTAATCTTGAATTGGTCCTGGCGTATGCGAACAACGTCGGAATGGCGTATAATGCGATACAATTTAATAATGGGTAATGGCGTTGTTGAATAATGCAGTTAATAAAAATCATTGTTCATAGCGATAACTCGATTCAATACCGACACTTTTATTCTAGTCTCGACGGTTAATGAATCGAAATTACGAGCTTTTAATTTATCACCGAAGATCTGTTTGATTTGAAACATCGCAGTTTCAACTAACGACCGTTTATGATATTTCGTTCTTTCCTTTACTATGACGTCATTATAACCTTTTTTTCCTCTCTAGCTAGAGGGGTTTTTAGAGGTCCCCAACCTCATAGGAGTATGAACCCAAGTTATCGACGCTAGCGACCAACGGGAGCGGGTTTTCATAACCGAGCGGAAGCTCGAACCGCC
>ONJR01000127.1 GCA_900318195.1 uncultured Planctomycetota bacterium
ATGAAGATTAAGGTTGCCGTCTTGGGCGCGACGGGATACGCCGCATTGGAACTGCTAAGAATTTTGCACCGCCATCCGCAGGTCGAGGTCGTCGCCGCGACTAGTCGCGAGAATACGAATCGACTCGACGAAATTCACCCGTCCCTCACGGGCTGGTACTCGATCAGTTGCGAAAATCTCGCGCCGCGAGATCTCGCCGCGCGCGGCGTCCAGGCGGTCTTCAGCTGCCTGCCGCACACCGCGACCGCCGCCGTCGCGCCAGAACTGCTCGAGCTGGGAATGAAAGTTATCGACTTCGGCGCCGACTACAGACTAAACAACGCGGAAGTCTTTAATAAATGGTACAACGTCGTCCATCCCGATCCCGACCGCCTGCCGCTAACCCCCTACGGACTACCGGAACTCTTCCGCGATAAAATTCGCGGCGCCAACCTCGTCGCCAACCCCGGCTGCTACCCGACCTCCGCAATACTGCCGCTCGCGCCGTTGCTCAAAGCCGGACACATCGCAAGCGACGAGATCATTATCGACTCCAAGAGCGGCGTCTCCGGCGCCGGACGCAAGCCGAGTCTCAAGAACCTCTATCCTGAATGCAACGAATCGATCGCCGCCTACGGCGTCGGAACGCATCGGCACACGCCCGAGATCGAGGAAGTCCTCACAACGGCGAGCGGTCGCGAAACGAGCGTGATCTTCACGCCGCACCTGACGCCGATGGATCGCGGTATTCTCACGACGGCGTACGCACGTCAACTCAGCGCCGCGAGCGAATCGGAGCTACTCGCGTACTTGCGCGATTTCTATCGCAACGAGCCGTTCGCGCAGGTCGTCGACGCGCTGCCAACCACGAAAGACGTTATCCACACGAATCGTTGCCACATGACCGTGCGCGTCGTTAAAGGGCGCGTTATCGCCATATCCGCAATCGACAACCTCGTTAAAGGCGCCGCCGGCGCCGCCGTTCAGAATTTCAATCTCGTCTTTGGGTTTGAGGAAACGACGGCGTTGATTTAAAATCGTTACAGACATGAATTCACAATAGTCCATTCGTTCTTACAAGGAAACCGTATGTCCTTTGATAAAAGCGTTAAGACGGAATTTAGTTCTCAGTTGAAAAGCTTCGCTTCAACCCTCTCAGATATCGTATCCAGTAAGAACGAGTGGTCTATTCGCGGTTTTGCCGACGTTTTCAAAAACATTTATCCTATTTCTTCCGACACAAAACTCGTCTCGAAGGTTCTTGAACTTCACCTTTTGCCAAGTTTTCTCGAGTTCGCAAAAGAAATTGGATACACTATAGAATTACCAACTTATCAAAATTGGTACCCAGATCTAACCTTTACCTCGAAGCAAAAACCGTCCGTTAGATTTGCTGTCGATTTAAAAACAACATATCGATTGGACAAACGACCTAACTTTTGTAACGGATTTACGCTTGGTTCGCACGGAGCATATTTCATCGATAGAACACATACCAAAAACATACAGTACCCCTACGATTCTTACGGCGCACACTTTTGTTTTGGCGTCATTTATTCTCGTGTAGAGAAATCGAATGAGAGTAAATCGTCAGTTTTTTCAGTTGACGAGCTTCCGTCAATACCGGCTACCATTCGAGACCTTACGTTTTTTGCCGAAGAAAAGTGGAAGATTGCCAGCGACAAACCAGGAAGTGGAAATACCGCAAACATCGGAAGTATTAAAAAAATTCCCGCCATATTGGAGGGGAATGGAATCTTTGCCAAAGCAGGCGAGGAACTTTTTGACGACTACTGGATCAACTATGGCAAAATAGAGGTTGTAAAAGACGGGAAAAGAAAGAAATTGACGTCTTTTTCTGAGTATCTCAGTTATAGAGGACTACCGCCCAGTTTGAATAATTCGGATTCAAAATAGTCAAGGAACATAGAAGTATGAAGGAAAAGATTACCGTCCCTCCGCTGAAGATCCAGGGTATCAAAACGAAGCTTGTTCCGCTGATTCGTCGCGCCGTTAAACGCAACCCTGCGGGACTATGGCTTGAACCTTTCATGGGTTCGGGCGTCGTCGGTTTCAATCTGAAACCTAAACGCGCGATTTTCGCGGACACGAATCCGCATATCATTGCGTTTTATGTCGGCGTCCAATCGGGGCTAGTCTCGCCGTCCGCAGTTAAGTTGTTCCTTGAAACCGAAGGTCGCAAACTCGAAGAAGGGGACGCGGAGTATTACTACGAGGTTCGTCGTCGCTTCAACGCGGAACATTCGCCTTTGGACTTCCTCTTTTTGAATCGTTCGTGCTTTAACGGCATGATGCGTTTCAATCGCTCGTATGAGTTCAATACGCCGTATGGTCACAAGCCGTTCCGTTTCGCGCGCGCTTACGTAACCAAAATTGTCAATCAAGTTGCGCGAGTTAGCGATCTGATCTCGCGCAATGATTGGAGATTCCTATGCCAATCTTTCGAGGAGACGATCGCTATGGCGACGCGCGACGATTTTATCTACTGCGATCCGCCTTATATCGGTCGCCATGTCGATTACTACGACAGTTGGGATATGGAATCGGAAGTTTTACTCCGCGATTCGCTTGTCGCTTCGCGAGCGCCGTTCATGCTCTCGACCTGGGAGCATAACAAATATCGAAGCAACGCAACGATTCAAACCGTCTGGAACAAATGCTTCATAACGACTCAAGAGCATTTTTACCACCTCGGAGCCAAAGAAGAAAATCGCAATCCTATGGTCGAGGCGTTGCTCACCAATTATGCCGTTGAGGAAGAACGCGCTTTATCGGAGAAGGAATACGCTCAACTTACGTTTGATATGTTTTAACCCCATTGTCCCCCACGCCTCAAGATAAGCAAGCAGCCATGACGCCATTCTTTCCATCCTTGCGCTTTGCGGCGCGTCGTTCCGCGCTACCCTGCGTTTGGTTTGCGACGCTGTATTATTTCTGGAGCGTCCGTTACGGCGATTTCCTCTACGCGTTGCAAGAGAATTCTCTTTTCCTTTTCCGCGCGGACTTTGCAACGCGGTGGTTCGCGGAACCAGCGGGCGTCTTGGGATATTGCACGGCGTTTATTATTCAGTTCAGCGCCTATCCTCTACTTGGCGGCGCGGCGCTCGCGGGATTGGGAACGGCGTTGTTTTTAGGGGTCGCGCGCGCGTTTCGTCTGCATGGCGCTTGGCAAGCGTTCGCGATACTACCGACGCTTGCGCTCTGCGTCGCGGCTACTTGGAACTCGTATTACGTCTACGCGCCGCATAACGCGTCGCTCGTCGTCTCGGGTCTACTCGGCGCGAACGTCGCGGTCTGGTCGCGCGTTCTTTATATAGGTCTTTCCCCGGGCTGGTTGCGCGCGTGCGCGCTGTCGGCGCTCTGCTTGCCGGGCTACTGCGCGTTTGGCGTCTGGTTCACGACGCTCGCGCTTCTTTGCGGTCTATCGGATCTTTTCCGTTCCCAGCACGGCTGGCTACGTTTCGCCTTAGTTTCGCTCGTCGCGTGTCTTACGCCTCCGCTCGCGTACTCGCTCTTCTATTACGATCACGCTCCCGAAAGCGTCGTCTGGCGTTGCGGTCTGCTCGACGATCTTCTCGATTCGCAGGATAGTCGCGCGAGTTTCTACGTCATGTTCGGGGTCTATTCTTCGCTCGCGTTTCTCGCGCTCTTTGCGTTTGCGAACGCGCTCTCGACGTTTCTGGTCGAGTTGCGTTCGCGTTCCCACTCTAGGAGTCAATCTCGTCGCGCGCGCAAACTATCGAAGGACGAGAAGCCGGTCGAGCCCAACCCCAAGGTCGAGGGTCGTCGTCGCGCGCGTATTGCGCTTGAACTCACGGTCATTTTTGCGTTTGCGTGCTTCTACCTTTCCTTTCAGGACGAACCGTTCTTTCAGATCATGGCGCAGAATCGCGCGCTGAACTCTCCCGACTGGGCGGAACGCATACTCGAACTCGACGTTCAGACGCGCCGCCCTTGCGAGCACAGCGTCGCGTTGCGCAACGTAGCGCTCTTTGAAACGGGCGCGCTCGCGGACCGCGCGTTCGACCGTCCGGTCTCGGGCTTTAACGCGTACGGTCTGAACCTCGACGATTTCGAGCGCGCGTCGGGCGGGGACACGAGCGCGGCGCGTCGTCTTGCGCGTTTTCGCGCGCGTCGTACGACGCAAAGCGCGGCGCTCTTCTCGACCTCGGAGTTCATTCTCTGCCGCTACGGTCAAACGAATATCGCTGCGCGTTGCGCGATGAATAAAATGGTCGGCTGTCTCGATCGTTCGGTCGCGTGTTTTAAGACGCTCGCATACTGCGCGCTCGTTTCCGGCGAACGCGAACTCGCGCGTCGGTACCTTACCGAATTGAACGAAACGCTCTTCCACCGCGATTACGCGCGGCTCGGTCTGGCGTACCTCGAAACGGAATATTTCGCGTTCGGCGTTCGCGATTCGCTCGACGCGCCGACCGCGCCGACGGTTCGATCAGGCTCGCTAACGTACGCAGAAGCGGCTCGGCAATACGGGGTCGCGCTCGCCGACTTAACGCGGTTCGCCGACGACGTAACGCGCTCGCGCCGTATGCGTCCGCTAAAGAACGTCAAGGAGTTGGACGCGTTCCCGGACCTCATGCGCCTGTACGGGGTCTTTACCGACGAATTCTCCGCAGCGCCGCGCGAGCTTCAGGAAGCGGAATTTATCGCGTCGCTCTTTCAGCGCGGCGATTTCCAGCAAGTCGGGGACGGGTTCTTTTTAGCGCATATCGAGGAGTACGTCTCGCGTTATGAGATAAAGCGATTACCGAAAGCGCTCGAAGAGGGTTACGCGACCTTACGGTTCGATAAGTACGGTGACGCTTGGAATCAATGCGCGTACCAGTTTTCTCCTGAGACGACGGCGGCGTTTAACGAGTACGTCGAGTTCTACCATACGGTCGGCGGCAAATTAAAATCGAAGGGCGCTCAAGCGGCGATTCTCGAATGCTGTCAGGGAACGTATTGGGGCTACATGAAGGACGAGTCCGCGTTCCTTCAGTTTAATGGAGAATAGGAGCCTATAACATGAAGATTAAGACTCGCGTTATCGTCGCGTGCGCGCTCGCGCTCCTACTCGTCGCGGCGAGGACGCCCTCGCCCCCGAAACTATACGTCGATAAGGACGCGCAACCGAAGATCTATCCGGACTATTGCGACGTCGTGATTCCTCCTAATATCGCGCCCCTCAACTTCTATATTGAAGAATCCGGCGACGATTACCGAACGACGCTAACCGGGGTCGACGGCGAAACGTTATGCCTGTCAGGTCGCGACGTGCGCATACCGGTAAAGAAATGGCGGCGACTGCTCGACGCCTCGCAAGGGGACGCCGTTCAGGTCGTCGTGTACGTTAAGTCCCAGGGCGAATGGGCGCGTTATCGCGAATTTTCCCTCAACGTCTCGCGCGATCCGATCGACGAATGGCTCTCCTACCGTCTCGTTGAGCCCGGCTACGACTACGGCGGCTCCATTCGTCTCGCGCAACGCGACCTGACGTCCTTTACCGAACGCGTCTTCTTCGACACGCGCGCGACAAAATCGTGCGTCAATTGCCATGCGTTTCAGGATCGCGAGACCAAGAACTTCATGTTCCACTATCGGAAAGGGAGTCAGAACCCAACGGGCGGCACGATCTTCTCGCTCGACGGCGACGTGCGGAAAATCTCGGGTAAAATCGAAAGTCTCGCTAGCTCGTGCTCCTACCCTGCATGGCGACCCGTCGGCTCGGAAATTGTCTTCTCATCGAATAAAACCTTTCAAGTCTTTCACACGCTCTCGTCGCAGAAGATCGAAGTCTTTGACACAACCTCCGATCTCGTTATACTCAACCCGAAAACTAATACCGCGCGAACCATAACGCGAACCGCGAACGAATTCGAGACCTTTCCCTCCTGGTCCCCCGACGGCAAGACGTTATACTACTGCAGCGCGCAAGTAACGGCGCGCGAATGCGATCAGGACGGTAAAATGCGCGCGCTCGAAGTCGCGGAACGCATTAAGGAATTTCGATATAATATCTACAGCCGCGAATACGACGAGAAATCGCGAGCCTTCTCCGAACCGACGCTCGTCGTCGACGCGCGCGCTAACGAACGCAGCGCGCTCTTTCCGCGCGTCTCGCCCGACGGAAAATGGCTCGTCTATACCGTCGCGGAAAGCGGGACCTTTCCAATATGGCGACCGGAAGCGCAGCTATGGATTAAGAACCTGCAAACGGGCGAGGAACGTTCCTTTACCGAGATCAACGGACAGGGCGCCGACAGCTATCATACCTGGGACTCGTCCGGACGCTGGCTCGTCTTCAGTTCAAGACGCGAAGACGGGCAGTACACGCGCCCGTACTTCGCGCACGTCGACGCCGCAGGGCGCGCAAGCCGCCCCTTCGTACTGCCGCAACGCGATCCGCGCGCTAATCGTAGACTATTCAAATCGTACAACGTGCCAGAGTTAACGACGGAACCGATTCGCGTCTCCAATCGCGCGCTCGTCGAGGCCGCGTCGACTTCTTCGCCAAGCCCAACGCAAGAGGAAACGCAATAGGAACCTAGCCATGTCACGCAATAAGAAAGCTCCGCGCGCGGCGTCGCGACGTCAAGCGCGCGAACCGTCTGCGGCGCCGTCCTCGCCGTCCCCGTCGCCGTCGTCACACCGCGCAGACTCTCGCGCGCTACGCTTTCTGCGTTCGCCGGGCGCGCTTACCTTATTCTGGCTGCTCGCGCTAACCTACTTCTGGGGCGTGCGCTACGCCGATTTCCTATTCGCCGCGTACGATAATTCGCTCTTTATTACGCGCTGGGACTTTCTAAAAGACTGGCTGTCAGAGCCGGTCGGCGCGCTGGGATACGCAACCGCGTTTATCATGCAATTGGGTCGTTACCCTATCCTTCTCGGGCTCGCGCTCGCGACGCTCGGCGTTACGCTCGCGCTGGAAACGGCGACGCTACTCAACTTGCGCGGATACGCGCGCCATTTGGCGTTTCTACCAAGTTTGGCGCTCGCAATCGGCGGAACCTGGAACGCTTATTACGTCTATAGTTGCGCGAACGTAACGCTGGTCTTCTCGGGCTACGTCGGCGCGAATCTCGCGCTCCTTACGACGTTCGCGCTCAGAGCGTTGGAGCGCGGTCGACTCGCGAAATACCAACTTAGCGGTCTCCTTTATCTCGTCGCGTATTTCGCGCTCGGCGCGTGGTCGAGCTTGGCGATGGCGCTATTCGTAATCGAAACCGCGCTCGGGCGCCAGGTTACGCGCGGTAGGGCGGCGCGCGCGCTCTGGCTCGCGTTCCTCGCGCTCGCGCTCCCGTACCTCGCGTACGAACTATGCTACTACGATCAAACGCCGGACAGCGCGATTTGGACGCAGGGTCTATTCGATCCGACGCTCGACGCGTCGGATCCTCTCGCGCGCGCGTTCGTCGTCGGCGGTCCGCTCGTCGTCGTCGCGCTTTTACTACTCTGCGCGCTCGCGACCGGCGTCGTCGCGCGCGTCCGGTCAAGCGCGTCCGTTCCGCGCGTGAAACTTGCGCTCAGCGGCGCCGTTACCGTAACGCTAACGCTCGCGCTATGGTCGTTCGCGTATCGCGTGGAGCCGTTCTTCGCTATTCTCGCACAGAATCGCGCGCTAACGCAAGGGGACTGGGACGCTATCCTTCGAATCGACGCGACGGTCGAGCGCCCGATCGACTACAGCGTCGCGCTGCGCAACGTCGCGCTCTTCGAACGCGGCGAGCTAGCGGAACGCGCGTTCGAGCGACCTATCGGCGGACTCGCGACCGTGCCCCTCGATTCGGAAACTTTTGAGAAGATCAAACGACAAGATCCAGAGGCGCTCAAGGAGCTCGAACGTTTTAGGAAATGGCGCGTTACGCAACGCGGATCCCTCAACTCGACCTCCGAAATCATCTTATGCCGATACGGTCTGCCGAACGTCGCGACCCGAAGCGCTATGAACAAGCGCGCCGTATGCCGCGGTCGATCAGCCGCGACCCTCAAGGTTCTCGCATACTGCGCGCTCGTCGGCGGCGAACGCGAGCTAGCGACTCGGTACGCGCGCGAACTAAACGACGCCGTAAACCAACGGTTCTTCGCGAAATTATGCTACGCCTATATGGCCTCGGATCAGTTCGACCTCGGACTGCGCAACGCCGTCGACGACAAGACGTACGACGCCGCGCGATATCCGTCCGGATCGGAAGCGGCGACGGCGCAACGCGTTGAACTTCACGACGCTGCGGCGCGCTTCGGGGTCGACCCTACCGAACTTGCCCGGTTCGCCGACTCGATCGCGCGTTCAAGGCGTATGCGCCCGCAACGCAATTTCAAACGCATCGAGCTCCATCCCGATCTCGCGCGCCTGTACGATCTCTTTACGGACCCCTTCGCGCTCGCGCCCCCTGAAATGCGCGACGCGGAACTCGTCGCCGCGCTCTTCCAGAAAGGCGATCTCACGACGCCGGGCGATCGCTTCTTTTTGAATAATATCGAAACGTACATTGCGGAAAACGCGCCGAAAGGTCGACTACCAAAGGCGCTAGAACAAGGGTACGCAACGCTACGATTTGAAACGGCTGGAAACGATTGGGCGCAAACGAGTTATCAATTCTCCGAGGAAACGACGCGCGCGTTCGCGGAATATGTTGAGTTCTACAATGTTATTAACGGCGCGACACAATTGCGCGAGGCGCAAGACGGTATTCGCGAACATTGCGCGGGAACCTATTGGGGCTATCTCAAAGACGACTCGTCCTTTATTCGATTCTAGGAGCGGCTAAATGGATAAGAAAAAACGAAGTTTATGGTTCTTCTGCATTGCAACGCTCGCTCTCTTGCTCGGATTCGGAATCTTTGCGCTCATTGCGCGCGTCGAGCTACCGAAAAACGCTGAAGAAATCGCGCGAAAGCCTAAGATATACCCCGACTACGATCTCGCGACGATTCCTTGCAATATAGCGCCGCTGAACTTCCAGATCGAAGAGGTCGGGCGCGAAGTTCGTTGCGTTCTATACGGCGAACGCCAGGGCGTCGACGGCGCGCGCTTTGTTACGAACGAGAGGAGCGTGTGTCCGGACGTCAAGGTCTGGCGAAAGCTACTCCATGAGAACTCGGGCGGTCGACTCGTCGCCGACGTCTACGTTAAAGGGGACGAGGACGGAAAATGGCGTAAGTTCCAAGCGCTAGCGTTCGACGTTTCACAGGACGCGATCGACGAATGGCTCGCGTACCGATTGCTCGCGCCCGGCTACGATTACGGCGGCTGGATTACGCTCGAAGAGCGCAATTTAACGAGCTTCGAGACGCGCGAGCTATTTGATAATCGCGGTACGGGAACTTGCGTGAACTGCCATGCGTTCCAGAAT
>ONJR01000097.1 GCA_900318195.1 uncultured Planctomycetota bacterium
CTTCGACGACTTCGAGCGCCTTGTCGTTGCGGAAGTGAATGATTGCGCTTTCGCGATCTTCCTCTAGCAGATTGAGCGCGTCGTCGTTTTCGTTTTCGGCTTCTGTTTCGTCGCTGACTTCGTCCAGGTTCTCTTCGACATTTTCCGTTTCACGCGTCAACTCTTCAAGGGACGATTTTTCTAGTTCGAGCGCAAAGAGTCGTTTCGCGGCGAGCCGACGATCGTTCGCGCAGAGTAGCACGAACGCCATGCCGTCGCCGCCGGCGTCGGTCGAGAAGAACGCGTTGACAATGGTTGTCGTTATGAATTCTAGCACGTCGCCGTTCGCGATCGCTTGCGCGATCAATTCTTCGGGCGAGCAGTCGCCGCGTCGCAGATTATCGGCGCCGTAGTCGATTCCGTCCATCTGATAGGTCAGATCGAGCGCGGAACCAAACAACTGCTGCATAACGGAGATCCAGCCTAGCGGATTGGCGCCGATCGTCAGCTTTTCCGACTTGCTCTTTTCGACGTTCACGTCGTCTCCCACCGCGTCGGAGTCCGACACGAGCTCGTAGACGACCGTTTCGTAATCTTGAAAGATTCGATTGAGTTCGTCGTAGTATTCGCGTTCGGCAATGTGAACGGCGCCGATGAGGTCGACGGTAACCTCGCGTTGCGCGCCGTCGTCCGCGACGTAAAGCCCGGTATAGCGCACGACGGACGTCTGCATCGTCACGGGCGCGCCGCCCATACGCAGTACGCGGAACCATAATTCTTCGCCGTTCGCGCCGTTCTGCGCTAACGTCGGCGGCGCGCCAACGATAGCTCCTAGCGCGAATACGCATATTGCGAGCGCGAGTAGACGCGCGTAGCGGCGCAGTAAACTTGACATCTAACGATCCTTTCTGCAAACGGCAAGGTTTGCGATCAAACTTGTGGTCTAAAAGGGTTTTTTGAGGAACTAACCGCCCCTTCATTGTATCAAAATAACGGTTTTATAGCAAGAAACGTTGCGAAAAAAAGCGACGCCGCATTTTGTTTGTATCAAAATGAGACAAAACTGAGCTTGGAGCGCAATAAAGTTTTGACTATCCTTTGTAGTCTACTTGTATTTGCTATTTTGCCCGCGTATAATAAAGGGACTTTTGCGCCGATTTTATTGTCGTTGTGTAATAGGTTCAAGCGAAAAAGTTTGCGCGACCTGTTTGTTATGACGGCGCGGCGTGAAATTTTTTATAATTTGCGCGCGTCAAATAGACGCGGCGCGCGGAACGGATTATATTAAATAGCACCCTGGGAAATTAGTCTGCGCGCTTGCCGTACGCGCGCAGGCGCCAATAAGCTGGAACGCGCGGCGTGCGAAGAGTTCGCGCGCCGTGCGCGTAGCGTCGACGTTTGAAGCGCGGTCGAACGACTTGACCGCGAGAGTCGAGAGCGGCTCGAATGCGGTCGGGTGTAAACGACTGCGTCGCGAATCGTTCGCAACTTTCTTCGCGCGTTTATCGCGCGGAGCAAGACGCAATTTGAACGTGTCACGCGTATGCGCGCTTATGCGCGCGCTTCAAGGTTAGGATAATTTACAGCAATCAGGTGACATATATGTCGAAATCGCGAAAAAGTACAAAATGGGGCGTCGTAGGGAGTCTTTTGAATCGTCTTGCGAAGCGTGATTCTTCGCAGTCGCGTACGCGGGAACAGAAGCCGCGTAAGCTCGCGCTCGATCAATTGGAAGAACGTCAGCTCCTGAGTTTGACCGTGGCGACGACGGAAAACGTTCTTGTGAACACGTCGTGGCAAGATATTCGCGGCGACATAGCCGCCGACTCGAATAAATCGGGCGATATAGTCGTCGCATGGACGGCGGCGGATCGTCTTGCGAATCCGGACTACGACGCGACGGATCCCGACTCGAGCGTGTATCTGCTCGACGAGAACGGCGAGTACGTGGAAGACTACAATATTTACGCGCGCTATCTGACCGACGAGGTTCAGATCATAACGATTCCTGACGAGTGCGTTCCCGGCGCGCAGCTTTCTGACGGCACGAAGGTTCAGTCTGGTTCGTTCGAGCTTCTTTACAACGCTTACGAGACGCAACGTCTTTCGATCTTTAACTCGACGTTCAACGTGAGCGACTCGGACACGTACACGACGGGCAACGGCGAGTCTGTTTTCTATCTCGGTCTCTACGCGGAAGGCGAATTGACCTGGGTGTTGTATCGTTATGATCGCGCGCTTCTCCCGGGCGACAACGCGGCGAATCTCCAGAAAGTGATTAACGAAATCCCCGGGAACGAGTACAAAGACGTCGTTGTAACGGCGTACAGCGAGTCCGACTTCGACATAACGTTCTACGGCGACAACTGGTCGGGCTACGATCTTACGGACGTTCGCGTGTCGAACGACTACTATTCCGACGTAACGGCGCTGATCAATAAGGTTAGCGCGCTGACGTTCGACGTTTCCGAACTTCAGGGTTGCACGCAGTTCCAGAAGCTTGTGCTCAAAGATCTCTTCGGGTCAAATTACTCGACGTCGATCGCGAATATGATCAAGTCTTCTGGTCGTCGCAGCGTAGTACGCACGCTCCAGACGGCGCGCGACTCGCTCGTCGACAATCTCACGAGCGCGAACGTTACGACCGTCAAGGAAGTGCGTACGGTAACGACGACGAATAATAAGGGTCAGGTCCAGGGTATAGTCGTCTCGAGCGATCCTTACAAGACGGCGCAGAATATCCAGAACGCGTTCAATAATCTTTCGCAACAAGCGACGCTTTACGCGCCGATAACGCGCGGCTACGAGTACAGCGAACGCGATCACGTTTACACGCAGGTCGCGCCTCCGGTACACGCGAATCTTTCGACGGAATCGTACGGCTCGATGCAAGAGGCGATCAAGCCGATCGAAGTCGTAGTAACGCCGATCAAGAAGGAAGGGACGGTCGACGAGTATCTTCCTAACCAGTTCAAGATAACGTTCACAGGCGCGAGTGGGTTGATCGATCAGGACGCGCTCATCGTTTCGGCGGCGACCTATTCGACGAAGATGGGTAAGAGCTACGTCTATAACGACGTTATCACGCAGAACAGCAAGACGGGCGCGTACGAATATATCGGCACGGAGACGGACGGCTACACGGTGGCGAGCGCGACGGAGACGATCAAGCAGTCGAGCGACGTTTTCCGCGTGAACGCGTCAGAGGTCGCGGACTTTGTCGTCGACGAGGACGGCGACGTTGTAACGGATCGCTATAGCGCCGTCATGCTCAACGGCACAGGACGCACGGCGCAGGTCAAGCCTGACGTTGCGCTCGCAGAAGACGGTACGTTCGTCGTCGTGTGGCAGAATGAGAACGACGATTCTCTCCAGCGTTATAACGCCACTGATATTATGGCGCGCCGCTTTACCGTTCAGGGCTACGTCGACCCTTCGGACGCGCTCTACGACGAACTCGATTTCTATAGCAACGGCGCTACGGACGGCAAGGTCGGGTATGAATCGCCTGACAAGACGTTC
>ONJR01000259.1 GCA_900318195.1 uncultured Planctomycetota bacterium
AATCCCGATTTGTAGAGTTGTTTGGTCTACCAGGGACTGATGAAAAAGGATATGGGTTAATACCGCTTGGAGAGTGTTGTGAACTCAATCCTACCAAAAGTTCAGACAAGCGGCTGATAACAAATCCCACCGTTTCCTTTGTCCCAATGTCGTCGGTAACCGAAGATGGAAAAATAGACGCTTCAGATGAGAGATTGTACGAAGAGGTTAAAACAGGTTTCACCTATTTTGCGGAAAATGATGTGCTTTTTGCCAAGATTACCCCTTGCATGGAAAATGGTAAAGGAGCTGTAGCTACTGGACTTTGTAATGGAATCGGGTTTGGTTCTACCGAATTTCATGTTCTGAGACCCAAAAAGGATGTAAGCACCCCGTATTGGCTATACACATTGACGTCGCTCAAATCCTTCCGCAACACGGCTACCCGCAACATGACGGGAACAGCTGGACAACGAAGGGTGCCCACTTCATTTTTAGAGAGTTACAAAGTTGCTTTACCACCTTTTGATATTCAAGAACGATATGGAGAATTTGTAGTACAAAGCAACAAATCAAAATTTTACCGCTAGACTTGTTCCACTCGCTTCCACCAATTCAATCACATCGAAATTAGGAGATTAATTCATGTCGAATTTTAGCTTTCTAGAGGGACGTCAGGAGTTTTCAAAGTTTTCCAAAGCTGCGATCGACGCGGAGCGAGTGTATTCGACGTCGGCGTCGCTCTGTGCGATAGGATGCCGCATGGCGCTGGAGCAGGCGGTAACATGGGTCTACGAGATGGATCAATCGATTACAACGCCCTATCAAAAGAATTTGTCGTCGCTTGTCTACGAGGAAAGCTTTAAGAATCTGGTCGGCGAGGACGTCTGGAACGGTCTACCATTGATCGTTAAACTCGGGAATCAAGCCGCTCACACGAATAAAGTCATTAAGCAATACGACGTGCTACCGGCGCTACGAGCGCTCTTTAGTTTCATTCAGTGGATCGACTACTCCTACGGTTCCGACTACGAAGTTCGGCAATTCGACGCCAAGGCGATTCCCAAGGAGAAGGTCGACGTCGACCCTGAGAAGTTCAAAGCGCAAGCGAAGGAGCTCGAGGAGAAGACGGCGCAAATCGAAGAGCTACGTAAGAAGTGCGCGGAACTCGCAGCGCAATATGCAGCGGCGAAACCTATAAATCAACGCTCGAGAGATTATCAGCCCGAGAACCTCACGGAATTCGAGACTCGTAAATGCTATATCGACGTCGAGCTACGCGAGCTAGGATGGCGACTTAAAGGGGAGCCCGACCCGAACGTGGAGGAAGAGTACGTCGTGCGCGGGATGACAGGCGTCGATACCGACTCCGGGCGAGCGGATTACGTGCTCTTCGGCAAAGACGGGGAGCCGCTCGCCGTCGTGGAAGCGAAGCGGACGTGCAAGGATCCCAATTCGGGACTGAATCAAGCGCGCGAGTACGCCAACTGCCTCGAGAAAATGTTCGGGCGACGTCCCTTTATCTTTACGACGAACGGGCTGGAGACGTACTTCTGGGACGATCTGAGCAGCCCGCAACGTCGTGTTAGCGGGCTCTACAGCGAAGAGGATCTTGAGAAATTCATGGCGCGCCGCGATTTGAAAAAGAATCTCGCGGATGTTACTATCGACCCGAGAATTACCGACCGCCCTTACCAGCAGTCGGCGATTCGTGCCGTCTGCGACCAGCTGTCGAAGAATGTGCGACGTCATCTCCTCGTTATGGCGACCGGAACGGGTAAGACGCGGACAGCGGCGAGTTTAGTCGACGTCCTAATTCGCGCCGGGCACGTCTCGAACGTTCTCTTTCTCGCGGACCGCACCGCGCTCGTTAAGCAGGCGAAAGACGCGTTTAAGAATTATCTGCCCGATATGTCCCTGTGCAATCTCTGCGAGGACAAAGACGACCGCACCGCGCGCGTCGTCTTCTCGACCTACCCGACGATGCTCAACGCGATCGATTCGAGCCGTACGAAAGACGGCGCTAAAATGTTCACGCCGGCGCGGTTCGATCTCATTATTATCGACGAGAGCCATCGCAGTATCTTTAAGAAGTACAAAGCGATCTTTAATTACTTCGACGCTGTTCTCGTCGGACTGACCGCGACCCCGAGCGTCGACGTCGATCGCAATACCTACGACTTCTTCGAACTCGAAGAGGGCGTTCCGACCTACGCGTACGACTACGAGACCGCCGTCGAAATCGATCATGTTCTCGTACCCTATTACAACTACGAGATCAAAAAGAAGTTTCTGACCTCCGGTATCAAGTACGACGAACTCTCCGACGAAGATCGCGAACGCTTCGAAGAGGCGTTTGAAGACGAAGAGTTTGTGCCGCAAGTAATTGCGCCCTCGGAGATTAATAAGACCTTATTCAATATCGACACGATCGACGAAGTACTGCAGGATCTCATGGAGCGCGGTATTAAGATCGAGGGCGGCGACAAGCTCGGTAAGACGATTATCTTCGCGCAGAATAAAAAGCACGCCGAGGTCATTATCCAGCGCTTCAACAAGCTATTTCCGGAATATAAAGGGAGCTTTGCGCAGCGCGTGCTATGCGACGACTCCTACGTCCAGACGACGATCGACGCCTTTAAGAACCCGAATAAGGAGCCTTATATCGCCGTCTCCGTCGATATGATGGACACTGGCGTCGACGTCCCCGAATGCGTTAATTTGGTATTCTTTAAGAAGGTCTTCTCCAAGACGAAATTCTGGCAGATGATAGGACGCGGCACGCGATTGGCGCCCGACTTGGTATGCTTCGACCAGCATGACGGGGAATATATCGGTAAGCGTCGGTTCCTCATCTTCGACTATTGCGGTAATTTCGAGTTCTTCCGCGCGCAAGCGAACGGCTTCAAGCCGAAGAGCGCCATTAAGCCGCTCACGGAAAGAATCTTTACCCAGAAGATTCAATTGATCGCCGCTCTTCAGGCGCGCGAATACGCCGGCGAGCCGTATCAGGAGCTGCGCAACTCGCTAATCGCAACCTGCCGCACGCAGATCGCCTACTTGAACTTCTCGCTCGCGAAAGTTAAAGAGCACAAACGACAAGTAGATCACTTTAAGCAGGAGAACGCATTTAACGAGCTCTCCGAGACAGACCAAGCGGACGCGATTCATCATCTGGCGCCGATCGTGCCCGACGAGGAACTGGACGAGTTTGCCAAACGCTTCGACGGGCTGATCTACGGACTCATGATATCGAGTATCGGCGCAACCGAAAACTTCAAAGGCTTTAAATCGCGACTCTGCAAGATAGCCGAAATGCTCGAAGCGAAAAGCGCTATTCCCCAAGTTGCGGCGAAAATGTCCGAGATCAAAAAGATCAATACCGAGGAATACTGGGAGAAGAAGGATATTCTCGAGTTCGAACGTACCCGACGCGAACTGCGCGACCTCGTTAAGTTCACCGACGACGAAGGGGAAGAGCGTAAGACGGTTTTCACCCACTTAAAGGATCCGACGATCGATAGAATTGAAGGTAAACCGCTACCGCCTCCCACCGACCTTGAAAACTACAAAAAGAAGGTCAATCGCTACTTCTTAGAGCATAGCGACGATCCGGTAATACAAAAGCTCAAGCATAACCAGCCGCTTACGCAAGAGGATTACGACGAGCTGGAACGCATTCTAACCGAGGAATTAGGGAATAAAGAGGACTACGAACGCAATTTCGGCGTCATTCCCTTCGGTCTGCTCGCGCGTAGAATCGTTAAACTCGACCACGACGCCGCTCTGCAGGCGTTCTCGATCTTCATAAATGACCGAGCGCTCAATCATCAGCAAATTGAGTTTGTCAATAAGGTCGTTATGTACCTTGAAAAGAACGGGTATATGGAGGTCAATGATCTATCTAAACCGCCATTTGACAAACCAGGTCCGTTCACCGACCTGTTCAGCGATCAAATTCGGGGAGAGCTCGTCGGCGCGATCAACGCCGTTAGGAATAACGCTACTGTTGTTAAACCTGCGTAATTCCCCTTCCGCGCCGTAGTCCCGGTTCAGTCCGGGGTTGCCGCCATTGGAGCCCCGCCAGAATGACCTCGCTTTTCGACAGAACCTCTCAGTCGGACACGACGGCAATTGGGAGCGCTACCCCCGCGCGCCGCCTTAATTGTAATTACCGCAACCGTTCTCAC
>ONJR01000105.1 GCA_900318195.1 uncultured Planctomycetota bacterium
CGCGATCAGCAGAGCGGGCGAAGGGGTTCGAACCCTCGACAACAACATTGGCAACGTTGTGCTCTGCCAACTGAGCTACGCCCGCAAGGCGCTCAACGCGATCTAGCGCCGCGTCAAGTCTTGTTAGATTATAGCGCTCTCTCGTCGGCTCGCAAGGGCAAATTTTGAAAAAAGGATAAAAAGGCTCGTCGCGCGTCATTTTTTCGCGTTCGTAATCGAACGTAGCTGCGCGATCGGCGTCAAAATTTAAAAAAAGGGCGCAGTCAGGCGCGCGACGCTTGTTTTTTCACCGCGTCGACATTATTATATAGTAGTGAAAGCGAGACGCGACGCGTGTCGCTGGGCAAGAGAACGACGCTTCGGCGCCGCGCGATAAAAAGGAAAGATTGTATGGACGTCAAACTAACGATTTATAGCGAAGAAAAAGAGCGCTTCTCGCGCGTAATTAGCCTTCCGTGCGTAATTGGTCGCGGCAAGCAATGCGACGTCGCCATCGTTCATCCGTTGGTCAGTCGTCGACACTGCGAAATATACGAGGAGAACGGGTGCGTCATGACGCGCGATCTCGGCTCGCTCAACGGCACGTTCTACCATCGCACGAGAATAGGGCGCGGCGTCAACATCCCAATGGGGGACTCCTTCACGATCGGCAAGTTACATTTTAAGATCGAGGAGCCGTCGGACGAACGCGAGAGAAACGCCGTCGCGTCCCCGAAGGACGTCGACGAGCTACCGCAACCTCCGGTCGCGCCGCCGCCGCAAGTCGAGTTGCCTATGCCGCCGACAAGTTCGCCGCAACCTAGCGAGCCTGTCAAGCCGCAAGCGCCTCCGCAACCGCGCGTGATTCGGCCTGATATTATCGATCTTCCGCCAACCGCGTCGGAACCAAATAAGAGCGCCGCCTACGAACTCGACTCCAGCGGCGAGCTCGCCGACGATTCCTCCGTCGTAATCGATCTCGATTCGTTCCTAGCGTCAGACCAGTCGAGCGAACTCGCGAGCGGCTCGACAAGCGAAGATATCGAAGAAGCCGACTCCCATGAGAACGACGACCTCTTCGATTTGGACGCCTACCTCAACGACAACTAGTTCAATACGCGAACGTTCGCGTGGAAAATTGACTTCTTAAATAGCACGAAAGAAAAAAATGCTACTATCCAAACTACTATGCGCGACCAAACTAGGAATAGGGGCGCTATGCCTCGCCGCTATCTTGGTCGGCGACGCTACGAACGCTAACGCGCAAAACAAAGAAAAATTGCCAGACAGACTCAATCCGCAAGTCGTAGGAATCAACAATCTCCCGCCAAAATCGATCTTCGCGGCAAACGCGTACGAAAGAAAGTCGCTCGACGGAGAATGGAAATTCCAGCTTGCGCCGGCGCCAGAAGACGTGCCTTTCAATTTCGAAGCGGAAGATTTCGCCGACGTCGACTGGGACTCCATTCCCGTCCCATCGAACTTCCAAACGGAAGGCTACGGCTACCCTGTGTACACCAATATCCCCTACCCGTGGCCGGGGCCGTGGATCCCGCCCTATGTGCCAGACGAGGACAACTGGGTAGGACTATATCGTCGTGAATTCAACGTCGACGCCAAAGACGTCGCGCGCGATAAGAAGATCGTTCTCCACTTTGACGGCGTAGAGTCTTGCTATTACGTCTACGTCAACGGGCAAGAGATCGGGATGGGCAAAGACGCGCGAACCTTCGTCGAATTCGATATTACGAAAGCGGTGCGTCCCGGCAAGAATATCGTCGCCGTGAAAGTATACCGGCGTTCAGACGGCTCCTACCTCGAAGATCAAGATTTCTTCAGACTCAGCGGTATCTTTCGATCCGTGTACTACTACGTCCAGCCGGCGGTCGCCGTTGCGGACACGAAGGTCGTTACCGAGTTCCTCAATCCCGAGCTAACGGAAGCGGTCGCGCGAGTCGAGGTTGCGCTCGTTAATAACACGCGCGCGGAACAGAGCGGCACGATCGTCCTGTCCGTCGACGCGCTCAATCCGAAAAACGTCAATCTCGACGCCGTCATCGGAGGCGCCGCGCCTAACGAGGGCGTGAGCCAAGAGTTCACAATTAAGGCGCGCGATAAGGCGACTATCACTCTTGAAGCGCCCGTGAAAGCGCCCTTCCTGTGGTCGGCGGAAACCCCATGGCTCTACCCGGCGAATCTCGTCGTATACGATAAAGACTATAATAAAACGCTAGACGCGTCCTTCAATATAGGATTCCGCAAGGTCGAGATCAAGGACGGCGAACTGCTCGTCAATAACAAGCCGATACTCCTCAAGGGCGTCGATCGACACGAGCATCATCCTTTCACAGGGCACACGCTCACGACCGAAGGAATGCTAGAAGATATTCGCATTATGAAGTCGCTCAATATCAACGCGGTGCGCACCTGCCATTATCCGGACGACCCGCGATGGTACGACCTATGCGATAAGTACGGAATCTATCTCGTCGACGAAGCGAATATCGAGTCGCACGGCATGGGATACGGTAAGGAATCGCTCGCCAATCCGCCGGAGTGGCTCGACGCGCACATGAATCGCACGCAACGCATGGCGTATCGCGATCGCAACCACCCGTCCGTTATTATATGGTCGCTAGGAAACGAGGCGGGAAACGGTCCGAACTTCTACGCGACCTACAAGTGGCTCAAAGAGTTCGATCCGACACGACCGGTTCAGTACGAACGCGCGGAACACAATTGGAACACCGATATCTACTGCCCAATGTACGCGTCCGTCGACGCCACGATAAACTACGCCAAGAACGAAGCTAAGAAGACGGAAGGAAAACGACCGCTCATTCAGTGCGAATACGCGCACGCCATGGGCAATAGTACGGGCAACTTCACGCTATATTGGAACGCGATTCGCGAGTATAAGCATCTGCAGGGCGGCTTCATTTGGGACTGGGTCGATCAAGGTCTGGCTATGCGCGTCCCGAAACAGAGCGTAGAAGACGTCTCGGAGAATAAGTACCCGATTACAATCGCCGGTATTATCGGCTCGAAGGACGAAATCGGGCAAATCTTCACCGGTTGCAAGACGTCGCCGCGCAAGAGCGCGCGCGGTCTCAAAGGCTACGCGATCGTGGGCGGCGTCAACGCGAGCTCCACGCCTTTCTTAAACGAGCAGTACGACCTTTACGTTAGAAAGGTCGGCGCGCTGAACTTCAAAGGTCAGACGCCGTTCACTTTGGAAGCGCGCGTATGTCCCTATAGCGACGCCGAAGGTCCGTACATCGGCAAGTCCGATTACCAGTACGCGCTCAAGCAGCAGAACGGCGCGTTGCAGTTTTACGTCTACGACGGCGCGAACTGGGTCAACGTAACCGGCAAAGTCGACAACTGGAAGATGAATTGGCACGACGTCGCGGGCGTTTATACTGGCAAAGAGCTCATTCTCTATGCGGACGGCAAGGAAATCGGTCGTCGCGAGTTCACCGGCTCGATTGCAGAATCGCGTTTCCCGGTCGAAATCGGGCGCAACTCGTACCATACGGATCGTCTTGCCGGCGCGCTGATCGGCTCGGTTCGCGCCTACGGTCGCGCGCTTTCGAGCGAAGAGATCGCGCAAAATTTCTACGAACGCAGTAATCGCGAGGATCTTGAACTTTTCGTCGATTTCGATAAGGCGACGGTCGAACCGACCGACGAGGTCTACTACGGCTACGGCGGCAACTTTGGTCCGGTCGACGTGCCGAGCGATCAGAACTTCTGCATGAACGGTCTCGTCTCGCCCGATCGCAAGTTGCATCCCGGTTGCGCGGAAGTCAAGCACAATTACGCAAACGTCCTAATTTCAAAGGACGATTCCGATCCGAGCGCCGCAACCTTCGTCGTTAAGAACGAGAACTTCTTCCGCGACCTATCCTACGTTACGATCCGCGCGACTGTGCTCGAAGACGGCAAATCCGTCGGCGCGAAGACCTACAAGCCGGGAGAAGATTTCGAGAACGCCGCGCCGGGTCAGACCGCGACCCTTTCCGCTAAGAATCTATACGACGAACTCAAGCTCGAGCCGAAGCCGGGTATGGAGTACCTCGTCAACTTGGACGTTGTTCTCGACTCCGGCGAAGCGCTCATTGAAAAGGGCGCCGTTCTGCGAACGGATCAATTCCGACTGCCGATCTACGCCGAGCGTAGCCTTAACCTAACGCCTAACGCTACAAACGTGCCTGCATTCGACTGTTTTCGTCTCAACTTCTGGCGCGCGCCGATCGATAACGAGCGCGGAAATAAGATGTCGAGCCGCCAGGGAGTATGGCGCAACGCCGCCGACGAAATCGTGTGGAACGACGCGCGTAAAACCGCAGAAGGCGTCTACGAACGCGTCGGAAAGTTCAAGCGACTTGACGCAACTATTAAAGAAACTCTGACGGCGATCGACGACAACAAATTCACATTTGCCGTAGAACTTGAAAAAGGCGAGCGAGCGCCCGACCCGCCGCGGTTCGGATTCTGCTTTCCCGCTGGTCAAGCCGGGATTTCTGAGAGTCTCTTTGATCTGGAATGCGAATATTACGGGCGTGGCCCGGGCGAAAACTACTGGGATCGTTGCGACGGTTCGCCGGTAGGACTCTATAAGGCGACGGTCGACGAAATGTTCGAGCCGACGTATTCTGAGCCGGGCGACTTTGGCGCGCGCACTGAATGCCGTTGGGCGATCTTCCGAGAATTAGGGTTCCGCGACGGGTCAAAGTGTGAATGTCAAACCATTCGCGTTACGCCGATCGACGCCAACGGGGTCAAGACCTCGGCTGACAAACCGGCGACAATGACATTCTCCATGAAGAGAATGCTCGATCGCGATCTAGAATCCGTTGAACACGCGTGGCAAATACCGATCCGCATTCTGCCGATCGTCTATATCGACCTGCTCGCTCAAGGCGTCGGCGGCGACAATTCCTGGGGCGCTCAGACCTATCCGCAGTTCAGGCTCTCCGATAAAAAATACCGATTCGAAGTACTCATTGAACTACTCGACTAATTAAGCCAGAACTCGACGGTAGCCTACGTAAACGCGCCGCACAACCCAATATTGAGTTGTGCGGCGCGTTCTCGTTGATCTGCCAGGGCGACAACCTTAAAAGATACTCAAAGCGTTAAATAGCGGTTTTTAACAGTTTCATCAACTTTTTCTTCGCGCGATTGACGATTTGGTTAACCGCTTGGCGCGTTATGGGCTTCTTGCCCCTGCAGAGCAGGTAGCGCAACTCCGCGTCCGACGGCGCGCGCCTGTCCTCAATTACCTCTTTTAAGAGAGATTGGAAGCAAGGGGTCTGACACGCGCGTTTCGCAAGGTAGTCCGCAAGGTTGAGCCACGGCGAGTTGACGTCGAAGCAGAACTTCAGCGCGAGAGCGAACCGCTCTCGATCCTGCAACTGGGTCATGCACTCTCTGAGCCTCTCAACCTCTTCGTTGAGTATGCAGCTCTGTGCTGGATCAAGCTCGCGCGAAGGAACAGTTGCTACGAACGTTTTGCTATTTTCATCCTCCGACCGGATTGAAGCGTCTAATTCCGCTACGGCGCAGGCGTTCATCGCGGAGTTGCGATACCATGTGCGCCATGATTGGAATCGCTGATCGGAAAACACGATTTCGTCGTAGCTGAGCAATATTCCCGTCTTCTTATAAACGTCGTTCTGAACGCGCAAAAGTTCACGAAGGCTCTTACTCCGATCATTAGGAATCGAAATAAATCGTCTATCGAGTAGACTGTGTTGTATCCGACGCATGATCCACCAAGTCGCGTAGGTCGAAAACTTCCTTTGGTAAGTCCCGTCGAAGTTGTCTATGGCTGTGATTAATCCGACTTTACCGGCAGACGCTAAATCGGAGCGCGACAAATCAAGTTTATGAACAACGCCGAGAAAAGACGTCAAAATCAAGTTGACGAGCCCGATGTTCTTCTCGATTAACCGCTGCCGTGCTGACAACCAATCGCGCCAAGCATTGGACGTTTTGGTCAATAACTTGGCAACATTTGCGTACGACATGCCTCTTCGGTTTATTCGCTCGCTGAGAATCCGATAATTACGTTGAGGAAGATAGAGTTCGAGCGCGCTGAGCGCCTTGTCAACCTCGACCATACAATCCTTAAGGAATTTGAAACGATTCGTTTTTTGAGCCGCTCTTTCGATATCGGATTTCTTGACGCCATGCTCCATGTCGTCATGGATCGTGTTGAGATTGCGTCCGTTAATCACGTCAAGAATCAGAGCCATTCTCGTGGGAAGGACGAGATAGCGCATCGCGGAGAAGAAGAGCGTAAGGAATTGCGCCAAGACGCGGAGCTCGTCATTCTGATTCCTACGATCATAGTAGTCGTCTTTATTCATGTTATCCTCTTCGTCCAGTGTTGTAAGTACGCGCAGAATCGTGCGACGAATACAACCGGTATTCTCGCACAAAAAACTCTGCGTCGATACGATGGTGTGCCGAACCGCGCGACTCGATTTCGACAAGCCGGTCGGCGGTATGGAACGCTACGGAAAAGAGATTCAACGAACGTATCCCGCACGCCGCAGGACAAAAAATCGTTCGCTAAAGACGCGCAACCTCAGACGAATTCAATCGTCGATTTTGCGCTACGCGACAACCACCTCACAAGTTGCCGCGCCTCCCTTGCAAGCTTATCGCTTGCTGACGACTCGGGAGGATCTCGCCGAACTTCGATCTTCTTTAAAAGCCCGTCTCGAAGTTTAAAAGGAATGACTCAACAGCAACAATCAGTCAACGACTAACTGTGGTTGAGCAGTCCAACCATTACGTACGATGGAGGTTTAGCGAAAATCCCCTGGCAACAATCGCAACAGAGAAACTCTCGCGCAAACGAAAGTCAGCCTGAAGCGAACTCCACTCGCTAAACGACTCCTCTTGTCTCTCACCAGTCAAACCGAAGTTCGACCCGCCAAAACATACCTCAGAAATTACGACTTCCCTCTTAAAGTCAACATTGAGGCAAACCGTCCTAAGTTTACCACATCTCAAAAAAATGACAAGGGGGGACTGTCAAAAAAATACTTTTTCCAATCTCTCGTGCAAAGCGCGTATTATAAAAAGCGCGAAAGACGCGTCCTTGCGTCCTTCGCGCTAACGCTCTGTTAAACGAGCGATAAATTGTCACGCAGCTCGCAAACCCGATTCAAGAGCGCCGAGCGCCTCGCGAAACAGCTGGTCGGCGCGCTGACGCGTTATGCCGAAAAGTTGACCGATCTCCTCGAAAGAGCAGTCGCCGCAGCGGCTGACAAGATCGCCCAACCGATTCTCAAATTCATCGTTCTGCAAACGTTGCTCTTTGATATAGTCCGTCAGCCGAAGCGCGTCGAGCGAATACGAACTACCGAATCGTAACACGACGATCAGGCGCGAACGATCGCACAGCGTCAACAGCGCTTGAAAGACCTGCGCGCTACTCTCCGCGTCCTGAGCGCTCGTCGCGGGATCCTTTGTCTTATCGTCGCGCGCGAATGTCTCTGCGCCGCTTCGCTCCTCGTCGTTCTCATCGCCGCTAGAAGCGGCGGACGCGTCGAGACTATCCGGCGCCAAGGTCGCGCGAAAAGCGTCTTTGAGGCCGCGTTGCGCGACCTTGCTCTTCGCAATCCGGTTCTTCACTTCCTTGACGCTCGACGAATCATTCTTGTCCTCGAGACGGCAGTATTCAACGAGGTCAAGAGACTCGTTCCGACCGGTCGCCATGAAGGAACGGTTCTCATAGATCGACTTCTTCATAAGGATGCGTCGCTTCATTGACGGCACCCGAATGAAACTACCTTCTTCCAAGGAGAGCGCCACGCATTGTTTGATCCATGGCAGCGCGTACGTCGAAAACTGAACGTCGCGCGTAGGATCGAACCGGTCGATCGCTATTAGCAGTCCGGAAACGCCGCTGTCGAACGCGTCTCCGTAACCATAACCATTTTCCGCCATCTTCGCGCCGTATTCACGTGCGACCGACGCGACAAGTCGCAAATTGTGCTCGATGCAGAATCGGCGCGCTTCTTCCCACTCAGACGTCTCGCTCGTCAGCAGAACGAGCTGAGCTATGAACTCGGGCGTCGTCATTCCGATCGCGGTTTCGATACTTTTGCGCTCTTTCGCCCCTGGCGGGAGCGCAAGAATATACGATAGTAGCTCTTTGAGCGCGAGCGCCTTGCGCTTAACTGCGCTCAAACTGTCGGTCCTAGCTTCCTCCGCCCGCATTTCCACGCTAGGACAATTGGAAATGCGGGAGCGCTCCTTCGCCAAAGTATGCGCCTTATCCAAACTTGCCAGGCGCGCGAGCAACCTCTCCTTACAGCTTCTTATCGAAGCGAACTCCTCCTCGGTCATCTTGGGAAAACGTCTACACATTTCGCTACAAGAGCGGTCATACGAACCCATACGCACTCCCTATGAAAAGGATTGAATATAATACGTCGTCGCACGACGAACGCGAACGCGCTAATCCAGACGACGCATACGTCCTGTCATGAAATTTTACGCCTTAAAGATAATGACAGACCGGAACCGCTAAACGCGCGTCAAGGACGCGTCGTTTGCAATATTTCTAACAAACCATTTATTTGACTCTCTACGCCAACTATCTCGTGAAAACAGAGACTCCGCAAAAGGAGAATACGCGGAAACAACCGCGTTTTGCTAGGTCGAACAGTCCGATCTAGCGCGTCAATCCAATTTCGCCACACGCTCTTTCTCCTTATGACGCAAGTTTCTCGGAAAAGTTTCACCGATTTAAAACTTTTTTATCAGAGTCGTTCCACAATGGATCGACCCTTATTTGCACATATAGAGAACGGCGGGAGAATTTTACCTCAGAAAAAATGAATTAAAAGAAATTTCACGTCGCGCCGTTCGGTCGCTCGGGAAATAACCGAGCGACCGAGCGCTAAATCAATTGCGGCGAATTAATATTTCACGCCAAGTTCGGAGAGCGTTTGAAAAACCCGACGACGCGCGCCGACGCGGCAAGGCGCCTGCATAAGATCGAAATCGGGGCGACCGTTGCCCTCGACAAACTCGACCTCGCCGTCCGCGCGAATCGCTACGTCCCAACCGACGATCGGAATCTGGTTCAGGCTTCGCGACGCTGAAAGGCACGACGACAACACCGCGTCCCAATGGGGAACAACCGCGTCAACGAATCGCTTGCCAGAATAAGGATGATTCTCGAAAACTTCGCCAAACTCGTTCACGCCGGGACTAGAAACACGCCCCGAAGCGACGTCTATTTGCGCGAAAACGCCGCCGCCATGAACGTTGTCAACGACTCGGTTCTCGTTGCCCGTCCTCAACACGGCGCCGAAAACAACGCTCTTACCGCCGCGTTGAAACGTAACGACGCGCACCGTGTTCAAAGACGGCTCATGAAAAGACTGCAATTCCCGACAGCCGACTATGCGCTCTTCGAGAACGAGACCCTTATCCCAAGTCGCGCAGTATTTCTCTTTGAGAGCTACGCCTGTCGTAGAGCCGCGAGGGATAAGCTCGACTCCAACCCCGTGACTCCAGTTATTCGGCTTAAGAATAACGTCGACGCTCGAAAGAAGCGCGTCGATCGCGCTAGGCGACGTGTTGGAATCGACGGCGAGCCAACGTCGACGGATATAAGGGGCAAAATCAGCGAGAAAACGTTCTTTCTGATCAAAGATCGCGCGCTCTTCCTCGGAATTGACGCGCGCGTACAGGTCGCGCATTTCACGTATGGAAATAAACTCCGCTCGCTCAGACTCCGACAACGTCGGAAAGTCGTACTGATACCAGTATTCAGACCATCGAATGAGATACTTATCGAACGCGTCGCCGTACTCCGCAATCGCACGTTCGGAATCGCCACAATTCAACTGTGCGAGCGACTCGCGAGCTTCTCGTAAATAAGATTCCTTGAGGCGTCGAACGCGGCGACGCGTCATCACGCTCGAATTGATAATAGCGCGATATAACTCTGGCGCATAGTGTCGAAGCGAAGACGCGCAGAAAGACTTCGCTACTGAAAGGTTCATTGTATTCGTTCCTAGCGGGGAGGTTGCATAAACAAGGGGGGACACAAACAAAGGAAGCAACGCTAACAAGAGGGACTCGTAACGTGCGCGTTAAACAAAACGAGCGCGCTTACCGTCGCGAATTTCGGTTCGCACGGCAAACACGCGAAATGGAGTTAGTCGCCGCGCCAATCGCAGGCGCGGCGACCGACTCCACATGACTTTTAGTCGGTAAAACCAACGAGCATCTGACTACGACTCGGCTGCTGCAACTTACGCACCGCTTTCGCCTCGATTTGACGAATACGCTCGCGCGTTACGCGGAAGATCTGACCGACCTCCTCCAGCGTGTAGCAGTATCCGTCGCCGAGACCGTAACGCAGTTTAATGATCTCGCGCTCGCGGTAACTGAGCGTCTTGAGCGCCTGATAGATCGCCTGATGCAACGCGTCGTTACTCGCGCTCGCGGAGGGATTCTCCGTGCCGCGATCGGGGAGCAGGTCGCCGAAATGACTGTCCTCGCTATTGCCGACCGGACGATCAAGGCTGATCGGATAGCGCGTCATCTGCATAATACGGCGCGTTTCTTCAGCGGAATAACGCAGGGCGTCGGCGGTCTCTTCCAGGGTCGGCTCGCGTCCGTCGCGTTGCGTAAGCTCGCGCGTTACGTTGCGCATCTTCGACATCGTTTCGACCATATGCACCGGAATACGAATCGTACGACTCTGATCCGCAACCGCGCGCGTGATCGCCTGACGTATCCACCAGGTCGCGTACGTGCAGAATTTGAAGCCGCGACGGTATTCGAACTTGTCGACCGCGCGCATAAGACCTGCGTTGCCCTCTTGAATAAGGTCAAGGAACGTCAGACCGCGATTGCGATAGCGCTTCGCTATCGAAACGACGAGACGGAGGTTACCCTCGGAAAGACCCTTCTTCGCGTTTTGATATTGCTTGAAAATCGCTTTAACCTCGGCGACGCGCTGGCGAAGACTCGAAGGAGTCTCTTGCGTCGTCTGTAGAATATTGCGATATTCCATGATCCACTGATAGCGTTCATAAGGATCCATGCGCTGCTCGCGGTGTTCCTTAATTCGCAGGTGGAGCTCGTCGACTCGCTTGCTATACGTCTCAAGGGTCTCGATCATATTCTCGATGCGCTGATTCCGCAGACCGAGCTCCTCAACCAAACGCACGGCGCGACGGCGACGACGACCTAAATCCTTCCACGCTTGCAGGCGAACTTCCATCGGCGCGCGTTTATTCGTCGCGAGGTCGTAGTCTTCTCGATTACGTCGCATGATCGCCGTAAGCGTCGCGAGGTTAGAAGGCAGACGCTTCTGAATGCGATCTTTCTCATTGTAGTCGGAGTCGCTCGTCTGAAGCGTGCGATCGAACGGCAATTCGTTCGTATAGACGCGCCGCAACGTGCGCACCGCCATCTGCAGAACGTAATCGCATTCCAGTAGCTTCGCGCGGAAAAGACGGCGCGTACGCTCGATCTCGCGCGCAAGTTGCACCTCGCGTTTACGCTCCAGTAGCGGGATGCCGCCCATCTCCGTAAGATAGAGACGCACGGGATCGTCGTTACCAGTCGGTTCGACGTCGTCGTCGTCAATTCGCAAACGAGCGTCGTCGTCCTCGGAAGAATCGCCGAATTCGCCGAAGTCGCGTGAAGACGCGCCAGGAACCTCGTCGGAATCGCCTAATTCTCCGTATCCTTCGTAGTCGTCCTGATCCGAGTATTGATCGTAGTCATCCTCTTGGATCGTAGATTCATCGTTGACGTCATCGTCTTCGTACAAGGCTAAACTCCTCAATTCATGAAGATCGCTCTTCGCGACATTTCGGCGACGCGACGTCGCGCCGCACGAGTTCAAAACGCTCGAAAACACGGTCGAGCGTGCGTGTAAGCCGTACGCGCCGCGGCGGCGCATGGGCTCTATATAAATCGACGAAACGGCTAATACACACGCCAAAAAAAAGCGCGCGCGCCGATCGAAATGCGTTAATGAAAAATGAGACGCGCTAAGAATCCGCGCGGTTCCGAAATTCCAAACAACCGGTTTATTCGGAAAAACTCGCAATCCTACCGTGCTAAAGCGAACCGCGCGCAGGGCGCGCTCGCTCGCTACGTCTCGTATTTCACCGACCCGCGACTCGCTAGTTACCAAGCGCGACGCGTGTCAATATACAGTTTAATCCCTTTGGCGCCAAAAGCGCAACTTTTATGGTAAGAAAAGCAAAAAAAGACAAAAAGTTTAACGATCGTAACAATTACATGCGCGGTCGTCAAACTTTTTTCACTTCTCTTTTACCTCGATTTCGCGACGGTTCGCTCGGTAAAAACTCGCGGTTCGATCGAGTAAACACGCGTTCCGATCAAGTTTCAAGTCAGATCGACTTCGTCTAACAAGTTCGACCCGGGGGGCTTCAGTCCACGTTCTCTTTTTTGTATAATCGTAGCAGACTCGGCTGGGTCTCATTGGACGGCGGCGCGCGCCGATCTCGCACGTCGCGTCTAAAGTAACTACGCAAAACGCAAGCCACTGTTGCGGAAAAAATAAAATTTTTATAAAGTTCCCCATGAGAACGCGACGCTATCCATTCGATAGTCTACGCCAAAATGAGTGGCGCGCAAGTTAGATTACAAGAGAAAAAAACGATTATACGCGCTAGACCGCGCGAGCGGTTGGCGCAACGACGATACGAGGTCAAACGATGCGTTACGAACTGCAATGCGAAAAATGCGGAAAAGCCTATCCGATCGAGACCCGACAAGCGGGAGGAGAGATCGAGTGCGAATGCGGCGCAACGCTCTCAATTCCGACTATGCTCAAAATGAAGCGACTGCCGGAGTGGAAAGAAACGCAAGACGCCAAGCAAGACGATAACGCGAAAGAGCAAAAGTCGGACGCGACGCCAACCGAGTCTGCGAATGAAACGAACGCGCAAGACGCGCAACCCGCAAAGAAGAAGCTCTCGGCAAGGCGACGCGCGCTATTTGTAATATGCTCCCTTGTGACGATTGCCAGTCTCTTTGTCGTCGGTAAGAGCATAAAGGCGCCGCATCCGACTGCGGTCTTCTATAAGAACACAATCTACAGTCTAGGCGACGGTAGGGCTATCAAGCGCGACACGACCCCAATTACCATGGAAGACTACTGCTTCTACTTCGCGACCGACTTCTCTAACCCGAACCTGCCGACCGCTATAATCAACGACGCCTACGTCGACTATATGTCGTTTTACGCAGCGTACCAGTATTTCGATTACGTCAAAGATCTCAGAATGAGCGACAACTTCTACGACAACTACGAGTCAATCAAGACGCGCAGATGGCTAAGACTAGGATTAGCGTCCCTCATAGCGATTCTCGCGCTCGCGGGCGCGCTCTTTGCACTCTTCGCCCCGGAATCGACGAAGCAGGTTGGCGCAATGAGAGGCGCCGACTGGAGATAACGATCAAAGTCCCCTCCCCCACGCGACAGAAAACGCGACGCTTCTGTGAAACGTCGCGTTTTTTCATTTAGGTTTCGGCGCGCAAGCTACCGCGTTTCGACTTGCCAATATACAGTATAACGATTCCGATTGAGTTCGAAGAACGGGCGGAAAGTGAGCGTGGAACCGTCGGACGTTGACGCGCCGTCTAGCTGGAATATCAAGCGTTCGAGGTCGACGGGCTGAAGGAGTTCGCTCAGGTTGCGCGTATCGGCAGTAATCTTCGGAGAGGGCAGACCTTTAAAATTCCACAATTTATTATTATGGTTCGTGTACCGTTCCTCTTCCGGGACGGGGTCTAGAACAGCCGCGAGGAGTATCGGACCGTACCGGAACGCCGTCATGCCGTCGCGGGACTCGTAGGCGTTGACCGCCATAGGCGCGGTAATTTCAAGGACGTCCCCATGCCGCCAGGTTCGCGTAACGGGGACGTATCCGTCGATCGGTTTTGCGTCGACCAACTCGCCGTTCACGCGGATCGTCATAGGCGCGGCGAGCCAGCCGGGCGCGCGAATCTGCAAGGTCGCGAGCGCTTCGCCTTCGATAATCGTAACGACGGCGCGCGGCTCATAGGGAAAATTCGTCTCCTGCTTCAGCTTGATTCCCTTCTCGCGCCAGGTCGCTTGCGACGGTATCATAAGGTTCACGTAGAACGACCCGCCGTCTTGATAGTATATCATTTTATCGAGACGCGCCGGGTTCTCCATGCCTCCCAGGCAACAACACCAGAAGCTGTCGTCGCGCGTCGAGAAGAAGCGATAACTACCAGGAATGAAGGACGTGAAGTAACATTTTCCGTAGCCTTCATGGTTGTCCTGATCCTGCGAAGGATAGATCAAATTGAAGAGGGATTCTTCGAGATAGTCAATATATTTAACGTCGTGATTCCATGAATACAGCGTCTCGGTGAGCTTCATCATATTGAAGTTGCAGCACGTTTCGGTATTACTCGCCGCGAGCGGTTCGACGTCCTGCGCGCTAAAATGCTCGCCGATTCCCATACCGGAATTAGCGTACATACGACGCGCTCGACAGACGTCCCAGAAGAATTCCGCCGCGCGCTTGTAGCGCTCGTCGCCGGAAAATTCGTAGTAGGTCGCGCCGTTTTGAACCTCGGGAACATGCTCGTTGACGTGACGACCGGTAAGATTGTCTTCGCCGCGCGCGAGCGGTTCAAGAAGATCGGCGCGCAGAAATCGTCGCGCCACCGTAAACGCGTCCGGGTCGCCTGTGATCTCATAGAGCCAGAGCGCCGATTCCGCAACGCCGCCATGTTCGCAAAAGAGCAAACGTTGCATTTCCTCGTACGTCAACTTATCCGTCTGAAACTTGAGCCAATGTACGAATCGCGTCGCCATATCGAGCGCCGTTTCGTTGCCCGTCGCCTGGTAAACCTCAATCAGCCCCTTAAAGACCTTCTGCACGCCGTACAAGCAGTCCCAAATCCCGCCTACTTGATACTCGTTCACTTCAAAATCATGAGGGCGATCAAAGATCTTCTCGACGACGCGCTTTTCGTCGAGACCGCCGAGAAAGCCGCTCGGACGTTGCGTCTGCGCTAGCTCCGAAACGACGTAGTTCATTTTATCGAGGTACGCGCAATTACCTGTCTTGCGATACATGAGCGCCGCCGCCGAAAGCCAATGTCCGACGCCAAATCCACAAGAGTCCCATGACTCCCAGCCGCCGTAACGTTCGGCTTTCGGCGTTAAACCGGCGGCAATGAAATGACCGGCGCAAAGACGATCAAGATCCAACGTTAGAAGGTTCGCCTCGTTGTCGTCCCTCATGGTCTTAAAAAGCCCGGGAAGGAGGTCGACGTCGGAATCGGCAAGCATACTGCCGCTCTTAAGAGCGCGCGGACTAAATACGAAAGCGCGAGACGCCGACGCGCCGTCTGACGTCGTTACGCGCAACTTTACCGTAGAACCCGACAAAGGAGTCGAATCGTCCAAGACGCGTTCCAGCCGCCGTCGTAAAAATACTGCGCCCTCGACTCGAACGTCTTCAGTAGTGAGAGCGATCGACGAACCGGTCGAATCGAAGAGTTCCATAACGAGCGTGAGATCAACCGGCGACGACGAATCGTTCGACACGCAAAATTCGCCAAAGATCGCGCGCGCGTTATTCCAGCGCGAGCTACCCCTATGACTAATCGCAAGCTCGGGAATTAAGGAATCGGAAACGACCTTGACCTGGGCGCGAGCGGGTTCGGACGCGCCGGTAAAACCGAGCGCCTCGTAATCGCCGACGCTAGACTGCGCCGTCTCGTCCAAACGCCAAACGACCCCGCAAACGCGACGCGAACCGTCCGCGTCGCCGACTTCGACCGTGTAAGGAAGCGTCGGCGCGACTCCGAAGGCGGTCGAAACTTCAATCTGTGTCAGAACGTGAGAGTCGGGACTACACGACGCCATTGCGTCGAGTATCTCGCGCTGATCGAGCGCGCGGTCGTAGAGGCGGAAATCGTCGAGCGAACAACATAGATTCGGATCGTGCGCGTACTGACTTTTACCGATATAATTGCGCGAACCGTTCGGAAGAATCGAGGCGAGAGTATGATCGGCGCCGTACTGGAACGCCGCGAGACGACCGTTAAGATACAGCTCGAGCTTGGCGCCCCGCTGAACCGCCGCCACGTGCGTCCATTCGTTAAGCGGAAACTGCGTCGACGTCGAAATACGTTGTTCGCCTGCCGTGCTATTCGTCGTGATCGCAAACTGCGTCTTGCCGCCCGTATCGGTCGTCGCTGGAGCCAAGTACATATTGACCCGCTCGTTCGCGCCGAAGTCAAAGAGGCGACCGTACGCTACGTATTTCGGCAAACGCGTCCACATCAGAACCGACATATCGGAAAGAGAAGAAACGACGTCCGAAGGAAGCTCAACGTAACCGTCGGAAGAACTTTCATTGAGAATAAGCCCGGCGCCGACCCGACCGGCGCCGAGTTGCGCGCCGCGTCCGTGAAGAACGCATCCGCGACCGGAGCCGGAACGATCCGGCGCTACGCCCTCGGATACCGACTCAAAGTCGTACCACAAGATCGGAGTCGGCGACTCGGAGACTGGAAGCGAACGCTCGGATGCGGTCGCCGCAGCGCAGAACGTCGAAATCGCTACGAACAACGTCCATGCGCGCAGAAAGGTTGTATATGTCATGTCGTTACTTCTCCGGAGCGAACGCGGACGCGTCAAAGGAAATAATCGCGATCGCGTGCGGTGGAACGATTACTTTGCCGTCCTTGACCGAGAGCGCGATCTCCTCAGGCACAACGCTGTTTTCACGTCCGACGTCGTTATAATCGTCAGGGGAGGAGCCGCGCAAGACGTTCGCGCGGAGCTCGCCGTCGCGTAGCGTTTGCTCGCCGTATTTGAGCGCGATCGCGGTCGTTTGTTCAGGATCCTTATTAACGAGCGCGGCGACGAAATGATCGCGCGCGTCGTTGCAAGTCAAAACGACGTCCGCGCGCTGCGTCGCACGACCTTTGAATTCGAGCAAATCGGAGTCGAATTCGATCGGAACGTAGTTGCGTTCGAGCAGATCGGAATAGAGTTTAAAGACGTAGAAAGTCGTTCGTTTAACGATCCCTTCGGGGTAAACGTACAGCGCGCCGCGCGCGTTCACAATCGGCGAAAAGCAGGCGATTTTAACGTCCTCGCAATGCCGCAAGCACGTGTTGAGAAAACACGCGGAAAAGACCGCGTCCGCCATTGTGTACGTCTTGTTATTGTCGTTCTCAGCGCGCGCGGGAATATCGAGATGTTTAGGATCGCCTATTCCGGGATGCCGCCAGCCGCGAAGGTTCCACTCGTCGAACGCTATCTTGACGCGACCGCGATAACCCGTTTGATCCAGCATATTAATCGTACGCGCAATATCCTTTTCAGGCGCGTCCGTTCTCATCATGCATTCCAAATAAGGCGCGGGGGGCGCCGTCTGGCTAGCGTCCCAGTATCCGTGGATCGATACGTAGTTGAGGTAGCGACCCGCCGTTTGAAGGAGCGGAATCGTCCAATTTTCATAGGGTAGCGCGGCGGCGAACAGTTCAATATTGGCGTCCGTGTTCTGCATGAGCTTCGCCGCTTCGCGCACGAGCGGTCCCCACTCGGCGACCGTCTTCGCGCCCATCTCGTGCCCGCCCCAGTTCTCGTTGCCTATGCTCCAATATTTTACGTTAAAGGGCTCCTCGTAACCGTGCCTCTGCCGCATTCGACCATATTTGCCGACGGAAAGATTACAATATTCTACCCAGTCGCTCATCTCCTCGATCGTGCCCGTGCCGGCGTTCGTACAGATATACGGTTCCGCTCCGATAAGACGGCACCATTGCACGTATTCCGCCGTGCCGAACGTATTCGGATCTTCTACGTGCCAAGCCTTATCCCACGTCGGTTCACGGTCGGGTCCGACCCCGTCGAGCCAATGGTACGCGGAAACAAAACAGCCGCCCGGCCAACGGACAATCGGTATGCGCAATTCACGCAACGCGTCAAGCACGTCCACGCGATACCCGCGCTCGTCCGCAAGCGGAGAACCGGGCTCGAATATCCCGCCGTAGATCTGACGGTGAAAATGCTCGATGAACTGTCCGAAGATCATGCGGTCGTATTCGAGCGTCTTAAAGGTCGGAGCTATCGCGAGCGTATTGAGAGGGAAGACGTCCTCGGCGGAATCGCACTGCACGATGTGATCCAATTTAATATGCCCCCAGTCGCCGCCGGCTTTCTTATCGTATATGACAATGCGCGCTTTTTGACCTTCATATTGCGACACGTCCCAAACGCGCTTTTCAAGCCCCTCGTGACCTTGACGAGAGACCGAAAACAAGCCCGTCTCGCTCGCAACCTTCGCGTCCCCGACAAATAAATCGACGCCCGTCTCGCCGGGGAACGCGCCGCCGCCAATGTAAAAGACGATGCAAGAGCGTTCGATCGTAAACTCGGGAGACTCCAGCGTTCCCGTCGCGGCGTCGCGCGTGGGAGACGCGTACGTATTAACTAACTGAACGCCCTTATGATTGAAGACGGGTCCCATACCGCCAGGAACGGTCGCGCTCGCTGGCTTATCCCCGAACGCGTCGCCCGTTACGCGCCAATCGCCGTAGCTCTCCGCTTCAAAATCGGCGACGGTTATCGGCGCGCGAGTCGCCGCCGACGCTCGACGGACGTTGCACGCGAGCGTCGTTACCGCGAAAACGAGCAGTAACGCAAGAAGATTTAAACAAGCGCGGCGACGCGCGCTGGACTGGGATGCGCTGTGTGTCATCGTTGAATTTCCTTGTTATATAGCGTCGTTCGCCGCGCGCGAACGCAACGGCGTGGGAACGCGGCGCCGTACCGCGTACGTACCCCCTAATTGTAATGGGCGCAACGTTCAAAACAAGTTGCAAAATGAAAACAATGACCAAAAGGTCGCGCTAAATTAAAAAACGCCAACAAAACATTTTCAGAAGTAAAATTTTTTGTCCGATCTCAAAATCGTATGGTCGATGTATAATAGTAACGAAGAAACGCGACGCAACATATGCAATCGTCGCGCGAATCAAGATTACCAATTTAGTCGAGGAGACAAGTATGGCAAAAGCGCCGTTGAGCAAAAAGGCGCCGCGTGCGTCTGCAAGCCAAGTAACGCGTAAGAGCGTTGCGTCGAAGGTAACGACAAAGTCGGCGACCAAACCGACGAGCAAGTCAAAGGACGTCAAATTAGAGCAAGCGAAAAAACGGAGCGCGACCAAACGGTTCGTCGCAACTCAAAAACCGATCGACGAGCCGCGCGAGGAAAAGGATACGACGAAAAAGGACGACGCTAGCAACGTCGTCAAGCGCAAAGTCGGTCGACCGAAAGGGTCGGGAAAGTACGGCGAGCCGATCAAGTCCGTGCGGATACCAATCTCGCTTGCTGATCTGCTAGAATCCTACATCGAGCGCAAGGGCTTCGTCGTGCCGATCTACGATTCGCTCGTTCAGGCGGGATTTCCGTCCCCGGCGGAAGACGTAAATTGCGAAAGTCTCGATCTGGGCGCGTTCCTTATTCCAAACCCTGCCGCGACCTTCTTTATCAGAGCGACTGGAGAATCGATGCGCGACGCCGGAATATACCCGAACGACATACTCATTGTCGATCGTAGTCTTGAACCGGTCAACGGCGACGTCGTTATTGCGGCGCTCGACGGAGAATTCACCGTTAAACGGCTGTTTAAGACCGGAGCGCGCGTCGAATTGCGACCTGAAAATCGCAAATTCCGACCGATCTGCGTAACAGAAGAAATGGACTTCACCGTCTGGGGAGTCGTTAAGAAGGTCATTCACAGCCTCTAACGCGCGATTTTTAACGTGACACACTACCAGTCTAAGAGCGCGCGACCGCGAAAAGACGCGCGAGAATATCGAGAGAACGCGAGAAAATGGCGAGCCGTCTTCGGCGCCGCGTCGACGCGCGCGCGCGACGCATTCGACGCGATCGCCGCGCGCGCGAACGCGTTCCAGAGAATCGACGACCAGTCCTTCGCGCTATGGCGGAGACTATGGCGCTCGGCCTCGCGTCCGGACTTCGCCGCGTTGCGCAACGATCCGATCGCAGAGTGGCGCGCGCTGGCGCCGCAACGTCGACTACGCGAATTCGACGACGAGCGCCAAATCGACCTCGTCTTCTTTCTCGCTCAAACCTACGTTGCTCAGACGATTCTCGCCGTTACCGCGCGCTTCTTTCATCTGGAACCGACCCTCGTCGAACAACTGCTCGAGCCGACCGTTTTTGCATACGCCAACGACGCGCGCGAAATACTGCGCGTCGACGAGCGCGCGCTCGACGACGTCGCCTTACGCGAAAGCGCGACTAATCTCGAACCGTTCGCGCAATTGTACGCGTTATTCTTCTCGTCGCCATTGAGACGCGCGCTCGGAGAATTCTACACGCCGCAACCGCTCGCGCGATTTCTTTACGCGCGCGCGAACGAAATATGGCGCGAACGCGCGCCAGGCGTCCGACTACCGCGCGCGCTCGATCCAACCTGCGGCGCGGGAGCGTTCCTAACGGCGGCGTTGCGCGCGTTGCGCGCTCAGGGACTCGAACCGGAAGAGGCGATGAACTACGTCGCCGGTTTCGAACTGAGTCCGCTCGCCGCGATCGCCGCGCGCGCCAATCTACTATTCGCGGCGTACGGCTCGCTCGACTCGGGCGCGCGCGCCAGCGCGGTCGAACGCCTTATACGCGCGCGCAAGGAGACCGCGCGCGACGAGCCGACTTTGCCGATTACGCTCGCGGACGCGTTGCGCGACGAACCGATCCTTCCGAGCGCGTCGCGCGACGAACGCAAATTCGACCTACTCGTCGGCAATCCACCGTGGCTCGCATGGGACAAGCTGGCGCCGGAATATCGCGACGCCACGAAGGAATTATGGCGAGACTACGGACTATTTACGCTCAGCGGTAAAGACGCGAGAATGGGCGGCGCTAAGAAAGAGCTCGCCGGTCTTATGGTCTACGCGACGATCGATCGTCGCCTCAAACCGGGCGGGATATTCTCCTTTGTTCTACCGCGTTCCCTCTTTCAGTCCGGTCAATCGGGGGACGGCTTTCGCCGATTCGGACGTTGCGCGCCGTCTTCTCTTCCCCAGTCTACGCGCGGCGCCGCCGGTCGCGCGCCGACCCCTTTTCGCGCGCTCGAACTCGACGATTTCGCGGAACTGTCCCTCTTTTCTTACGTAACCAGTAAGGCGTCGGCGCTCGTCGGCGTTAAAGACGAGCGCGAACAGCGAGAATTCGTCGCGCGGCGCTGGCGACGCTCCGCCGCTCCCTACGTCGGATGCGACGAATTTGGCGAATTAGGGCGCGCGCTGAACGCAAGTTGCGACTTCGGACTAGCGCGTCCGTCGTCCTCTCGTCCCGGCGCGCCGTTCAAGTTAATCTTCTCTGGTCGCGACGCGCCTTACGTAGCGCGTCCTGACGCGCGCCGCTCGCGCCTCGACGAACTCGCCGGTCGCGTTATGACGTCGTCGCGCGGCGGCGGAGGATACGCGGCGAAACTAGGCGCGAACGCGGCGGGAGCGAGCGGCGTCTTCTGGCTGGAAATTCTGGAGCCGCTTGACCGCGAGACGATAAGGGTTCGGAATTTAGCGTCGTCTGGGCGACGCGCGGTCGAACAGATCGATGCGCGACTCGAAACGGCGCTCGTCTTTCCGCTCGTACGATGGCGCGACGTCGAGGAGTTCGGCGCGACGTCGCCGCAGACGTATATGCTCGTACCGCAAGACCCGACGCGGCGGCGCGGATACGACGAAGAGTTCATGCGCGCGCGCTTTCCGCTAGCGCTCGAATACTTACGACGCTTCGAAGCGCCCCTACGCGCGCGCGCCGCCTACAAACGGTTCCAGGGCGGCGCGCCCTATTGGTCGCTCTACAACGTCGACGAGTCGACTTTTGCACGATACAAAGTCGTATGGCGCAGAATGGACGCAACGTTGCGCGCCGCCGTGCTCGACTCGAGCGAGCGCGCGCTTGTACCGCAAGATTTACTTGCAACGACGTCCGTCGATTCGCTAATGGAAGCCGACTATCTCGCCGCGTTGCTCAATTCCACGCCGATGCGCGAAAGGGCGCTCGCCGCGAGCGTGCCTGGTTCTAAGAGTTTCGGCTCGCCTGGTATTCTGACCGTATTACAACCGAAAAAGTTTGAAATTGAGAATCAAGACGATCGCGAATTAGCCGCGCTAGGCGCCGAATTGAGAATTGAGCGAGAACAGAATTCTAATCTTTCGGCGCGCGAACGCTAGCGCAACGCGCGCAAGCGACTCGCCAAACGACGGCGCGTAAATAAAAACGACCGCGTCAAGGAGCGTCGCCCTTACGCGGTCGTTGAATTTAGGATTATCTAAGGTCCGCTACTTTTCGGAACTCACGGAGAAGCTCTTAAAGAAGAAACCGTCCTCTTCCACAACCCCGAAGAAGAGATTGAAACCGACGTTCTGCACAAAGGAATCGTCGAACGGCGGTAGCGTCGAGCCGTCGAATTTCGCCTGACGCGGAGTCTTCTGACCGGGAGGCGTGAGAATCGCGTTCATAATTTTCGCGCCGAGCGTCTTGCCCTCGGGAGTCTTACCCTGACGGAAGAGCTCGTAGTTCTCGCGCAACCCGTCTATATTGCGTCCGTAACCTTGAATGAAGACGCCCTTCTGAGCCGACGCCTCCTTCGCAAGGAACTGCATTGCGCGCTGATGTTCGCTCGAGTTTAAAATCGTATCTTGACCGCTCGCGTCGACCTGCTGCAACTTCTTCTGCAGATAAGACGCGTCGTTCGAGACGTAGAGCGCGCCGTTCGCCACGCCGAAGACCGCGCCTTTAATCAGCTCCGCCTCTGCGCCGGGCTCGGGCCGCTGACTCGCGACGCTTGTCGCGCCGGGTCGGACGCCAGGTCGGGTCGCTGCGGGTCGCACGCCGGGTCGAGTCGCTGCGGGCCGCGCGCCGGGTCGCGTCGTGCTCGCAGGCTGAGGCGCGTACTTCCAGAATTCGCGCCCTAGCAGTTCGACCTTTTGGAAGTCCGGGTCGGGCTCGAACATCTTATTGAGCGCGGTCGCGACCTCTTGTTCTTTCCCGTCGACGATATTGAACGAGAAGATGAATTTCTCGCCGTCCGCCATATTATCGGCGTCGAATGAGTTCGTCGTTGAGAGTTGTCGTCCGAGATTTGCGAATAGTTCCGCGCGCAGATTCACTTGGGGACCGAGTTTATCGTTTTCAAGAGAATCGAGAATATCGTTCCACGCGCCTTCCGTTTCAAGGAATTCGTCGAAAAGAGGTCCGATATTATTGAACGTCGTTAGCGGATTGAAATTCACGAGCGTGTAGCGCGTCGCGTGTTCGCCGACCCAACTAGGCGGCGTAAACGACTCGACGTTCGCAAAGGAAAGCGCCTTTAACGCCTTCGTCGGCGCGTTCGGAATATAGACCTTCAAACGAAGAACCGATTCATAGCCCTCGGCGCTCAAATTGTACGTCCCGCCTACGCCAACTATCCCGGCAAAACCTTGGTTAGAGAGCGCTACGAACGGCGAAACGCCCTTCAATTTATCAGCGGGAACCAGCGAACGAATCGCTTCGCCCGCCGCAAGCGGATTCGCAAAGAAACGGATCTGCGGCGCGTCAGTTCCTGTGGAATCCTGCGCGCAACGCTGGAAGACCGCCTGATATTCCGGACGCGCAGCGAGAGAATCGCGACCGCCGCCGGCAAGATTACGCAGTAGAATTTCCGCCAAGTACTTTTGATCCGTCGCGATCAGCAACTGCGGAAACGCGACGTAGTACGCCGTCGTAACAACGCCGGTCTCCTTATTCGGAAACGTCAACGCCGTCGCTTCGACCGTTTGCGCACCGACCGCAATGCGCTCTTTCGTCGCTTCGCCCTGCTGCTTCTCCGTCGTCTGACGAATCAAACGGACAAGGAACTCGTTCACTTCGGAAGCGTTGCCGTCCACGTTCATCATAACGGCGAATCCGGGCTTCTTACCAGGCACGGCGATGAGCCCGCCCCCAATTTCGCCCGACGGCAACGTGGTGAAGTCGTCGACGTTGAGTCCTAGTCGATTCGGCCACGCTTCGTCTATCTGACGACGCAGAGAATTACGAAACTCCTGGAACTGCGGCGCCGAAAGCGTCTCATACAACTTCGTACGCTTCCACGCGTCGCCGAGTTCTTTAACGTTCGAGATCGCGACAAAAATCTGCGTCGACTCCGGAAAATACTGATCGACCTTAAATTTCTGCGCGAACGCTACCGTACTCGAAAGAACAAAGCAGGCAACGGCTAAAAAAACTCGCAATTTCTGCTTGCGCATACTTGCAAACTCCTTACTTTAGTAAAAAATATAACAAGCGCGACGCGGCGCGCATTGAGCTTCGACTCACCCGGCGCGAGCGTCGTACGCCACAAGCGAGCGCGCGACGCAAGCGAGATGCAATTCGGCGATCCTAAACAGATCAACTTATTAAATATAACGTGAAAACCAAGATGACGCCATAGAAAATAACCAGTGAAACGCGAACTTTTCAAAAATATTCGCGCCTATATGTTACAGACGCGCCAGATTGCTTAGTTCGCTCGCTTTGCCTAGTCAGTTAATTCGCGACGATTAAAATTTATTAACGCCAGGAAGCTAATCATGCCAAGCTCGGGAAAACGCATACAGGATAAGTTTCGCTCGGAAACGCTCGTACAGGATTCGATTCACGGATACATATCGATTCCTTCGCCGGAACGTGTTCGCTCCCAGGACGAGACTGCGTTTGAACGGGATTTAATCGATTCGCCTTGGTTGCAGCGTCTAAGACAGATTCACCAGTTGCAAACGGCGTGGCTCGTCTATCCGACGGCGGAGCATTCGCGTTTTCAGCACGTGTTAGGGGTCGCGCAACTTGCGAGTCGCGTATGGGCTATGTGGAGCGACAGCTTCTATCGCGCGCTAGACGAGCTGGGAGAGGCGAACGCGCCGTCCCGGAACTGTCTGGAAGAGACCTTGCGCGTCGCAGGACTACTGCACGACGTCGGACACGGACCCTTCGGGCATTTCTTCGACGATCATTTCCTTAGTCGCTTTAAGACGCGCGCGGGCGAACGTCTCACGCACGAGACGCTCGGTGGCGAGATCATCTGCACGCAGTTGAGCGACCTCGTCTCGGGGTTGCGTCGTTCGCCTTCTGGCGAATTCGAGCCAGGCGAGCGCGTAGCGCCTGAAGACGTCGCTTTTCTGATAACGCGTCCTAAGGCGAACGCGTCGGATCAATCGCGTCCGAAGTGGCTGCGTATGTTGCGCGATCTCTTTTCAGGACTGTACACGATCGACAATATGGATTTCGTTTTGAGGGACGCGTACGCCTCGGGGTTCGATATGCAGCCGTTCGATCTGGAACGTCTGTTGCACTACTCTTTCTTTACGTCGAAAGGTCTGACGATTCATCAGAAGGGTCTTCCTACGTTGCAGCGTTTCCTTACCGCGCGCGCCGATCTCTTCCGTTCGATCTATTTCCATCGCACGGTTCGCGCGATCGACGTCGCGCTCGCGGATCTCTTTCGCGAGTGCGCGGATTTACTCTATCCCTACGGCAATCCGATCGATTCGCTCGACGAGTATCAGCGTCTCACCGACTGGTCGCTACTATCCGACGTCGCGACCTGGAATCGCGCGTCGGATCCGCGCAAAAAAGCGCTTGCGGAACAGTGGCGCAATTTCATTAATCGTAAAATATCCTGGCGACTCGTCGCCGAGAAGACAATCTACTATCACGAAGGGGACGGCGAGGAGACCTCGATTTTTGCCTCGCAGGAATTATTTGAAGCCGCGTTAAGGGCAAAATTACCGCAGGAGCGCCGCTCTACCCCGTTGCGATTCGATATCGCGCGTTGCGCTTTCCGACCGACCGGTTCGTCCTTGCGAAACTTCCTATATCGTCCCGAAACGGACGACGTTGTCTCGCTAATGATGGACGACGGTATTAAACAGAGCGTTAAGAGCTTTCGGATATGCCGCGTGTACGGGCGTTCGGAAGAAGGTCGAGACGCGATTATCAGCGCGTTCAACAGTCTCACGGGCGGCGTTGTCGACGACGTAACGAATGTCTAGCGTAACGCGCGTGAATTTCAAGGGGTCGACTCGGGTCGTCGCGTCGTTGTTCGCGCTTGCGATAGCGCTCGCAACGCTCTTGTGCGCGCTGTGGTCGAGCGCGCGTCTGCCGCTTACCTGGGACGAAGGGGACGCTTTCAATCGCGGGTCGCAACTTATCGCGTGGCTCGACGCGGTCGCGCGTTCTCCTGCGCGCGCGAGCGAGTCGCCGTTTCGCGCGTCCTCTTCTCGTCGCGAGCTTGACGCGCGTCGTTATTTCAGCGCGTTTTCCGACCGTAGTTCGCTCTTCGGGTCGGAGCCGCTATCGGCGGCGTTTCCGCACACGATCTATCGCGAGGGTCATCCTCCCGGCGCTTCGTGGACGCTCGCGTTCGGTCGCGGACTATGGCTGGCGCTCGGCGGTTCCGGATCGACGGCGACCGGTTACCGTTTCGGGTTCATTCTTCTCTTTGCGACGTCGGTGGGCGCGGTCGGCTATCGGGTAGCGCGCTCGTTTGGCGGCGTTGCGGCGCTTTTAGCGGCGTGTTTTATCGTAACGACGCCGCGTCTCTTTGCGCACGGACAACTTGCGGGCGGCGATTCGCTCTTGATCTCGTCGTGGGCGCTCGCGTGGTCGCTCTTCGACGGCGCGCGCCGCAATTGGTATTGCGCGACGCTGTGGGGAGCGGCGCTCGCGCTCTCGCTAACGGCGAAGTTCAGCGGCTTCATACTACCGCTGCCCTTTGCGCTCGTCGCGTGCGTCGAACTCATCCGCCGTCGCGCGCGTTCGGAAGCGTTTGTTTGCGCGCGACTTGCATACGGCTGCGTAATTGCGGTCGCGCTCTTCTTCGCCTTGTCGCCGCCGCTCTGGCGCGCGCCTATTTCGGGATTTATAACCTTCTTTAATCTCAATACGGAACGCGCAGATTACAATATTCCGATCTTCTTCTTTGGCGAGTTCTACTCGCCGCAGCGCCCTTTGCCGTGGTGGAACGGGTTCTTCTGGCCCCTTGCGACGCTGCCCGGCGGACTCCTTGCGTTCGTCGCGTTGGCGTTCTTTCGAGCAGGACGTCGCGCGCGCGCGTTCGCGCCCGAATTCGCGCGCGCGTTCTGGTCGGCGGTCGCGCTCGCCGTCGCGTTGCCAATAACGCGCGCGTTCCCAGGTCTGCCGGTGCACGACGGCGCTCGGCTATTAATCGCGTCGACGCTCTTTTGGGCGATTCTAGGCGCGGTCGGCGCGCGGACTTTGCTCGTTATAAGCGCGAAGAAGTCGGCACCGACCCGACGCGCGTCGCGCGCGCTCGTCGCGTTCGTCGCGCTCGCTAATATTTGGTCGTTATTATCGAGCGCGCCGCAGTTCCTCTCATACTACAACGTTTTCGTCGGCGGCGTGGTCGGCGGGACCCGGTTAGGGCTGGAACCGACTTACTACTGGGACGCGTTTGATCGCGAAGTTACGACCGCGTTGCGCGCTAAAATCAAGGAATCGCAAAGTCGAGGCGAACCGTCGGGCGTACTCTTTAGCGCATTTTCGAGTCAGACGCTCGATTATTACGCGAACTGGAACGTCTTGGGAGAAAAGACGTTAGAAACGATTTCCGAACCGACGCGCTTCGAGTCGCTCGACCGCTTTGGATACTACGTCGTGCAAAGCCGCCCGAGCGGAATGTCGCCCTTCGACCTTGCCGTCATTCAGCAGGCTAATCCTATTATCACGAAAAGAGTTAAGAACGCCGCAATATCAACCGCGCTGACCGCCGATCCGCCGTCGGTCGTACTTCTACGCGTTTACGATATGCGCGACGTTATGAAAATCATTTCATCGAGTTCGGCCGACAAGAGGTAACGCGTTATGACAAAGCCAATTCGCACAATAACTATAGGGGTAACCGGTCGCCGCCATATTGCGCCGTACGCAATACGGGAAATAGAAAAGGCGACGCAACAACTCTTTGAAAGACTAGCGCGCGTCGTCGACGCAAGGTTCGTACTGGAGACCGGACTGGCAATCGGCGCCGACTCGATCGCGGCGAAAGCGGCGGTCGCGGCGAACAGACGAAAACAGAGCGCTAAGATTTACGTTCGCGCCGTCTTGCCTATGCCGCGCGCCGATTACGAGGACGATTTTAAAAGCGACGCGCTACCGGGCGAACTCTCTGAACGCGCGGCGTTTAGAGCTTTGCTCGCGGCGTGCGACGACGTCGTTGAACTGCCGATCGTAACGCGGCGCGCGCGCGGCGAATTTGCGCGCGTCGACCAGTACGTAGCGCTCGGCGAACGACTGGTTCGCAACTCCGACCTACTACTCGCATACTGGAATCCCGAGAATCCAACGTTCAAACCCGGTGGAACCGTCGACGTCGTTACGCGCAAGCTAGCGGACGTAAAAGCGCGAAACGAAGGGCTCGTCTTCTCAATTGGAACGCCTGAAAACGTCAGAGAGAAAACAGGAAACGGAGAAAAAATCTACCGTCCGGAAAACATGACGCGCTTCGGAGGCTTCGCGCTCAACGACGGCGAGCTTCTACCGTCGGAATTAGCGCAAAGCGCGCTCGACGCGCTCGTAAAAGCGCTCCACGTTACTCTTCTCGATACATAATAAGGTGGACGTTGCGACCTAGACGCTGCGCCCAACTCTCAGCGGCGCTACCCCTATAGACTTTAAGCTTTACGTTCGGAGGAAACGCGTCGCGCGCTATGTCGCGCACGTTGAAAGGTATCTCGACTGGTTCGAGCGCTACGCAACCCTGGAACGCGCGCGAACCTATTGTCTGTAGAAGTTTCGGCAACTTAATCGTGCGAAGCGAAACGCAGTCGGCAAAGGCTTCAGATTCGATCGCGACTGTCCGCGCGCTAAGTTTCACTTCCTGGAGCGAACGGCAGTTCGCGAACGCGCGGAAACTGATACGTTCGAGACCGCGCGGAAGCCGCGCCGCGACAAGACGACCGCAGTTCTCGAACGCGCGCGCCCCGATTTCGACTACGTCGACCCCTTTAATTACGTCCGGAATCGTTACCTCGACAATATTCGCGTCGCGCGCGCCCTCAACAACGACGCTATACCCGTTGCCCGACAGACGCCAACGCAACGCGCTCGCCGCAGAGCCGCCAGACTTACGTCGTGCGCGAACCTTACGGTCATGCCGCTTCATGAGCCGATCCAGCAGAAACGCGACAACGCCTATCAACACAGACGGCGCAACGACCGCCATGAGAAATGCGAGCAAATGACCAAAGTGGTCAACCAGCCCCATGTAACCGACTATGATCAAAACGGACAGTCCTATCAGTAATCGTCCGTGTCTCATGAGTCTAAAGGAATCGCCTATATCGTCCCACGAATCGCTCATTGCGTCCCCCTAAAAAAAAAAGCGCCGCGCAAGCGCGACGCCAAACGGTTGAAATCACACGCCGCGTAGCGCAGCGTTCACGATCTCCTGAGCTTCGGAAAGAATCTGATCGAGATGCTCCTCGCTCTTGAAAGACTCGCCGTAAATCTTGTACGCCATCTCTGTGCCAGAAGGACGCGCCGCGAACCAACCCTGGTTCGTTACCACCTTGAGACCGCCGATCGCAGCGCCGTTGCCGGGCGCCGTTGTCAGGCGCGCGACTATTTCGTCCCCTGCGAGCGTTGAAGACGTTACCTGATCGGGCGTCATCTGCTTGAGAGCCTCCTTAATCGCGAGCGTCGCAGGCGCCTCAATTCGCTTGTAGAACGGCGAGCCGAACTTCTGAGCAAGTTCGAGGTAAAGCGCGCCGGGATCCTTGCCCGTCTTCGCGAGGATTTCTGCCGCCAAGAGATTGAGTATAATACCGTCTTTATCCGTCGTCCAGACCCCGCCGTCGAAACGCAAAAAGCTCGCGCCCGCGCTCTCTTCGCCCCCGAAACAAATCTCGCCGTTAAAGAGACCGGGAACAAACCACTTGAAACCGACAGGAACCTCTATCAGCTTACGACCAGCCGCCGAGACGACGCGGTCGATGATCGCGCTCGAAACGAGCGTCTTGCCGATTCCGAGATTCGCGCTCCACGTCGGACGATTCTTAATAAGATAATCGACGACGACCGCCAAGTAATGATTCGGATTCATCAGTCCGAGCGTCGGCGTTACGATTCCATGACGATCGGAATCCGGATCGTTCGCGAACGCAATATCGAACTTGTCCTTCAGCGCGACAAGTTTGCGCATCGCCCAAGGACTGGAGCAGTCCATACGAATTTTACCGTCGTGATCGATCGACATAAAGGAGAACGTCGGGTCGATCTTGTCGTTGACGACGGTAATATCGAGTCCGTACTTCTCGGCGATTGGTCGCCAATACCCGACGGAGGCGCCGCCGAGAGGATCGACCCCAATACGAATCTTCGCGTCGCGGATCGCGGCGAGATCGACGACGTTGGCGAGATCGTCCACGTAGTCCGGCACATAATCGACTTCGCGCGTCGTCGGCGCCGCGAGCGCCGCGTCATAAGGCATGAACTTGACCGCGCGATTGCCCTCGCGGAGGTACTCGTTCGCGCGATTCTCTATCCAAGTCGTTATGTCGAGATCCGCCCCGCCGCCGTTCGTCGTATTGTACTTCAGACCGCCGTCCGTAGGGGGATTGTGCGACGGCGTGATAATGACGCCGTCCGAGTAGTTCGAACCGTGCAAACGATTCGACGCGAGAATCGCGCGAGAGACCGCTGGAGTCGGCGTTACCCCGTTCGCGCGCTGGATATGCGTCGTCACGCCGTTCGCCGCAAGGACGCACAGCGCCGTCTTCTGCGCCGCGTCTGAAAGCGCGTGCGTGTCCTTGCCAAGCCACAACACGCTAGGCGCGCCGGCTGCGCTCTGACGACGCCAATCGACGATCGCCTGCGTGATCGCCTTAATGTGCGACTCCGTAAAGGATCCGTCGCTCGATTTACCGCGGTGCCCGCCCGTGCCAAATCGCACGCGCTGCTCGGGAACGTCAAGCGCCGGAAGCTTCTCGTAATAATCGCGTTCAAGCGCCGCCACGTCGATTAGATCGCTCGCCGAAACTGGTTGACCCGCTCGTTCCGATATCATGCCTTCCCCCCAATATATAAATACAATGTGTGTGCCTTGCGCCTTATACGCCGCGTTACACGTCGATCGCTAATTGCGACGACGGCGTTCGTACGCAAACTCAAAACTCTTTTCTAGCTCGGATTCAAGATCGAAGAGGTTGTCGAAATCGTCGCGCGAATCACTCGACGACTGCGCGATCTCTCCGACGCTAATGAGATTATAGACGATATCGCCAATATCGCTCGTCGTGTGAATACCAAGCTGCGCGAGGACCTCGCGCGCCATATAACCGAACTGCGCCGCGGCATAGTCGACCGCAAAGCGACACAGCGTCTCGCCGGAAATATGACCCTCGTTCTCTTCGTACTCAGCCAACGTCTCTTCGTTGCTGGGAACGCCGACGAAAAGCGCGTATTCGAGAACGTCTTGAACAAAATCGTACGAGCGCGCTGAAAAGCGGCGATCTCGACTAAGCAATTGCATTATCGCGTCTGAACAGATCATGTCGGCTCCTATTTAAACGTAACTCGGCGCGACCGCGCGTCAACTGCGCGACTGTTTATCCAATACGATCGTGGTGCCTGAAAGTTTCTTTGTCGTGTACTCGTAGCGCGCGAAGATCATACGACCTGCGCTCGTCTGAAGCACGCTCGTTACCGTTACCACAACGCGTTCCGCTATATGAGGACGACCCTGATCGACAACGACCATCGTACCGTCGTCCAAGTACGCGACGCCCTGACCAATCTCCTCGCCCGTTTTAACAATATCGACCTCGAAACGCTCGCCCGGTAAAAACACAGGTCGCAACGCGCTCGCGAGATCGTTCAAATTGATCACCGTTACGCCCTGCAACTTCGCGACCTTATTGAGATTGTAGTCGTTCGTCACAAGCTTGCCCTCGAGACGTTTCGCAAGCGCGACCAGCTTAAGATCGACCGGTTGATTCGCGTATTCCGCAAGCTCGGAATCGTCTATCTGCAAATCGACTCCCGACATATTCTGCAAACGACTCAGAACGTCAAGCCCGCGCCGTCCGCGCGTACGGCGATTACGATCCGCGCTGTCCGCTATATGCTGCAACTCGACGATCGCAAACCGCGGCATGAGCAAC